>NZ_JAKWJU010000002.1:1615625-1938750 GCF_022524345.1 Streptomyces marispadix | reverse complement strand
GGCCGAGGGGATCCGTAACTGTCTGCACCGCCCCTGTGGGAGCGTGCGTGAGACGAGTCGCGCCACCGTCGGGGGCGATCTGGGCCGTGAGGTTGCCCTGAGCGTCGTACTCGTGACGCCAGACGGCTCCCTCCGGGAGGCGCGTCTCACGTGGCAGGTGTGTGCGGGTGTCGTAGGTGATGTCCGTGCGCGTCCCGTCCGGGTAGCGTACGGAGATCAGATCGGTGCCGTTGTCGTCCCATTCGAGGCGGGTGGTCTGCCCCAGCGCGTCCGTGCGCGACAGCAGGTTGTCGTGGCTGTCCCACTCGCTGTGGACCGTGTTGCCCAGCGGGTCGGTCTCCGCGACGACCTGGCCGCGTTCGTTGGTGCGGTAGGTGGTGACGGCGCCGAGGGAGTCGGTGTAGCGGGTGGTGCGCTCTGCCGGGTCGTAGGCGATGCGGGCGGAGAGGCAGCCGTCGGGGCCGATGGTCTGGGTGACGCGGCCGGTCTCGTCGTAGACGTACTGGTAGGTGGAGTCGTTGCGGTCGGTCCAGGACGTGATGCGGTGGTCGCTGTCGTAGCCGAACACCAGGGGCAGACCTGATGAGTTGACGATGTGGGTCAGGTTGCGGGCGTCGTCGTAGGCGTAGGACTTGACCTCGACCGGGCCCTCCGGCGTGCGGACGGCGATGGACGATATGAGGCCGTCGTCGGTGGTGACGTCGACGTGGTAGCCGCCGTCGTGGCGTATCGCGCTGGGGAGACCGTCGGCCTCGCGGTCGATGCTGATGCCGTTGCCGTTGCGGTCTTCGATCTCCGCGAGCCACCAGGTGCCCGCGTCTCCGTCGGGGGCGGCACGGAAGTGACGGGTGAGGCCCGTGACGGGGTCGGCTACGGCGAGGGCGTAGTCGCTGCCCTCCAATACGCAGGTCAGCGGGATGCGTTCGCCTTCCATGGGCCAGACCTGGTCGCCGAGCATGTCGGGCTCGCGGTGGTACATCATCGAGGAGCCGTCGGTGCGGTGCCACCACAGGCCGCCGTCGCCGCGTTCCAGACGTTCGTCCAGCGTGGAGGCCCAGGAGGGGCCGAAGAAGTGGCCGTGGCGGTAGGTGGATATGTGGGTGCGCTCGATGATCAGCGGTAGCACGCCCGGGAGTTCGAGATCGGTCTGCGCGAGGAACATCTCGCCGGTGGCCATGTCGATGGGGTCGCCGCCGAAGAGTTTGCAGCGAGCCGCGCGGGCCTTCTGCGACAACTGTGCGAAGGCGAGCTTGACCTTCGCACCCGCCTGCTGCCAGCGCTTGGCCCCGGTGCCCGCACCGCGCCCGTTCGGCCCCTTCCCGTCGCTGCGGGACGTGATGGCCTTCATCGAATCGGCGACGGAGTTCTCGTTGTCGCGGTGGCGTTTGGCCATGGAGCGGACGCCGCCGGGGACGCCCTCGCCGACGTGTTTGGCGACCTTCTTCAGCGCCTTCTCGGAGCCGTCGAGCGCGCCGTGGAGGACGCTGTCGAAGGCCTGGGTGAAGGGGTCGCGGCCCTTGGTGCGGCCGAAGGCGCCCTTCGCGCGGCCCAGTGGGGCAAGGGAGTTGGTGTGCAGGTCCGAGCCGTGGCGGGAGAGTTTCTCCGCACCGTTGTCGAACTCGTCCGGGTCGATGCGCATACGGCCGCCGCCCGCGCCACCGCCACCGCCGCCCGCGCCTCCGGAGCCCCCTCCGGCGCCGCCCGCGCCGCCGCCGCCCGCCGACGCGAGGTTCATCGCCCCCTTGCCGCCGTCGTGTCCGCCGCCCGCGTCGCCGCCGCCCCCGGCTCCGCCGCCCTCGCCCGGCGGCAGATGGATCGCGTCGTCGGCGAGATCGAGGATCATGTCCTCGGTCATCTTCTCCAGCTTGCCGGTGACCGGTTCGGTGACCTCGGCCATCAGCCGCGAGACGATCTCCTCCTCCGCCTCCTTGATGATCCGGCGGATCAACTCCCGCATCGCCGCGGTCTCCGCGGCGCCGATCAACGCCGACAGGCCGCCGGTGACCACCGACAGACCGATGGAGATGCCGATCGAGGCCGCCATCGCGCCCAGCTCGATCTCGGCCTTGACCTTCATCCCGTAGATGATGTCCGCGACCACGTCGCACGCCGTCGCGAAGAGCCGTGCGACCTCGGGCACCTTGTCCAGATGAGAGCCCTTGACCTTGCCCCAGTGCTCCTGGAGCGCGTCGACCGCGTAACCCTCGCTGGAGGCGAGGATGCGGTTCACCGCAGCGTGCGCCTCACCGCCGTGACCCTCGAACTTCTCCGCGAACTCCCGCATGGCGTCGGCCATTTCGCGGTAGTCGTCCTCGTCCACGTTGGGCCAGTTGATCCCGATGAAATCGAGGATCTCATCCAGCCAGCCCGGCAGAACGTAACCCATCGCCCCCGTACCCCCCTGCTCTCAACACCGCCCCCACGGCGAACAGTTCGAATCACCGAACAGCATAGACACCGTCAAAGTTCCCCGCACAGCGGTTAGTTCGGACTTCGGGTGCGCCGCCCGGGTTGCCGCCCGTTTGCCGTCCGGGGGAGGGCCGGGTCCGCGGCACCGGTCCTCGGATGCGCGCCCCCCGGCCCCCAGCGTCGTCTCCCCTCCCCACCCCTTGCCGAAGCTATCGACTATCGATAGCTTTCCATCGTGGGTCGATTGAAGGAGGGGCGATGGGAAAGCTGACAGTGGCGGCGCTGCGCGCCGTGCTCGTGGTGCTGCTCGCCGGTTCGCTGTTCGTGCAAGGCGTGATGGTGCCGCTGCTGGCCGCCGACCTGGACGGCATCGATACGGAACTGGCGTATCCGCCCGCCTCGTTCATCCTGGTCGTGGTCCTGGGCGTCGTCACGGTGCAGGTCGTGCTGGTCTGCGTATGGCGGCTGGTGACGATGGTGCGGCGCGGCACCGTGTTCTCCCACGCCGCCTTCCGTTACGTGCACATCGTGATCGGCGCGGTCGTCGCGGCTGCGATGCTGATGTTCGTCCTCGGGGTGCTGCTGGCCCCCGGCGAGGCCGTGGCGCCGGGCATCGTCCTGCTGCTGGGCGGGGGCGTGGTGGCGATACTCGGTGTCGCGCTCGTCGTACTCGTACTGCGGATGCTGCTCGCACAGGCAGTCGCACGGGACGTCGAAGCGGCGCGCATGCAGGCCGAGTTGGAGGAGGTGATCTGATGCCGATCGCCGTGGACATCGACGTGATGCTGGCCAGGCGGAAGATGTCCGTCGGTGAACTCGCGGACCGGGTAGGGATCACGCCCGCCAACCTGGCGGTGCTGAAGAACGGCCGCGCCAAGGCGGTCCGTTTCTCGACGCTCGCCGCGCTCTGCGAGGTGCTCGGCTGCCAGCCGGGGGACCTGCTGCGCTGGGAGCCCGAGGACGCCCTGGACGACACGGCCGCCGACGGCGACGCCCACGAGGACGCCCACGACGACCGCCGCGACGACACCCGCCACGAACACACCGCCCGCGACGGTTCAGGCGACGACCTCGCGGCCGGCGACGGCGCGGCGGGCCCTTCCCCGAAGGCGGTTCGGGGCCCGCGCACCCCTCTCGCGGGCTGACGGCGCTGGAACGGCTAGAACGGCACCCCGCAGCGCAGCATCACGTTCGCGTACGGCTGTGTCTCTCCCGTACGCACGATGAGACGCGCATGGCGCGTGAACGCCTTGAACTTCTCGTGCGGGACGAGTTCCAGCTTGGGGAAGCGCTCGTTCAGAAGGGCCGACGCCTCCGTGTTGTGCTCCTCGACCTCCGATGCGGCGGTCGCGCCCTCGATCTCCAGCTCCTCCAGCAGGCCGTCGAGCACCTCGGCGAACGTGGGCACCCCCGCGCGGAACGCGAGATCGACGACCATAAGGCCCGGACCGACCGGTATCGGCAGTCCCGCGTCGCAGACGACGACACGGTCGGTGTGGCCCAACATGGCGAGCGCGCCTGCGAGATGACGGTTGAGGATTCCCGACTTCTTCATTCGGGCGGCCAGCTCCTTCTGCTGTTGTTCTCGGTGTTGAGTTGCTGCTTCCGGCGGGTGCTTCCGGCTGTGCTTCCGCCGGCGGTCCGGGCCGGGGACGACCCTCGATCGGCGAACGTCAGGAGTACCGGGCGACGTTCTTCCTGTCCACGGTGACGACCGGAACCATGATCTCCTTGTCCGGATCGCTGCCCTGAACCTTGCGGATCGCGTTACGTACGGCCATCTTGCCCAGCTCGGCGGGCTGTTGGGCGATCGAGGTGCTGAGCGTGCCCTTCCGGATGGCCTTGAAGCCGTCGGGGGTTCCGTCGAAGCCGACGACCTTGACCTGCTTGCCGGCCTTGCCGCCCAGCGCCTTGATGGCGCCCAGAGCCATCTCGTCGTTCTCGGCGAAGATTCCCGTCGCCTCGGGGTGGGACTGAAGGAGGTTGGTCGTGACGTCGAGGCCCTTGGCGCGGTCGAAGTCGGCGGCCTGCTTGCCGACGACCTTGATCTCCGGATACTCCTTGATCGCCGACATGAAGCCCTTGCCGCGCTCCCGCGATGCGGAGGTGCCCGGCTGGCCTCGCAGTACGAGGATGTCGCCCTTGCCGCCGAGCTGTTCGGCGAGTTCCCTGGCGGCCTTCTTGCCGCCGGTGACGTTGTCGGAGGCGACCGTCGTGGCGACCTCGGCCTTGTTGACCGTACGGTCAACGGCGACGACGGGGATGCCCGCGTTGTCCGCGGCCTTCACGGAGGGGGCCGCCGCGTCGGAGTCGACCGGGTTGATGATGATCGACTTCACGTTCTGGCTGGTGAAGTTCTGTAGCTGGTCGGCCTGTTGGGACGGATCGTTCTGTGCGTCCTGGACGTTGAGCGAGACGCCCTGGCTCTTCGCCTCCGCCTCCGCGCCCTTCTTCATCTCGACGAAGAAGGGATTGTCGAGGGTGGAGAGCGCGAGGCCCAGCTTGATGTCCTTCTTGTCTCCGGAACCGCCCGAGCCGCTTCCGCATCCCGTGACGGCCACGCATATCAGAGCCGCGGCGCTCACTGCGGCAAAGGTGTTCCTCGCGGCGAACGTGCTCTTCCTCTTGCTCATTGCTGCATTCCTCGCAGTCGACGGCAGTGAACGGATCGGCAGTGAACGGATCGGCAGTGAACGACGGGGACGGACTGTTGCTGCGGAGGGGCCGTGGTCTCGCCCTTCGGCCTTCGACTTCGGCCTTCGGCGTTGCCCCGGCGCACGGGGATCATGCGCGACGCCGGAGTGTATCGAGCAGTACGGCGAGGGCGATCACCGCCCCGATGACGACTTGCTGCCAGAAGACGGAGACTTCGAGCAGATTCAGGCCATTGCGGAGCACCGCGAGTATCAGTGCGCCGACGAGTGTCCCGGACGCCTTTCCGACGCCTCCCGCCAGGCTCGCCCCGCCGATCACCACGGCTGCGATGGCGTCGAGTTCGTAACCGGTCGCCGCCTGCGGCTGCGCGGACGCCAGCCGTGATGCCAGCACTATTCCGGCGACGGCGGCGAAGGCTCCGGAGAGCGCGTAGATGACGAGTTTCTGGCGGCGTACGCGGATTCCGGAGAGGCGCGCGGCCTCCTCGTTGCCGCCGATCGCGTACATCGCGCGGCCGCTGTACGTACGGGCCAGCACCAGAGCGGTGATGCCGCCCATCGCCAGCAGCACCAGCAGCGGTACGGGGAACCAGCCGCCGAGCGTCTCGCCGACCGCGGCCACCGAGGCGGGAAGCGCGATCGGAGTGCCGTCGGAGAGCACGAGCGACAGGCCGCGCCCCACCGAGAGCATCGCCAACGTCGCGATGAACGGCGGCAGTTTCCCGTAGGCGATGAGCCCGCCGCTGACGAGGCCGCAGGCGACGCCCGTGCCGACCGCGAGCAGCACGGACAGCCAGACCGGCAGGCCCTCCTTCGTGGAGGTGTAGCCGAGCATGATCGCCGAGAGCGCCGCCACCGACCCCACGGACAGATCGATGCCGCCGGCGACGACGACGAACGTGACGCCGAAGGCGAGGATCGCGGTGACCGCTGCCTGCACGCCCACGTTCAGCAGGTTCTGGGTGCCGAGGAAGTCCGGAGACATGACCGCCAGCGCGACGACCAGCACGGCGAGGCCGCTGAGCGCACCGTTCTCCAGCAGCACCTTGCGCAGCACGTGGGCCGCGGTGCGCCGACTGCCGCCGGGACCCCGGCCGTCGGGGCCGCGCGAACCGCCGGGGGACTCCTTGCCGAGGCCGTGCCCCCTGCTGTGGATGTCAGTGGCCACGGGGGCCCTCCTTGTCCTGGGTCTTCGTTACGGGCAGGGGCGACGGCTGCGACGGCTGCGACGCCTCCGCCGAGCGCGACGGCCGCGTCGGCTGAGCCTGTGACGACCCCGCAACCGCCGACCGGGCATCCGCCGACTCCGGCGTGCCGACGGCCAGCCGCATCACCGCGTCCTGCGTGGCCTCCCGGGCGTCGAGCTCGCCCGCGATGCGGCCCTGTGCCATCACGAGGACGCGGTCGCTCATGCCCAGCACCTCCGGGAGGTCGCTGGAGATCATCAGCACCGCGTGCCCGGACGCCGTCAACTCGTTGATGAGCTCGTAGATTTCGACCTTCGCGCCGACGTCGATGCCGCGCGTCGGCTCGTCGAGGATCAGCACCCTGCTGCGGGCCAGCAGCCACTTGCCGATGACGACCTTCTGCTGATTGCCGCCGGAGAGGGTGCTCATCCGCTGACTCAGCCCCGACATACGGACGTTGAGCCGCTCCGCGATGCGCGCCGCGGAAGCCTCCTGCCCGGAGAGGTTCACGAATCCGGCGCGGCTGGCCCGGCGCAGCGTGACCAGCCCGAGGTTGTCCCTCACGGAGGAGTCGGGCAGCAGGCCCTGCCCCTTGCGGTCCTCCGGTACGAGCCCGACTCCCGCCGTGAGCGCCGCGTCGATGTCGTGCTTGCGCAGCCGTACGCCCTCCACCTCGACGGTGCCCGAGTCGTAGGGGTCGGCGCCGAAGACCGCCCGTGCGACCTCCGTACGCCCCGCGCCCACGAGCCCTGCCAGGCCGACGACTTCACCGGCGCGCAGCTCGAAGCCGACACCGTGGAAGCTGCCCGCGCGGGCGAGCCCGGCGACGCGCAGCAGCGGGGCGCCGCCGTCGGGCTCGGGCGGGCCGTGCCCTGCGCCGCGCGGTCCCGGCTCGTCGCCACCGGACTCGCCCGTACGCCGCCGCGGGTACTGCTGCTCGATGCTGCGTCCCACCATCATCCGTACGAGTTCGTCGCGCGGTGCGGTGGCCGGTGCCTGTCCGGCGCTGCGGCCGTCGCGCAGCACGGTGACGCGGTCGCCGATCGCGGCGATCTCCTCCAGGTGGTGGGTGATGAAGACGATGCCCACGCCGTCGGCGCGCAGCCGCCGCACGAGGTCGAAGAGCTTCGCCGACTCGCCGGCGGTCAGCGCGGCGGTCGGCTCGTCCATGATCAGTACGCGGGCGCGCAGACTCACCGCCTTGGCGATCTCGACCATCTGCGAGCGTGCGACGCCCAGTTCACCGACGGGCGTATCCGGTGCGACGTCCACGCCTACGCGGGCGAGCACTTCGGCGGCGTCGGCCTCCATCCGGGCACGCCGCACCAGCCCGAAGCGCCTGGGCTGTCTGCCGAGGAAGATGTTCTCGGCGACGCTGAGTCGGGGCACCAGGTTGAACTCCTGGTGCATGGCGGCGATTCCGAGCCGTTCGGCGTCGTGTGCGTCGTGCAGGCGTACGGGCCTGCCGTCGCGCAGCACCTGACCGGAGTCGGCGCGGTGCACACCGGAGAGAATCTTGATCAGGGTGCTCTTGCCTGCGCCGTTCTCGCCGAGCAGTGCGTGCACTTCGCCCTCGCGCAGGTCGAAGTCCACGCCGTCGAGGGCGACCACGCCGGGAAAGGTCTTGCGGATGCCGGCGGTGCGCAGCAGCTCCCGCGGTTCCCGCGCCGGTGGGGGGTCGGGCGTCGTCAACGGGCGTTCCCTTTCGCTCTCGCCGCAGGAGCGGCGTACGACAAGACGGGCGGTGAGGGTGACGGACTCGGCCTTGCGCCCCTCGACGAGGTCGATCAGGGCGTCCACGGCGCGGTGCCCCAACTCGCCGGTGGGCTGGGCGATCGCGGTGACGGGCGGGTCGGTGTGCAGGAACCAGGGGATGTCGTCGAAGGCGGCGAGCGCGATGTCGTGGGGCACGCGCAGCCCGCGGCGGCGCAGTTCGTCCATCGCGCCGAGCGCCATCAGGTTGTCCGCCGCGAAGACGACCTCCGGCGGCCGGGGGAGGTCGAGGAAGGCGGCGGTCGCGCGTCTGCCGCTCTCCGTCTGGAAGTCGCCCTGGCCGATGTATTCGGGGGGAAGCGGCAGTTCGTGCGCGTCGAGCGCGGCACGGAAGGCGGACACGCGCTCGTCGCCCGTGGTGGTCTCGCTCGGTCCGCCGATGATGGCGAGGCGCCGGTGGCCGAGGGCGTGGAGATGTGCGACGAGGTCGTGCACGGCGCCGCGTCCGTCGGCGTGTACGACGGGCACGTCGAGGCCGCGTATCCAGCGGTCGACGAAGACCATGGGCGTGCCCGCGGCCGCCGCGTCGCGGATCACGGCGTTGCCGCCGTCGGTGGGGGAGACCAGCAGCCCGTCGATGCGGCGCTCCAGGAGGGTCCTTACATGGTGCTCCTGGAGCGAGGGGCGTTCGTCCGCGTTTCCGATGATGACGCTGTAGCCGCGCTGCCGGGCGGCGTCCTCGACCGCGCGGGCGAGTTCGGTGAAGAACGGATTGAGCACGTCGCTGATGACGAGCCCCAGGGTGTGCGTCTGATGCGTCCTCAGGGAGCGGGCGACGGCGTTGGGCCGGTAGCCGAGCGCGGCGACGGCGCTCAGCACCCGTGAGCGGGTGCCGGGGCGGACGGCCGGGTGGTCGTTGAGCACCCGGGAGACCGTGGCCACCGAGACGCCCGCACGGGCGGCGACGTCCTTGATGCTGGTCAACTGCCCCGCCTGCCTTGAGAGTCCGGCCGGTCTCCCGTCGTGGGTCCCGGCTGCCGTGGTAACGATTACATGCGTAATGAGAAGGGCGGCGGCGGTCCTGGCACAAGGGGTCGGCAGCCGATATTCACACGGTTCGCGAAGGGGGGGGCAGGGTCCGTGACCGAGTTGTCCACAGGGCTGCCGGGATGTCGTAGGCCGGAGTTACGGTCTGTCACATGTCCTTCCAGAACGCGGTGCTCGAAGGCGTGCTTGAGCGCATCACCTACGCCAACGAGGACAACGGATACACCGTGGCCAGGGTCGACTCCGGCCGCGGCGGCGGCGAACTGCTCACGGTCGTCGGCTCGTTGCTGGGCGCGCAGGTCGGCGAGTCGCTTCGCATGGAGGGCCGCTGGGGCTCACACCCGCAGTACGGCCGACAGTTCACCGTGGAGAATTACACGACGGTCCTGCCCGCCACGGTCCAGGGCATACGCCGCTATCTCGGCTCCGGCCTGATCAAGGGCATCGGGCCGCGCATCGCCGAGCGCATCGTCGACCACTTCGGCACGGACACGCTGGATGTCATCGAGGCCGATCCGCGCAAGCTGATCGAGGTTCCGGGGCTGGGCCCGAAGCGTACGGAGAAGATCGCCTCGGCCTGGGAGGAGCAGAAGGCCATCAAGGAGGTGATGGTCTTCCTCCAGGGCGTCGGCGTCTCCACCTCCATCGCGGTCCGTATCTACAAGAAGTACGGCGACGCCTCGATCTCCGTGGTGCGCAACGAGCCGTACCGGCTGGCGTCGGACGTATGGGGCATCGGCTTCCTCACCGCCGACCGCATCGCCCAGGCCGTGGGCATACCGCACGACAGCCCGGAGCGCGTCAAGTCCGGCCTCCAGTACGCCCTTTCGCAGTCCACGGACCAGGGCCACTGCTATCTCCCCGAGGAGCGGCTGATCTCGGACGCGGTGAAGCTCCTCCAGGTGGACACCGGCCTCGTCATCGACTGCCTCGGCAAGCTCGCCGCGGACGAGGAGGGGGTCGTGAGGGAGAAGGTCCCCGGCGAGGACGGCCTGCCGGTCACAGCCGTGTATCTCGTTCCGTTCCACAGGGCGGAGCTGTCGCTGGCCGCCCAGGTCCGCAGGCTGTTGCACGCCGAGGAGGACCGGCTGCCCGCCTTCCAGGACGTCGACTGGGAGGCGGCGCTGGGCTGGCTCGCGGAGCGCACGGGAGCGCGGCTCGCGCCGGAGCAGAGGGAGGCGGTGCGGCTGGCCCTCAGCGAGCGGGTCGCGGTGCTCACCGGCGGCCCCGGCTGCGGCAAGTCCTTCACGGTGCGTTCGGTGGTGGAGCTGGCGCGGGCGAAGAAGGCGCGTGTGGTGCTCGCGGCGCCCACCGGCCGGGCGGCCAAGCGGCTTGCGGAGCTGACCGGGGCGGAGGCGTCCACGGTGCACCGGCTGCTGGAGCTGAAGCCGGGCGGTGACGCGGCGTACGACCGTGAACGTCCGCTGGACGCGGACCTGATCGTCGTGGACGAGGCGTCGATGCTGGATCTGCTGCTGGCCAACAAGCTGATCAAGGCCGTCCCGCCGGGTGCCCATCTTCTGCTGGTGGGGGACGTCGACCAGCTCCCGTCCGTCGGCGCGGGCGAGGTGCTGCGCGATCTGCTCGCCGAGGGCGGGCCGGTGCCGTCGGTGCGGCTGAAGCGCATCTTCCGGCAGGCACGGCAGTCCGGAGTGGTGACCAATGCACACCGCATCAATGCGGGGGCGCAGCCCGTCACCCACGGATTGAGTGATTTCTTCCTCTTCGCCGAGGACGACTCGGAGGAGGCAGGGAAGCTGACCGTCGACGTCGTGGCCCGCCGCATCCCCGCGAAGTTCGGCCTCGATCCGCGCCGCGACGTGCAGGTGCTCACGCCCATGCACAGAGGCCCGGCCGGCGCCGGGACGCTCAACGGGCTGCTTCAGCAGGCCGTGACCCCGGCCAGGCCCGACGTCCCCGAAAAGCGCTTCGGCGGGCGGGTGTTCCGCGTCGGCGACAAGGTCACCCAGATCCGCAACAACTACGAGAAGGGCGCCTGCGGCGTCTTCAACGGCACCGTCGGCGTCGTCACCGCGCTGCACACCGAGGATCAGCGGCTGACGGTCCGTACGGACGAGGACGAGGAGGTGGCCTACGACTTCGACGAACTGGACGAACTGGCCCACGCCTACGCCGTCACGATCCACCGCTCGCAGGGCAGCGAGTATCCGGCGGTCGTGATTCCCGTCACGACGGGTGCCTGGATGATGCTTCAGCGCAATCTGCTTTATACCGCCGTGACCCGGGCAAAGCGTCTGGTGGTGCTCGTGGGATCGCGCAGGGCGATAGGGCAGGCAGTCCGTACGGTCTCCGCCGGGCGCCGGTGCACGGCCCTGGACCACCGGCTGCGGGGAGCCGCGGCGCTCCCCGGCAGTGACAGCGGTTCCAGGGGGTGACCGGCGCCGCGTGGAGGGTGCAGGATGTTGAGAAGAAGACGGCACTGCGTGCCATCACAAAGCCCTTTGGCCGACCCCGAGTGCACCGCACTGCGCTCGGTGGGAGACAGTGGAAAGGGTCAGGGCACCTCGAAGAAGAGGCACTACGTCGGTGAGGGAAGACGTGAGCGACAACTCTGTAGTACTTCGGTACGGGGACGACGAGTACAGCTACCCCGTGGTCGACAGCACGGTCGGCGACCGGGGCTTCGACATCGGCAAGCTGCGCACCGAGACCGGTCTGGTGACCCTGGATTCGGGCTACGGCAACACCGCCGCGTACAAATCCGCCATCACCTACCTCGACGGCGAGGGCGGTGTCCTGCGCTACCGCGGTTACCCGATCGAGCAGTTGGCGGAGCGGGGCACGTTCCTGGAGACGGCCTACCTTCTGATCCACGGCGAACTTCCCACCGTCGACCAGCAGGCGTCCTTCAAGGACGAGATCACGCGCCACACGCTGCTGCACGAGGACGTGAAGCGGTTCTACGACGGGTTCCCGCGTGACGCGCACCCGATGGCGATGCTCTCGTCCGTGGTCAGTGCGCTGTCGACCTTCTACCAGGACAGCCACAACCCGTTCGACGAGGAGCAGCGGCACCTGTCGACGATAAGGCTGCTGGCGAAGCTGCCGACGATCGCGGCCTACGCCTACAAGAAGGCCATCGGCCACCCCGTCGTCTATCCGCGCAACGACCTCGGTTACGTCGAGAACTTCCTGCGCATGACCTTCTCCGTGCCCGCCGCGGAGTACGAGCTGGACCCGGTCGTCGTCAACGCCCTCGACAAGCTGCTGATCCTCCACGCCGACCATGAGCAGAACTGCTCGACGTCGACGGTCCGGCTGGTGGGCTCCTCGCAGGCGAACATGTTCGCCTCGATCTCCGCGGGCATCAACGCGCTGTGGGGCCCGCTGCACGGCGGCGCCAACCAGAGCGTCCTGGAGATGCTCCAGGGCATCCAGGCCTCCGGCTCCGACGTCGCCACCTTCATCCGCAAGGTGAAGGACAAGGAGGACGGCGTGAAGCTGATGGGCTTCGGCCACCGCGTCTACAAGAACTTCGACCCCCGGGCGAAGATCATCAAGGCGGCTGCGCACGATGTCCTCTCCGCCCTCGGCAAGAGCGACGAACTGCTCGACATCGCCCTGCGCCTTGAGGAACACGCCCTCAGCGACGACTACTTCGTGGAGCGCAAGCTCTACCCGAACGTGGACTTCTACACCGGTCTGATCTACCGGGCCATGGGCTTCCCGACGAGCATGTTCACCGTGCTGTTCGCCCTGGGCCGGCTGCCGGGCTGGATCGCCCAGTGGCACGAGATGATCAAGGAGCCGGGTTCGCGCATCGGCCGTCCCCGGCAGATCTACACGGGCGTCGTGGAGCGGGAATACGTACCCATCGAATCCCGCTGACCCGCGGGTGACGTTTGCTGTACAGTGCGTGACGCCCCCCTTGGGAGACGTCCGCGGAGGGCCCCGTCCAGGCGGATCGGGGCCTTCCGTATGTGCAGATCCCTGGCGAGACATAGGTCACAGAAATTGGGGGGTAACCATTGTCCAGGGTCGGACGTCTAACCGGGTGGCAGCGGCCCCCCGGCGGAGCCGCCGCCACTGCCGAGTGCGTCTTTGGGGGACGGACCCGGTGAGCCGACAGGCGAGCGTGCGCGGGGAGCTTTGAGCGGCCCTCCCGCCCGTACGTTCAGCCAGTAAGCACCCGGCCAGGATCCCGTGGGGGGAATCCGTGACCGGGAAACGGAAGCGCCCCGTCGACAGGCCCGTGGGGGGACCTGGTCGGCGGGGCGCTTTTCGGTGTGCCGGTGCGGTGCCAATTCCCCCCAGGAAGTACGGAACGGTGGAGTTCGTCATTCCGGATTTTCCCGTACCAAGAGTGGCCCGTGCGGATATCGCAGCCAGGCTGCGTCACATCACCTTCACTTTTCTTTCACTGGAGCTGCCGTGACCCCACGGACCGGGGCACCCGCTGCCGGGCGCGTTCGCAACTCGCCCCGCGTACGGCTCACTTGAGGACCCTGGCGGTAGGCCTGCCGGCCGCCCTACTTGAAGGCGCGCAGCCGCAGGCTGTTGGTGACCACGAAGACCGAGGAGAAGGCCATCGCCGCACCCGCGATCATGGGGTTGAGCAGCCCGGCGGCGGCGAGGGGGAGAGCGGCCACGTTGTAGCCGAACGCCCACCACAGATTGCCCTTGATGGTGGCGAGCGTCCTGCGGGAGAGGCGGATCGCGTCCGCCGCCGCCCGCAAGTCGCCCCGTACGAGCGTCAGATCGCCCGCCTCGATGGCGGCGTCCGTGCCCGTGCCCATCGCCAGGCCCAGATCGGCGCTCGCCAGGGCCGCGGCGTCGTTGACTCCGTCACCGACCATCGCGACCGTGCGGCCCGCCGCCTGGAGACGGCGTACCTCGCCTGCCTTGTCCTCCGGGAGCACCCCGGCGACGACGGTGTCCTTCGACGGGACGATGCCGACGCTGCGGGCGACGGCCTCCGCGACCGCCCGGTTGTCCCCGGTCAACAGCACGGGCTCCAGGCCCAGTTCGCGCAGCCGCCGTACGGCCTCGGCGCTGGTGTCCTTCACCGTGTCCGCGACTGTCAGCACACCGCGCACCGCGCCGTCCCAGGCGACCGTGACCGCCGTACGGCCCGATGCCTCGGCGGTGGCCTTCGCCTCGGCCAGCCCCTCCGGCAACTCGCCCGCCGCACGTCCCACTTGGACCGCCCGGCCCTCCACCGTGCCGCGCACCCCGAGGCCCGCGAGGTTCTCGAAGCCGTCCGGGGCGGGCAGCGGTGCGGCGTCCGCGCCCGCGCGCTCCCGTGCGCCCCGTGCAATGGCGCGCGCAACGGGGTGCTCGGAGGCGTCCTCCAACGCACCGGCCAGGCGCAGCAGTTCGTCCGCCGTGACGCCGTCGCCGGGGACGACGTCATGGAGTTCCATACGGCCGGAGGTCACGGTGCCCGTCTTGTCGAGTACGACCGTGTCGACGCGGCGCGTGGACTCCAGCACCTCGGGGCCCTTGATGAGGATGCCGAGCTGGGCGCCGCGTCCCGTGCCCACCATCAGCGCGGTGGGCGTAGCCAGCCCCAGCGCGCAGGGGCAGGCGATGATCAGTACGGCGACGGCCGCCGTGAAGGCCGCAGCGGCGTCGCCGGTGGACAGCAGCCAGCCCGCGAGAGTCGCCGCCGCCAGCACCAGCACCACCGGCACGAACACGGCGGACACCCGGTCGGCGAGCCGCTGCACCGCGGCCTTGCCGCTCTGCGCCTCCTCCACCATCCGTGCCATGCGGGCGAGTTGGGTGTCGGAGCCGACCCGGGTGGCGGTCACCACCAGTCGCCCCGAGACGTTGACCGTCGCGCCCGTCACCGCGTCCCCCGGGCCCACGTCGACCGGCATCGACTCGCCCGTGAGCATCGAGGTGTCCAGCGCGGAGCCGCCCTCGTCGACGGTGCCGTCCGTGGCGACCGTCTCACCGGGGCGTACGACGAAGCGGTCGCCGACCGCCAGCCGCGACACCGGAATCCGGTGCTCGGTGCCGTCCCGCAGCACGGCCACGTCCTTCGCGCCGAGCCGCATCAGCGCCCTCAGCGCGGCGCCCGCCTTCCGCTTGGCCCGTGCCTCCAGATAACGGCCGAGGAGCAGGAACGTGGTGACTCCCGCGGCCACTTCGAGATAGAGAGCCGACGACGCGCCGCCGGAACCGGGGGAGAGGGAGAGCTCGAAGCCGTGGCGCATGCCCGGCATTCCGGCGTCCCCGAGGAACAGTGCCCACACCGACCAGCCGAAGGCCGCGAGCGTGCCCACCGTGATCAGGGTGTCCATGGTGGCGGCGCCGTGCCGCAGGTTCGTCCAGGTGGCGCGGTGGAAGGGCAGCCCGCCCCAGACGACCACGGGCGAGGCCAGTACGAGCGAGAGCCACTGCCAGTAGTCGAACTGGAGGGGCGGCACCATCGACAGCAGCACGACCGGTACGGACAGCACGAGCGTGACGATCAAGCGCCGCCGCAGCGCGCCGAGTTCGTCCGGTCGGGAGCCCGGTGCGGATTCGGGCTCCGCTCCCGGCTCGGCCCCCGAGGCCGCGGGCTCGGCCTCTCGCCCGGCTGCCGGGCCGGTTCCCCGACCCGTCTCCCGGTCGGTCTTCTCGCCTGCCTCCGCCCCCGATCCGCCCGGTGTGCGCGGCTGCGGCGGCCGGGCCGAGTAGCCGGTCCGCTCCACGGTGGCGACGAGGTCCTCGACGGACACCCCGTCCGGGTAGGAGATCCTCGCCTTCTCCGTCGCGTAGTTGACGCTCGCGGAGACGCCGTCCATCCGGTTCAGCTTCTTCTCGACCCGGGCGGCGCAGGAGGCGCACGTCATGCCGCCGATGGACAGTTCCACACGCTGCTCGTCCTCGCGCTCCCCGCCGGCGGCGGGTGCGTCCTGTGCCGTGGTGCCGGTCATCGTGATGCTCCCGGGGACCTAGGAAACGTGGTTCATGGGGTGTGAGGGGCGCCGGACTCTCAGGCGCGTCCGGCCAGTTCGAAACCGGCTTCGTCGACGACGGCCCGCACGGCCTCGTCGTCCGGCTCGGTGGTGGAGGTGACGGTGACCTCGCCGGTGGCGGCTACGGCCTTCACCGACGTCACGCCGTCGATCCCGGAGATCTCGTCTGAGACGGCGCCCTCGCAGTGCCCGCAGCTCATGCCGCTGACCTTGTACGTGGTGGTGACAGTGCTCATCTTCGCTCCCTGGTGACTGGTGCTCCGGTGTCCTTCGGAGGCGGGAACCACTATACCCCCCTAGGTATTCCCTCGGTCCCGTGCGATGGGTCCGAATATGACAGAGGCCCCGGAGCCCGCCTTCCGGTGATCTCTCGGGAGACGGGCTCCGGGGCCTGCTGAGGCCGGGGGCCGGGATGCGGTCCGGGGTTCGTCGGGGCTCGGTCAGGGGCTGCGCGTCGGTCGCGCCGCCTCACCGCCCTCCCCGGTGGCTGGGCCGGTGCATGACCCAGGTCCGTACCGTGTCCGCGTACCAGTACGGCCTGCCGCCCTCCACGTGGTCGGGTGGTGGCAGCAGGCCGTGCTTGCGGTACGAGCGCACCGTGTCCGTACGGACTCCGATGTGCGCGGCGATGTCCTTGTACGACCAGAGTCGTCGATCGGCCAACTCGGCACCTCCCACAGGGGATCACAAAGCGATTGCCGAAAAGTCCCCGCGGCCGCGGTCTGCCGCCGGTCCGCCTCTCGGCTTTCGATCATCAGAATGTGTGCGGTGAACGACGCTGAGTGATCGACGGGGAGGGCCTGTTGAGGCTCTGTGACATGACGGCCGGAGAACGGTGACGCTCGTGACAAGCCGCCGACATCGAGCCGTTCAGGCGCCGTTCGGGTGCCCGGGCCCCTGCTGTGCGACGTGCCGGTGCCCGTACCAGTGCCCCTGCCGTGAGTGCGATCGGGCCCGCAAGGCGCCGAGTTGGGCCCCTAGGCGCCGCACCCGCGCAGAAAACGCCTTGTGCGCTGGGCGATCGGCAGCGGACGGTCCGGCGGGCACGGATACATGTCCTGCTCGACGATCGCGAAGAGGTCGACGCCGAGCCCCTGTGCGGCGGCCAGCACGGGCTCCATCGCCGGTACGCCCAGCGGAGGTTCGCACATCACGCCCTGCCGCACCGCGGGCCCGAAGGGCGTCCCCTTGGCCACCACGTCCGAGAGGATCTCGGGGTCGACCTGCTTGAGGTGCAGATAGCCGATGCGTTCGCCGTAGGTCTCGATCAGTTTGACGCTGTCGCCCCCGCAGTAGGCGTAATGGCCCGTGTCCAGGCAGAGGTTGACCAGTCCGGAGTCGGTCGCGTCGAGGAAGCGCTCGACGTGCTCCTCGGTGTCGATATGGGTGTCCGCGTGCGGGTGGACCATGATCTCCAGCCCGTACTCGTCCCGTACTTCGCGGGCCAGCCGTTCGGTGCCGCTCGCGAGATGGCGCCACTGCTCGGAGGTGAGTTCGCGCGGTTCGATCTCCTCGGCGGTCTTGTCGTCCCGCCAGAAGGACGGGATGACCACGAGGTTGCGGGCGCCCATCGCCTGTGTGAGCGCGGCGACTTGGCCGACGTGCTCCCAAGTCGCGTCCCAGACCTCCGGGCCGCGGTGCAGCGAGGTGAAGACGGTGCCGGCGGAGACCTGGAGGCCGCGGGAGCCGACCTCGTCCCCGAGGCGTGCGGGGTCGGTCGGCAGATAGCCGTAGGGGCCGAGCTCGATCCACTCGTAGCCGGCCTGTGAGACCTCGTCGAGGAAGCGCTGCCACGGCACCTGCTCGGGGTCGTCCGGGAACCAGACGCCCCACGAGTCGGGCGCCGAGCCGACCCGGATGCGGTCGAGGGACGGGGTCGCAGAAGTCACTGAGGGCTCCTCGCTCTACGTACGTGTCACTACGGGACGTGTCGCCGCCGGACGACGGGGCGAGCCAACTCCGTGGGCGCCGCCACTGTCAAGGGAATGTAAGGACAACGTTTCATACGGACGTAACGCCCTTCTCGCTTTCGCAGGACGTCAGTATGTAAGGACAAATCATTGACAGGTTTTGCCGTCTGCGCCGACGATGAGGAGGCCGACCGAGGGAACGACCCACGAAAGGGCAGTCCATGGCATCCACGGCCGTCAGGGAAGAGCCGCACGACGTTGTCACGATGGGCCGCATCGGTGTCGACATCTATCCGCTCCAGACGGGGGTGCCGCTGCCGCAG
Source organism: Streptomyces marispadix (assembly GCF_022524345.1). NCBI lineage: Bacteria > Bacillati > Actinomycetota > Actinomycetes > Kitasatosporales > Streptomycetaceae > Streptomyces > Streptomyces marispadix. The sequence continues at coordinate 1,920,578 of NZ_JAKWJU010000002.1, read as the reverse complement.
GTCGAGACGTTCGGGAAGTTCCTCGGCGGCTCGGCGACCAATGTGGCCGTGGCCGCCGCCCGGCTCGGCCGCCGCAGTGCCGTCATCAGCCGTACCGGGGACGACCCGTTCGGCGAGTACTGCCATCAGGCGCTTCGGGGCTTCGGCGTCGACGACCGCTGGGTGACGCCCGTCGCCGAGTACCCGACGCCCGTGACCTTCTGCGAGATCTTCCCGCCGGACGACTTCCCGCTGTACTTCTACCGCGAGCCGAAGGCCCCCGACCTCGAACTCGTCCCCGACGGGCTGGACTTCGACGCGATCCGATCCGCTGGTGTCTTCTGGGTCACCGGCACCGGGCTGTGCGCGGAGCCCAGCCGTACGACGACGCTGGAAGCGCTTCAGGCCCGCTCGCAGAGCCGGACGCGGCACCCCGGCGGCGCACCCTCGGCCACCGTCTTCGACATGGACTGGCGGCCGATGTTCTGGGGCCGCGGCGGAGGCGCCGGAAGGGGCGGGGGACGGGACGTCCCGGTGGAGGACGTCATGGCCGAGGCCCGCCCGCACTACCGCCGGGCCCTGGCGAACGCCACCGTCGCCGTGGGCAATCTCGACGAGTGCGAAGTGGCCACCGGGACCCGCGAACCGCAGGGCTGCGCCGACGCCCTGCTGGAGGCGGGCGTCGAACTCGCCGTCGTCAAACAGGGACCCAAGGGCGTGCTCGCCGCACACCGTGACGGCACCCGCGTGGAAGTGCCCCCGCACCCCGTCGAAGTCGTCAACGGCCTCGGCGCGGGCGACTCGTTCGGGGGTTCGCTCTGCCACGGGCTGCTCTCCGGCTGGGACTTGGAGTACGTGATGCGGTACGCGAACGCTGCGGGCGCGCTCGTCGCCTCGCGGCTGGCCTGCTCCACCGCGATGCCCACGGCGGAAGAGGTCGAGGAGCTGATGAGGAGCTGACGGGCCGAGCGGGCCCGCCGAGCTGATCCTCCCGGGGGCGGCCCGGGGCCCGGCACCGGTGGCCGTCCGCGCCGCCTCGACGCGTACCAGCCACGGCCCCCTGTACCCCCGGTCCCTCTCCGTCCGGCCCCCGCCCGCGCGGGCGGCCATGAAAGCGAGCAACTTCCTTGAGCAGCATCAGCATTCGTGACCTCGTCGCCGTACGGGCCCGGCACCCGGAGGCGATCGCGGAGGCCGCCGAGAGACGCACCAGGCGCCCCCTGATCGGCGACAGCGGCAAGCTGATGATCGTCGCCGCCGACCACCCCGCACGCGGGGCACTGGGCGTCGGCGGCAGCGAACTCGCCATGGCCAACCGCGCACAGCTCCTGGAGCGTCTGATCACGGCACTGTCCCGTCCCGGGGTCGACGGCGTGCTGGCGACGGCGGACATCCTGGAGGACCTGCTGCTCCTGGGGGCGCTCGAGAACAAGGTCGTCATGGGTTCGATGAACCGCGGGGGGCTGGCGGGAGCCTCGTACGAACTCGACGACCGGTTCACCGGATACCGGGCCGAGGACATCGAACGGCTGCGCTTCGACGCGGGCAAGGCACTGCTGCGGATCGACCTCGACGACGCCGGTTCGCTGGCGACGATGCATGCCACGGCCCGCGCTGTGGACGACATGGCGGCCCGGCGACTGCCCGTCTTCATCGAGCCGTTCATCTCCCGCCGAGTGGACGGCACGGTCCGCAACGACCTCAGCGCCGAGGCGATCATCCGCTCCGTGGCCATCGCCTCCGGCCTCGGCGGCACGTCCGCCTATAGCTGGCTGAAGCTTCCCGTCGCGGAGGACCCCGGCGACATGGAGTGGGTGTGCGAGACGTCGACGCTTCCGGTGGTGCTGCTGGGCGGCGAGACCAACGGCGATCAGGAGGGGGCGTACGACAGATGGCGCACGGCGCTGCGCATGCCCACCGTGCGGGGACTCGTCGTAGGACGGTCCCTGCTCTACCCGGCGGACGGGGACGTGGCGGGCGCCGTGGACACGGCGGTGGGACTGCTGTGACCCGCCCCGGACAGCGAGTACGGCGTACGGCGATGCGGCAAGGATGGCGAGCATGACGAGCAGCACAGGCACAGGCGGTACGGGCAGCGCAGTCGGTACAGGCAGCACGAACACCACGGTCGGCACCGGCACCCGGGGCGCGGGCGGCGGCTTCCATCTGCCGGCGGGCAGCGCCGCCGCAGGTCCCTACGCCCTCGACATCGACCCCCGGCGGGCCGGCTGGGGCTACTCCTCGCTGCGCGTGGTGGAGTTGGAGCCCGGCGGCACCCATGAGTTCGCCACCGGCGAGAGCGAGTGGATCGTGCTGCCGCTCAGCGGCGGATGCACGGTGGAGGCCGAGGACCGGACGTTCCCGCTCCGGGGCCGCCCGAGCGTCTTCGAGGGCGTCAGCGACTTCGCGTATGTGCCGCGCGACGCCGATGTACGCATCACCAGCAGCGGCGGCGGACGCTTCGCGCTGACCGGGGCCCGCTGCACCCGGCGGCTGCCCGCACGCTACGGACCGGCCTCCGGCGTGCCCGTCGAACTGCGCGGCAGGGGCAACTGCTCCCGCCAGGTCAACAACTTCGGCGCGGCAGGCGTCTTCGAGGCCGACCAGCTCATCGCCGTGGAGGTGCTGACACCCGGCGGCAACTGGTCCTCGTATCCGCCGCACAAGCACGACGAGGACCGGCCCGGCGTCGAGAGCGAACTGGAGGAGATCTACTACTTCGAGATCGCCCCGCACCTTCCGGCGGACGGCGACGGCGGCGCCGTACCCGGGCTGGGCTATCAGCGGGTCTCGCCTTCCGGGCCCGGCAGCGCCACCGACGTGCTCGCCGAGGTGCGCGACGGCGACGCCGTGCTGATCCCCGACGGCTGGCACGGCCCGTCGATCGCCGCGCCCGGCCACGACATGTACTACCTGAACGTGATGGCCGGACCCGGGCTGGAGCGTGCGTGGCTAATCTGCGACCATCCAGAACACGCCTGGATCCGAGGCAGTTGGGAAGAGCAGCCTGTCGATCCAAGGCTGCCGCTCTACCACGCACCGACAGTGGAAGGGGAGGGCGAGTGAACTCCGTACCGGAACCGGAAGGCCGCTCCGGCGGCGGACATCGGGACGGCCACGCGGGCACCGGCGCCCGTACCGGTGCGGGTACCGGCACCGTCCGGCTGACCGTCGCCCAGGCGCTGGTGCGTTTCCTCGCAGCCCAGTACACCGAGCGCGACGGCGTGCGCCACCGGCTGATCGACGCGTGCTGGGGCATCTTCGGCCACGGCAACGTCGCCGGCATCGGGCAGGCCCTCGTGGAGAGCGGCCAGGGCGACGACGCACCGCTGCGCTACTTCCAGGGCCGCAACGAACAGGCCATGGTGCACGCGGCAGTCGGCTACGCCCGCCAGCGCAACCGCCTCTCCGCTCACGCCGTCACCACGTCCATCGGCCCCGGCGCCACCAACCTCGTCACCGGCGCGGCACTCGCCACCGTCAACCGGCTGCCCGTACTGCTGCTGCCCGGCGACATCTTCGCGACCCGCACCGCCGACCCCGTGCTCCAGCAGCTCGAAGCGCCCGGCGCGGGCGATGTGTCCGTCAACGACGCGCTGCGGCCTGTCTCCCGCTACTTCGACCGCGTGCACCGGGCCGAGGCGCTGATCCCCGCCGCCCTCCAGGCCATGCGCGTCCTCGCCGACCCGGCCGAGACCGGTGCGGTCACGCTGGCGCTGCCGCAGGACGTGCAGGCCGAGGCGTACGACTGGCCCGTGGAGTTCTTCGGCGAACGGGTATGGCACGTACGGCGGCCCGCGCCCGAGGCCGCCGAGATCACGGCCGCGGCCGGTGACGTGCTGGAAGCCCGCAGGCCCCTGATCGTCGCGGGCGGCGGCATCCACCACAGCGAGGCCGAGGACGCGCTGCGCGCGCTCGCCGGCGCCACCGGCATTCCCGTCGCCAGCACCCAGGCGGGAAAGGGCTCGCTGCGCCACGACCACCCGTGCGACGTGGGCGCGATCGGCCACACCGGCACGGCCGTCGCCGACGACCTGGCGCGCACCGCGGACCTCGTCATCGGAGTCGGCACCCGCTACAGCGACTTCACCACCGCCTCGAACACGCTCTTCGCCGAACCAGGCGTCCGCTTCCTCAACATCAACATCACCGGCTTCGACGCTCACAAGATGGGCGCCCGTACGGTCGTGGCCGACGCCCGCGCGGCACTGGAGGCGCTGACGGCGGCGCTGCCGGGCCACCGCGTCGCCGCCGCGTACGAGGAGGAGTACGCCAGGGGCAAGGCGGAGTGGGAACGCACGGTCGAGGCCGCCTACGCCGCCGAGGACGACGGCGCACGCCCCACCCAGACCCAGGTGATCGGCGCCCTGGACGGTGTCGTCGGCGACGAGGACGTCGTCGTCAACGCCGCGGGCTCACTGCCCGGCGACCTGCACAAGCTGTGGCGGGCCCGCTCGCCGCGCCAGTACCACCTGGAGTACGGCTACTCCTGCATGGGCTACGAGATCCCCGGCGCCATCGGCGTACGGCTCGCCGCCCCCGACCGTCCGGTGTGGGCCCTTGTGGGCGACGGCACGTATCTGATGCTGCCCGGCGAGATCGTCACCGCCGTGCAGGAGGGCCTGAACATCAACGTGGTGCTGGTGCAGAACCACGGCTACGCCTCCATCGGCGGCCTCTCCGAGCAGACCGGCGCCGAACGCTTCGGCACGGCCTACCGCTATCGCGCGGCCGACGGTTCGTACACCGGTGATCCGCTGCCCGTGGACCTGGCCGCCAACGCGGCCTCGCTGGGCATGGACGCCGTGGTCGCGAAGACCGTGGGCGAGTTGCGCACCGCGCTCGCGCGGGCGCGGGACTCCGACCGTCCGACGTGTGTGTACGTGGAGACCGACACCGGACCGTCCGCAGCCGCGCCGCCCGTGGCGGCAGCCTGGTGGGACGTGGTGGTGGCGGAGACCTCCGAGCGCCCCGCGGCCCGCAAGGCACGTGAGGAGTACGAACGCCAAGCGGCGGCGAGGCGCCGCCATCTGTAGCGCCCACGCCCGTGCCCGCGCACCCGCCGGCGTCCACCGGCCCGGCCGGATGCGAAGGGGCGTCGGCCCGAGTCCCGTGATCCAGGCCCCTGTTCACCCCGTGAACCGCACCGTCACCACGGCCGTCAAGGCCCCCGAACCCACCACAGAAAGCAGAGCCGCCATATGAAGACCCTCGGCCACTGGATCGGCGGCAAGGCCGTCGAGTCCGCCTCCGGAAACGCGGGACCGGTCTACGACCCGGCCACCGGCGCCCAGCCCCTGAGCGTCTCGTTCGCCTCGGTCGAGGAGGTCGACTCCGCCGTCGACGCCGCCCGGCGTGCCTACGCGGAGTGGTCGCAGACCTCGCTCGCGAAGCGCACCGCGTTCCTCTTCAAGTACCGGGAGCTGGTGGACGCTCACCGGGACGAGATCGCCGCGCTCATCACCGCCGAGCACGGCAAGGTCCACTCCGACGCGCTCGGCGAGGTCGCCCGCGGCATGGAGATCCTCGAACTGGCCTGCGGCATCCCGGAGAAGCTCAAGGGAGAGCTGTCCACGCAGGTCTCCAGCCGCGTCGACGTCGCCTCCATCCGGCAGCCGCTCGGAGTCGTCGCGGGCATCACGCCGTTCAACTTCCCCGCGATGGTGCCGATGTGGATGTTCCCGCTCGCGATCGCCTGCGGCAACACCTTCGTCCTCAAGCCCAGCGAGAAGGACCCGTCCGCGCCCTACCGGCTCGCCGAACTCGCCGCCGAGGCCGGGCTGCCCGAGGGCGTGCTCAACGTCGTCAACGGCGACAAGACCGCCGTGGACCGGCTGCTGTCGCACCCGGACGTGGCGGCCGTCAGCTTCGTCGGCTCGACGCCGATCGCGAAGTACATCCAGTCGGAGGCCGTCGCGCACGGCAAGCGGGTACAGGCGCTGGGCGGCGCGAAGAACCACATGCTCGTACTCCCGGACGCCGACCTGGACTTCGCCGCCGACAACGCCGTCTCGGCCGCCTACGGCTCCGCGGGCGAGCGCTGCATGGCGGTCTCCGTGGTCGTAGCCGTCGGCGACGCGGGCGACGAACTGGTGTCGAAGATCGCCGAGCGCGCGCACAAGCTGCGCATCGGACCTGGCGGCGACCCCTCCTCCGAGATGGGGCCGCTGATCACCCGCGAACACCGCGACAAGGTCGCCTCCTACGTGGGCGGCGCACGTGAACAGGGCGCCGACGTCGTCGTCGACGGCACCGGATACTCCGTCGAGGGCCACGAGGACGGCTTCTTCCTCGGCGTCTCCCTCCTCGACAACGTCTCACCGGACATGGACGCCTACCGCGACGAGATCTTCGGCCCGGTGCTGTGCGTGGTGCGGGCCGACAGCTACGACGAGGCGATCAAGCTCATCAACAGCAGCAAGTGGGGCAACGGCACCGCTGTCTTCACCCGTGACGGCGGCGCGGCCCGCCGCTTCCAACTGGAGGTCGAGGCAGGCATGGTGGGCATCAACGTGCCCATCCCGGTCCCCGTCGGCTACCACTCCTTCGGCGGCTGGAAGGACTCCCTCTTCGGCGACCTGCACATCTACGGCAACGACGGCGTCGCCTTCTACACGCGAGGCAAGGTCGTCACCACGCGCTGGCCCGACCCGGCGGAGAGCGGCGGGGTCAACCTGGGTTTCCCGACGTCGTCGTAGGGGCGCCGTCGTAGGGGGCCGCAGAGGAGCGGCGGCCCAGGAGGGCTGCCTCAGGGCCGGGCCTCAGGGCGGTGCCTCCGGAGGTGCTGCCTCAGGGCCGGGCCTCCTGGCGTGGCCGCGGGTCCCTTCCGTACGCGCCCGCCCGGTATGCCGCCGGGCGGGCGCTTGCGTTGCCCCGAGTGCCCAACTTCCGCCGCTCGTAGGGCTGTTATCGTCGCCGCCTGTGACCGGACCCGACCATCTGAGGGCCACGCGCGTCTTCTACGACGCCGTGGCCGCCGACTACGCCGAACGCTTCCACGACGAACTGGCGGCCAAGCCGCTGGACCGTTCGATGCTTGCCGCATTCGCCGAACTGGTGCTGGCCGCCGGGGGCGGACGCGTCGCCGATCTGGGGTGCGGTCCCGGGCGGGTGACGGCGCATCTGCGCGAGCTGGGGCTGTCGGTATACGGCGTCGACCTGTCGCCTCGCATGGTCGAGTTGGCGCGTGAGACCAATCCGGACCTGCGGTTCGACGAGGGCACGATGACGGCCCTCGACCAGGCGGACCGCTCCCTCGCCGGGATATTGGCCTGGCACTCGGTGATCCATACGCCCGACGAGCAACTCCCGCAGGTCTTCGAGGAGTTCGAGCGGGTCCTCGTGCCGGGCGGCCATCTGCTGATCTCCTTCCAGGTCGGCGACGAGCCCCTTTACCTGGCCCGCCCGCTCGGCCACCCGGTCGCCCTCGACTTCCACCGGCGGCGGCCGGACGACGTAGCCGCGCTGCTGGACGCGGCCGGACTGCCCGTCCAGGCGCGGATGTGGCGCGAGCCGGACGACCGTGGCATGGAGACGACGCCGCAGGCGTTCCTGCTGGCGCGCAAGGCGTAGGCGCGGTGTCCGCCTGCCAGGGGCGCGGACGGGTGTTGAATGGCCGTACACCGCCCGGGGGTTGGGTCGGGGAACCGGGATGAGCGGTGAACGCCTTCCACGTTGGGAGCGGGAGATGGCCGAGCCTGGCAACGAGTCCGAGTCCGAGTCCGAGTCCGGGTCCGAGTCCGGGAACGAGCCGGAGTACGGGTCCGGCGGTGAGCGGTGTCCCGTACGGCTCAGCGGTGTGCCGGAGACCCTGCTGTGGAATCTGTGGCAGCGCGCCTGCGAAGCGGGACGGCCCGGAACCGTGCTCGACGACCCGAAGGCCGTCGAGCTGGTACGGCGCATCGACTACCCCTTCACGGAGACGTTCGGGGAGCCCGCCCCCCTTCTGGCACAGGGGCATGCGCTCCGGGTCCGCACGTTCGACGCGGCGGTACGGGCCTTCCTCGCGGAACATCCCGACGGCACGGTCGTCACACTCGCCGAGGGCCTGGAGACGCAGTTCTGGCGGGTCGACAACGGACGGGCCCGCTGGCTGTGCGTGGAGCTGCCCGAGACCGCCGAGGTGCGTACCCGCCTGCTCCCCGACGCCGAACGCCGGCGCACCCTCGCCCGGTCGGCCCTCGACCTGTCCTGGCGGGACGAGGTCGACCCCGGACGCGGCGTGCTGATCACGGCGCAGGGCCTGCTGATGTATCTACAGCCCGACGAGGTACGGGAGTTGGTGGCGGGCTGCGCGGAGCGTTTCCGCGGCGGCTCGCTCGTCTTCGACGCGGTGCCCAAGTGGTTCAGCGACCGCACGACGAGCGGTGCCATGCGCACGCCGCAGGGCTACCGGCCGCCGCCGATGCCCTGGGGCCTGGACGCCGGCGAACTGAGCACGGTCCGCGGGTTCCACCCCCGCATCCGCGAGGTCCGCGAACTGCCTCCGCCCCGCGGCCGTGGCTTCTACCACGGGGTACTGGCGCCCTTGATGCGGCGCCTCCCGGCCGTACGGAACATGCGCCCGACGATGACGGCGGTGGCCCGCTTCGAGTGACAGGGGCGGCCCGGCGGGCGGTGGGCGGACCCGCCTTCCCCTCCGTCGCGGGCGGACCCGCACCGACCTCGCGCCGTCGGATGCCCCCTTCAGGAAGGAACGGCCCCTCGACAACGGGCGATCGGGGCGGTCCGTCAAGGCCGCTTGTCGCGCAGCTTGCCGGGCTGGTCAGCGGTGCCGTGCGGGGGCGGATGGCCCGGTTCGGCCGCCGTGGCGGGCGAGACGGGGGAGCCGTGCGGAGTGGCACCGGGAGCGGCCGGGGCTTCGCCGCCCGCGGACGGGGCGCTGCCCTTGCGGAGCTGGTCGAGACGTGCTGTGAGCATTTCGACCACCTGGACACGTGAGGCGTGCTGGCGCTCGTACTCCAGCAGGTCCTCCAGCTCGGGGCGGGAGAGGCTGCGGATGCGGTGCTCCAGCTCGCCGGGCGGGATCTGGTCGTAGTCGCTGATCGGAAGGTCGCCGGGGTTCGGAGTGCTCACGGGGCCTCCTCGCGGGATCGCGGGTTCGCGGGATCGCGGGTTCGCGGGTTCCGTCCGCGGTTCGCGGGATCGCGGCTTTCACGGGTACGTGCTTCACCGTTCGCCGGGACCGTGAGGCGTGTACCGGGCCTCCGGCATGCGCAAACACCGCGCGAACGCGAGGTCAGAGGCGAGGTCAGAGGCGGCGTCGGCCCAGCACGTCACCGGTTGCGGCGTCGATCTCGTAGACGTGGGCGTTGCCCGGTTCGACGGCCACCAGGCGGATCCGCCACACCGGCCTTCCGTCGCTCTCCGCCAGCTCGACCGCATCGACCTTGTCGTAGTCCGGCGTCGCCACCTTCCGAACGGCGTCCTCCGGCGTGACCACGGCCTTACGGAGCAGCGCCCTCAGCCGGGGCCCGGCGGTACCGTCGGGGCGTACGGCCGGTTCCGCCGTGGCGGGCTCGGCGCCCGTGGCGCTCTGCGTCACCGAAGTCCTGGCGCCGTCACTGGAGACGATCTCGCTGTGCCACTCCGGCCGCCCCTGCTGCCCCCGGCCGTCGCGCTCGCTGCCGTTCCGCTCGCTCCCGGCCCCCTCGCTCTCCGCCAGCTCCAGCTTCGCCAGACGGCCGGAGGGCACGGCGCCGAGGGCAGCGCGTACGGCCTCCTCATGGGTCGTCTGCACCTGCGTGTGCACCTGCTGACGGCCCCTCTCCACCGTGTTCGCACAGCCCGGGAGCACCACGGCGAGACAGACGGCGACGCAGCCGGTAAGCGCGCGCCGCGCGTGAGCAGCCGCAGACGCGCCGAACGGGCAAGCGGGACCTGTGACTTGGCGAACCGTCCTCATGCCGTCTCTACCGACCTCTCCGCCTGCTCCGGTCCTCGTCCGTGAATCCGGCCGCGGCCGACCGCTGTTCGTCCGGCTCCATGAAGCCGCCGGGTACCCACGCTGCTGAGGACATACGACACGCAGGGCGTACGACGTTCAGGGCCTACGACGTTCAGGGCGTACGAGTGCGTGCGACCGGCAGGCTCGGGAGATACGGCCGTCGCCGGAGTACGTTCCCCGGCGGTTCCGTCAGCCGGTGACCACGCAGTTGAGTTCCGTACGCAGATCGTCCGGGGACATCTCCGGAGTCGGCTCGGTGACGTAGACCTCCCACATGACCGGGCCGGGCGTCAGGCCCTGGGCGCGCACCCAGGCGAACAGGCTCTCCCAGGAGGCGGCCAGTCCGTCGAACGAGCCGTGGTGCATCGCGCGGGCTACGCGTGCCGCGGGGAGCGCACCCACGGCGACCTTCCCTCGCGTCCCCTCTGGGCCCTCCGGTCCCTCTGACGCCTCCGGCCCCTCCGTTCGTACGGCTCGGTCGGTCGGGAAGCCGACCTCCAGGTCGGCGGTCTCCCCGGGCGGCCGGTGGTACAGGCCGAACGCCGGTCCCAGCACGGCCACTTGCTGCCGTGCCAGGGTCTCGCCCAGCGCACGGAACGACGCGTCGAAGAAGTCCCGGATTCCCGCCATCGGCACGACCCCACGGACGACGGCCGTCACCACGGGCTCGACGGCGATCAGCTGCGGCGTGCCGGGCTGCGCCGCTTGTGCGTTGCTGCTCATGGTCTCTCCGAGTCTCCCCGAATCATGTGCGGTGCTTCGTACTTCGGGGTGGACCGGCCGGAGCGGCGGAACTCATCGCCGGGAGGTCGTGATCGCCGCAGGGAGGTCGGCAAGTCGTGCCCTGACCTCGGCCGTCGCCCCCTGCACGCCCTCCGTGACCCCCGCGCCGCCCCCGTAAGCTCGACGGCATGCGAGTCCTGCCAGTCCTGCCCTGGTTCCGTGCGTTCGCAGGGACGGCGCGGTCCGGACTGACCGTCGAGCGTGCCAAGTTGTCCCCGCTCATCGCGCTGCGGGCCGCCGCCGGTGTCGCGTTGATCGTGCTGCCGACGCTGTGGGCGGGGTCGCCGGGGCTGGCCGTCGCGTCGGCGTTCGGCGCGTTCTCCTCCGGTGTGGCCACGTTCCAGCGGAGCTGGCGGCCCCGGCCGGTGCTGGCGCTGTGCGCCGGTGCGGCGCTCGCCGTGTCGACGTTCGCGGGCTATCTCGTCGTCGCACATCCCGCGGGCTTCGTACTGCTGCTCGCCGTCTGGGCGTTCGCCTCCGGCATGGCCTGGGGGCTGGGGCCGACCGCGGGTGTCGTGGCGTCGTCCACCGTGGCCTGCATGCTGGTGACCGTCACCCTGCCGACCACCGTCGTCGGCGCCCTCGAACACGCCGCGCTGATCGCCGCGGGCGGCTGTGTGCAGGCCGCGCTGATCGTGCTCATACCCGTACGGCCCTGGGGCGAGCGGCGGGACGCGCTCGCCGACGCGCTCGCCGCCGTCGCCGACTACGCACGGCGCCTGCGCCACGACCCCGGCGCGCCCTTCGACCCCAAGCCGCTGATGGAGGCCCGCAGCGCCGCCGCCGTCTCGCCCCGGCAGGCCCGGCGGCGGCCCCGGCAGCTCGGGGGCTACCGGGGGCTCGCCGAGCGGTTCCGGCCGGTCCTCGCCTCCCTCGCCGACCCCGTCGTGGGAGCGCCGATGGTGGGCCGTGAGCGGGAGCGCACAAGGGAGTTGCTACAGGCGGCGGCGACCGTGCTGGACGCCACGGCACGCGCCGTGCGCCGCGGTGAACGCGTACGCCTGCCGGAGGACGCCCTGGAGGTGCTCCAAGTCCCGGAATCCGGGCCGGTGTTGAACGGTCCCGCACGCAAGGCCGCGATGCGGCTCATCGCCCTCACCCAGGACGCCGTCGACGCCGCGCAGGAACCGGTCGAGGTCACCCGCTCCCTGCCGCTGGTCCCACGGGCCACGTGGCGGATGCCCGCCAGGCCCGGCAGCGCCGAGGACGACGACGTCTACGCCGACCCCGAGGCGGAGGCACGGACCGCACGCCCCGTACAGCCCCGCCACCTCGACCAGCCGTCGCTCGCCATGCTCGTGCCCTTGGCGCTGCGCACCTTCCGCCGCGAACTGCGCTGGTCGTCGCCGGTGTGCAGACACGCGCTGCGCGTCGCCGCCGTCGTCGCCGCGAGCTATCTGCTGGGCAAGGCCCTGCCGCCCGAGCACGGCTACTGGGCGCCTCTGACGGCCGTGATGGTGATGCGCCCCGACTTCTCCCGCACCTACGAGCGGGGCGTCGCCCGCGTCGTGGGGACGCTCCTCGGCGTGGGCATCGCCGGGACGGTGACCGCCCTGGCCCATCCGCCGCCGTTCGCCAGCGCGGTGCTGGCGGTGGTCAGCGTCGGCTGCATGTATCTGCTGATGCGCACCGGCTACGCGATCACCTCCGCGTGCATCGGGGCGTACGTCGTCTTCCTGCTGGGCACCGCGGGCTCTACGTGGTCGCAGACCGTGCTGGAGCGGATCTGGCTGACGGCGCTGGGCGGGGCGCTGGCGATGCTCAGTTACGCGATCTTCCCGGCGTGGGAGACGCCGCAGTTGAGGGACCGGCTCGCCGACTGGCTCTCCGCGACCGGGAGTTACACCGTCGCGGTCTTCGACTGCCTGGCCGCCCCCGCGGCCCGGCCGGCGGGGAGCCGTCGGCACTCCCGCGCCCGCGCACCCCTGCCGCAGGGTCCGCGAGGCACTGCTCGACACCCGCGCCGCCCGCCAGGAGTGGGACCAGACCGCTACGAGGGCGGGCGCCGAACCCGTACGCCACCGCGGCGGCCTCTCACGTCGTTCGGCGTCGGCGGCGCAGTCCGCGATGGTCACCCTGGGCCGGGTGACGATGCTGCTGGAGGCCCACCTGCCGGATCGCGGCGCGGAGCCCTCCCCGGGAGCCGCGGACTACGCCGAGGCGTTGAGGGCGACCGTGCCGGGCTCGGTGACGGCGGTCCGCGAGGGCCGCGTCCCCGACTGGGGGCCGGTGCACGACGCGCTCTCGCGATGGTGGGACCTGGAGGCGGAACGCCCGTCCCCCTCGGTGGCCCTGCGCACGGCGGACCTGCTCACGGACGCGCTGGAGGACCTTGCGGACGCGGTCGCGCCCAGGGGAACTTCGGGGCGGAGCGGGTGAGTTCGCCCCCTGTCCGGTTTGCGCGTCCGGCCTCCGTGCTCGCGGTCCGCTCGGAGGCGGCGGCCACGTACGTACCTCTCCGTGCCTCAGACGTCCGCACGCAGACGCACGTACCGCACCAGCGGGACCCGGCCCGTGCGCACCCGCACCTCTACCGCCGCGGCGGCTCGGCCGTCCCGGTCAACGGCCGCCAGCGCACGTCCAGTTCGGCGTCCGCGACCTCCTCGCCGAGCCGCCCGGTGACCGCGCTGCCGAGCTGTGACGCCGCCAGCGGAGCCAGCCGCGGCGTGGTCACGGCACGGCGCCCGTCGGGCAGGTCGACGACGGCGCCCCAGGGCCGCCGTTCAGGGCCGGTGACGCCCGCCAGTCGTGCGTCGACGGTGTCCGCCGATCTCACCTTCCGCCAGGCGGCCCTCGGTTCGCCGGGGCGGTAGGGGGAGTCCCAGCGCTTGGAGACGATGCCCTCGACGCCCTGCGGCCTCATCTCCCGCATCCATTCGCGTGCCTGGGCCGCGTCCTCCGTGGCGAGCACCGACTGGATCTCCGGGCCCGCCTGTTCGGTGATGCTCGTCAGCCGTGGCCACCGGGTACGCAGCGGTTCGGGCCGCAGATCGGTGTACGGGGCGGCCAGCACGTCGAAGGCGACGAGGATCGCGCCCGGCGTGGATCTGGGCCGTTTCGCCAGGCCCCTGGACTGCACGGCTTCGAAGTCGAACCGGGCCTCGTGCTCGTTCCAGACGACCACTTCGCCGTCGATGACGGTGCCCGGCCCCAACTGCCCGGCCGCCTCGGCGAGTTCGGGGAACTGGCGGGTCACGTCCCGCTTGCTGCGCGAGTGGATGCGTACGCCGCGGGAGGTGACCGCGAGTGCGACGCGCCAGCCGTCGAGCTTTACGGAGTGGTGCCAGCCGGGCCCCTCGGGCACGGTCTCGACCGGCTTCGGCCTCATCAACTCCACGGGCAGCCGCACCACGAGAGCGCCCTCCGCGCCGTTACCGGCAGCCACGCCGCTCGCCCCCGTCCGCGTCGTCCTCCGCACCGGAATTCACAGCGGTCAGCCTCACGGCGTGCGCGGGGGCGGCCCCGTGGGCACGCCGCGCCGCCGTACGTACTCCACCGCTGTGGCGGATCGGCCGGGCGGACCGATGAAACGAGGGCGGGGCCGACCGGTCGCCGGCCGGCCGCCGATGAGTCGGGGCCTTCGCCCCGGTCGGAACCCCAGACGAAGGAGTGACTGATGAGGAAGATCATCCTGTCCGCGTCGGTGTCGCTGGACGGCTGCTTCGAGGGAGCCGACGGCGGACTCGACTGGCATCTCGTCGACGACGAGCTGCACACCCACTTCAACGATCAACTCAGGGGCATGAGCGCCTTCCTGATGGGGCGCGTCAACTACGAGCTGATGGCCCGGGTCTGGCCCGACGCCGACGCCGATCCGTCGAGTTCCGGCCCGGAGGCGGAGTTCGCGGGCATCTGGCGGGAGACCCCCAAGATCGTCTTCTCCAGGACGCTGGACCGCGCAGGCCCGGACGCGACCGTCATGCGGGAAGTGGACCCCGAGGCGATCCTGGAACTCAAGCGCAGGCCCGGCGGCGACATGAGCATCGGCGGCGCGCGGCTGGCGGCTCGGTTCCGGCAGCACGATCTGATCGACGAGTACCGCGTCTACGTACACCCCGTGATCCTCGGCCGGGGCAGGCCCCTCTTCGAGCCCTCGGACGACCGGAAGCCCCTCGCCCTCGCCGGTACGCATACGTTCGGCAACGGCGTCGTACTGCTGCACTACAAAAGCGACTGAACGCACAACGGCAGGGCCACGGGCGGGAGTCAGCCCCGCGGCAGCAGCGCGTCGAGGAGACGCGAGGCGGTGATGACGCCCAGCAGCGCCCCTCCCGCCTCGCCGCCGCCGGTCACCGCCACGAGGGGGCTGCGTACCCGGGCCATGAGCGTGGCGACCTCCAGCACGGTGTCGTCCGCGTCGGCGACCGGAGGCGGTCCCGCGTCGGCAGGCAGGCAGTCGCCGACGCGGCGGCCCGCCAGCGCCTCGCAGAGCCGGTCGGCGTGCTGCTCGTCGACGACCGCCGCGAGGGCAGGGTCCTCCAGCACATACGCCGGGACCAGAGTCTTGATCATCTGTGAGGCGGGCAGGATCGCCCGCGGCTCGCCCGGTCCGGCGAGCACCAGCAGGCCGGGCAGCCGGTGTTCGGCCAGCAGACGTGCCGCTTCGAGCGCGTCGCTGTCGACGGTGACCGACTCGTATGCGACGGCGAGATCACGTGCGCGCATTGCGGCTCCTGTTCGCAGGCGGTCCGCCGGTCGCCGCGGGCCGGTGCTGTGGTCGTCCCGGAGGCCGTCGGCCTCGCGGGACACGGACATGCGGGTGGACGGGACGCGGCCGTGGACTGCTGACGTGCCTCAGGCCAGGGCGAAGTACCGCAGCCACACGTACACCCCCGACAGCGCGACCGTCACGGCGGTGACGACGAGACCGTACTTGGTGAACTGCCAGAACCCGATCGGCGTCCGATTGCGTTCGGCGATGCCGAGGACCACGACGTTGGCGCTCGCGCCGATCGCCGTGGCGTTGCCGCCGAGGTCCGCGCCCAGCGTCAGCGCCCACCACATGACGTGGTCGGAGCCGCCTCCCATGCTGCGTACGAGATCCGCGGTGACGGGCGCCATCGTGGCCACGTACGGAATGTTGTCGATCACCCCCGACAGCACGGCCGACCCGCCGAGCATCAGCATCGAACCCCCCAGCTCCCGGCGGCCGATGGCCTCCGCCAGTGCCTGCGACACGTCACCCACGACGCCCGTGCCGATGAGCCCGCCGATCATCACGAACAGCCCGGCGAAGAAGGCGAGCGTCGGCCATTCGACGTCGGAGAGGACGTCCCCGGTGCCCACCGAGGAGACGGCGACGAGCAGCCCGGCGCCCAGCAGTGCCACGACGCTCGGCTCGTAGTGCAGTACGGGATGCAGCACGAAGCCGGCGACGACCAGGCCGAGCACGATCAGGCCCTGCACCAGCAGCCGCCGGTCGCGTATCGCTTCCCGCTCCTCCAGCGCCATCACCTCGGCGGCGCGCTTCTCGTCGTACACGAACGCATCGCGGAACATCACACGGCACAGCACGATCAGCACCAGCGTCAACACGGCCGCGAGCGGCGTCAGATGGACGATGAAGTCGTTGAAGGTCAGACCCGCGCGGCTGGCGACGATGATGTTCGGCGGATCGCCCACCAGGGTCGCGGTGCCGCCGATGTTGGACGCGAAGACCTCGGCGATGAGGAACGGGGCGGCGGGCAGCGCGAGGCGTTCGCAGACCAGCAGGGTCACGGGGGCGATCAGCAGGACCGTGGTGACGTTGTCCAGCAGCGCGGACGCGGCGGAAGTGATCACGATCAGCATGGCCAGCACCCGGAAGGGCCTGCCGCGTGCCCGTTTCACCGCCCAGATCGCCAGATACTCGAACATGCCGGTCTTCTTCAGCACGCCGACGATCATCATCATGCCCAGCAGCAGGAAGATCACGTTCCAGTCGATGCCGGTGCGCTGCGAGTAGAACGCTGCCTCGTCGTCCGTGGCCCCGATCGCCAGCATCAGTGCCGCGCCGCCGAGGGCCGCCGCGACCCGGTGGACCCTCTCGCTGATGATCAGCGCGTAGGCGCCTGCGAAGACGGCCACCGCGGCCCAGCCGTGCCAGTCGTTCATGAGGCGGCACCGCCCTCGGTCCCGGCGCGCGGCGCCCCGGCGTCTCGCCGGGTCGGACGTGGAGGGGGCAGCGGCAGCATCGGGGGGGCGCTCCTGGTGCCGTGAGGGGACAGGGACGTCCGAAGACGCCGCCGACCAGACTTCCCGGCACACCAGCACCGCGTCGCAGAGGACGGGTGATCGGGCCACCGTACCGCGTGGGCCCCGCGTAGTCCGTACTGCTGTTCCCCTACGTCATCGCTGCTCCCATACGCTGTGGCCGTGGACGAGACCAGAACGCGGACCGGGGGAGACGGCAGTGAGGCCGTAGGGGAGACGCGCAGGGGGAGCGCCGAGAGCGGGAACACCGGCGAATTCCCGTACGGTTACGGGGAGTTGCTGGCCGAGGTGTCACGCACCGGCCGTCCGCCCAGACGGGACGAGCTCGACGCCTTCCGCGAGTTCGGAGAGTGCGCCGCGGAACGCGGCTGGCCGCTTCGCGACCTCGTAGCCCTCTGCCTCGGCCGGACACGCGAACTGTGGGGCTCGCTGCCCGGTGTCGCGCACGCCCGCACTGCTGCCGAGTGCGCCCGTACGGGAGACGCGGTGCTCGGCGCCGTCGAGTCGGCGCTGTCCGCGCTGGGGAAGGGGCACGAGCGTGCACAGCGGCTCGCGGTGCGCCAGGAGGAGGGCGAGCGCCGGGAGTTCGTCGACGATCTGCTCTACGGGCGCAGCGACATGGGCAGGCTCGCCGAGCGTGCGCAGCGCTTCGGGCTGCGGCTTGCCGGGGTGCACACGGTCGCGGTGGCGCTGGGCGCCGAGAAGTACGACGACGTGCACCGCACGGTGCGCCGCATCGAGGGGGACCTGCTGGGCCGGTTCGGGCCGAGGGACGTGCTGCTGTCGACCAAGGAGGGGCGGCTGGTGTGCATCGCCGCCAGCAGCGACCGCGACGTGCTGGAGCACTTCGTACGGCTGGCGGAGAGCCCAGGCGCGGGCCTTCCCGCGGCGCAGCGCATAGCCGTGGGACGGGAGCACGCGGGCGCGGGCGGCATCGTACGCAGCTACGAGGAGGCGCTCGGCGCTCTCGAACTCGCCGACCGGCTGGCTCTCGACGGTGTGCGCCTCAACGCCTCCGAACTGCTGGTCTTCCCGGTGCTGCTTCGGGACAGGGGCGCGATGGCGGACCTGGTGACCACCGTGCTCGGGCCGCTGACGAAGGCACGCGGCGGAGCGGAACCGCTGCTGGAGACCCTGACGGTGTGCGCCGCCGCCGGATACGTCAACGCCGAGGCGGCACGGCGGCTCGGCCTGAGCGTGCGGACGCTCTCCTACCGGCTGGAACGCATCCGCACCCTCACCGGCTACACGCCCAACGACCCGTTGCAGCGCTTCACTTTGGAGGCGGCCGTGATGGGGGCGCGGCTGCTGGGGTGGCCGGAGAAGGAGCTCTAGAGGCTTCGAAGCCGTCGCCGTCGACCGGCCGGGCGCCGCCGCGAGCCGCGCCGCCCGCCCCGGCGTTGTCAGTCCCGTGTGGTGAGGTGTTCCACGCACGCCGGGCGTGGACGTGTGCGGAGCCCGCGCCAGGCGTGCCGCGCTGTCGTTTCAGGACGTCAAATGGCCACGGACATTGCCGGGTTCTGGCAATGTGTGCCCGCGGCAACCGTGTCACGATAAGCGTGCGCCGCAAGGCGCCAAGGCACCGAGCCGATGCCCTCGACGGGGGTGAGGGCATCGGCTCGGTGCGTCCGCAGCCGTCGCGCGGTCATCGCGTCCGCCTGCCGGGGTCCGGCACTTGGCTGCTGCCGGGGGCGCGGACCGCCCCGGCTTCCGCGCCGGGTGGCCGCCGCTCGCCGAAGTCCCGTCCCGCGTCGGATCGTTCGGCGCAGCGTTCACCGCAGCACTCCCGCACCTCTCTCCTGTCACCGCTTCAGCCCGCCCGTTCCCGTACGACCCGTGCGACGTCGAGGCGGCGCACCGCCCGTACGGCCGGGAGCTGGGAGAGCAGCGACGCCCCCAGCACGGCGGCCACGGCCCCCGCGACGACGGGCCAGCCGATCTCCAGCCGCATCGAGAGCATGTCGCTGGAGAAGGAGTCCAACGACGCCTGCGCGGCTGCGAAGCCCGCCACGAGACCGAACGGCAGGGCGAGCGCCATGGCGGTCAGGTTCTCCGCGGCCAGCAGCCCGGCGATGCGGCGCAGTGGCACGCCCGAGGCGCGCAGCGTGGCCAACTCCCCGGTGCGTTCGGCGATGTTGACGGTCATCGTCACGTGGACGACGGTCAGCGCCAGTACGCCGCCCAGCAGCAGCATCGCCCCGACGAACACCCGGAACAGCGCCATGTAGCGGTCGATCTGCCGCTTGACGGCCTTCGAGTCGGCGTAGGCGACGACTCCGTCCAGCGAGGTCACGGCCTCACGTATCCGGTCGTGCCCGGCCGCCGTCGTCCCGGATGCGAAGCGCAGCGCGTAGCCGTTGGTGCTGAGCCCGGTCGCCGCCTCGACGGTGGCCTGCGTGCCGTAGAGCGCCGTCCCCATCGGCTCGTCGACCAGGCCCGCCAGCCGCACCCGCTTGTGTCCGCCGCCAGTGGTGCGCACGGCGAACCGGTCGCCGGGGGACAGGCGCAGCTTCGCGGCGAGTGCCTTGCCGGCCAGGACAGCGCCGTCCGCGGGAGAAGCCCGCGCTCCGCACCGCCGGGGGTGCGGAAGCCGTGCATGGCGGTGCGCGGGCGGTACCCGGTCAACGGGGCGCTGTAGGACCGGCCGTGGGCGGTCGCCGTGACCTGCGCGGTCGTGGTCGGTTCGGCGGCGGCCACCCCTTCGACGGCACGCAACGCACTCGCTCCGCGGTCCGTCCTGCCCGTGTCCGCCTCCGTCCCGGATTCCCTCTCCGTACCGGCGGCGGCCGTGGTGACCGTGGCGTCCTCGCGCTGGACCGTCCCGAACTGGGTGTCCATCGCCGACTTCATGCTCGTCGCCATCCCCGCCGACGCCAGTACGAGCACCAGCGCCAGCACACCGCCCAGCATCGTCGCAAGCGTGCGCCGTCGGCTGCGTCCCAGTTCCCGCAGCGCCAGCCGCAGCGTCAGCGGAACCCGCCGCGCCCGCGCCAGCGCCCTGCCCCAGCGGGTCGGCGGGTGCAGGGCGCCGCCGTCGCCGCGCATGGACTCGGCCGGGTCCGTGCGCGTCGTCGCCCACGCCGGAGCGGCGCCGCCCACCAGCCCCACGACGAGGCCGAACAGCAGCCCCGTCAGCATCACCGCCGGGCGCCGCTCCACGAGCGTGTAGGAGATGCCGAGTTCGGCGGTGTACGCGTGGGTCATCGCCGTGGTCGCCACCGCGCCCAGTGCCACGCCCAGCGCGGCGCCGGCCGTGCCCGCGAGCATGCCGTGGCCGAGGTAGTGCCGTGCCACGGTGCCGCGCGGGGCTCCCGCCGCGAGGAAGGTCGCGATGATCCTGCGCTCGGACACCACCAGCCGCGTCATCAGTACATACGCCGTAACGGCCGCCGCGGAGAGGAACAGCAGCGGGAAGGCGACCGAGAGCCGGGAGAACCCCTTCAGGTCCTCGTTCAGCGCCGCGTCCGAGGGCTGCTCCGATCTCGGCTGCACCTCGGTGGCACCGGCGGCACGCAGCCGGTCGGTGACGGCGGCCGTCACCGCCTCGTCGCCCCTGGCGGCGTCGCTCAGCCGCACGAGGATCTGCGAGGTGTATGAGGTCTGTGAGGCGGGCGAGGTCCGCGAGTCGTTCGGGGCGCGCGAGCCTCGGCCGGCGTTCTCGGCGTGCCGGGCGAAGTCCCGCACCGTCGCCTCCTGCGCGAAGAGCACCACGAAGTCGTGCGGATCGCTCAGGACTTGCTGGCGGGAGAGCGCGGGCCACAGATATTCGGGAGAGCCGGCGATCCCGCGCACGGTCAGCTTCCGCCACTGCGAGCCGTCGTGGACACGCGCGGTGTCGCCGGGGGAGAGGTGGTAGGTCTCGGCGGTGTGCCGTTCGACCAGCACTCCTGATGTGTCGCTGCCGCGCGGACGGTGCCCGGAGACGACGTCGACCTTGTCGACGGCGGGCTGCCGGCCCGCGGGTGATCCCGTGACCCGGCCCAGCACTTCCGTACTCCCGATGCGTACGGGGAGCCGGGACTGCGTACGTGTGGCGACCTCCTCCACGCCGTGAGCGGAGCGTGCCGCGGCGGCGACGTTCGCGGCGTCGCCCCCCGAGGCCGTCAGATCGGCGAAGTGCATGCGGGAGTAGGTGTGTTCGTAGCTGGCACCGAGATTGCGGTAGGCGTCGTAACCGGCGACGAAGAGCAGGACCCCGATCATCACTGTCGTTCCGACCGCGGCGAACTGCGGGAAACGGCGCCGCAGATCGCGCCGCGTCTTCGTGAGCAGGACACCGTTCACGCCGCTCACCAGTCCACGTCGCGGACGTCGGCGGGCCGAGCGTTGCGCTCGACGGACTCGATGCGCCCGTCCCGCATGTGCACCACCCGGTGTGCCATCCGCGCGACAGCGGCGTTGTGCGTGACCATCAGCACGCCGCGTCCCTCACGGTTGGTCTCCTGGAGCAGGCGGAGCACCGCCTTGCCCGTCGATACGTCGAGGGCGCCCGTGGGTTCGTCCGCGAGCAGCAGGTCCGGGTCGGTGACCAGGGCGCGAGCGAGAGCCACGCGCTGCTGCTGACCGCCGGAGAGCTGAGCGGGGAAGTGGTCGAGCCGGTCGCCCAGCCCCACGGATTCCAGCAGCCCCGTCACGTCGCTCCGGGCGCCGCGGCCGGTCAGTTCGGCCATCACCTCTACGTTCTCGCGGGCGGTCAGCGTAGGCACCAGATTGAAGAACTGGAATACGAAGCCGACGTGGTCCCGCCGGAATCCGGCCAGTCGGCTCGGGCGCCGTCCCGTCAGATCCACCCCCGCGACCTCCAGGGAGCCGCCGTCGGCCGGTTCTATGCCGCCGAGCACGTTCAGCAGCGTCGTCTTGCCCGAGCCGCTCGGACCGAGCACGACCGCCAACTCCCCCGCCTCCAGGTCCAGATCGACTCCGTCGAGCGCTGAGACGGCGGCCTCTCCGCTCCCATAGGTCTTCGAAAGGCCGCGCAGTCTCGCACCGCCCCGGAGTACGGCTCGGGCGCCGCCGGAAGCGGAGCCGGTTCGGTCCGGCACGCCGCCGGTCCTCGTGTGCGTCACGGATTCCTCCCTTGTCGGCCGGACGGGCCGGGTCGTCGCACCGGGCGCCGAACGGCGGCCGCACATGCCGGTCTACGGCTCCGTGCCGTCGGGCGCCTCTTCCGCGGCGGCGGGTGCGACACCGGCGAGGCGTGACAGCGCCCCTGCCACGGAGACCTGTGCGACCGAGGGGTCGATGAGCCTGTGCAGTACGAGCCCGTCGATCGCAGCGCCGAGCAGCAGGGCCGTTGCCTCGGCGTCGTCGCGGGCCTCCTCGCGTCCCTCCGCGACGGCTGAACTCCCGGCGATGTCCACGGCGTTGGCGGCCCGCAGCCACTCGGCGACTCCCGCACGCCATTCGCCGAGCATCTCCGCCAGCCGGACGCGCAGCCGCTCCAGCCGTGTAGAGGCCAGCAGCATCTCGCTGAACAGCACGGTCGTCGGGTCAGAGGCGGTGTACTCCGCGACCATGCCCAGTACCTGTTCCATGCCCCGTCCGGGATCGTCCGCCTGCGACATCGCCTCGGTGGCCCGCGCCATCTCCCGCTGTGCGGCGGAAAGCGCTGCCTCGATCAGCAGGTCGGTGACGCTGGAGAAGTGGTAGTGCACCAGCCCCGGCCGCAGCCCGGCCCGGTCCGCCACCCGGCGCGTGGTCACCGCGCCCCAGCCGTCCTCGACGATCAGCTCGGCCGCCGCGTCGAGTAGCCGCTGCCGGGTCTCGTGCCCGCGCTCCGCGGATGTCGGGGTCATGGTCGCTCCACTGGTGCTGTGCCTACGCGGCGGTCAGCCGGGTCTGGGACGGCTCGAACGCCGAGCAGGAGGGATGCTCGGCTGGAATGTCAGGCTTGGGCGTACACCTTGGTCGATTGCTTTGGGCGATTGCTTTGGGCGTACGTCCAATTCGCCCGTCACCGTACGCCCTTCGGCGGCTGCGCGCCACTCCTCCCCGTCCCCGCGCAGGTGGGAGGCTGGCCAAGGGCCAAGGGCCAAGGGCCAAGAGCCAAGAGCCAAGAGCCGAAGGGCAAAGGGCTACCGCTCAAGGGCGAAGACCCAAGCGTCAAGGGCCAAGGGCTACGGCCCAGGGCCGATGGATTGCGGCGGGGCCGGGGCCCATGGCGCGCCGCAACGCAGCGGACGGGAGGGACGTGGTGCCGTCGTGACGGTGATCCGTACGTTCGCGGAGGACGACCGTGCCGAGCTGCGCAGGCTGTTCCGCAAGGCAGGCGAGGGCGCGCCGACGGCCTCGATGTGGGGGCACGAGGAGTCGGAGGCGGCGATCTATCTGGAGGCCTATATGGATCTGGAGCCGGAGTCGCTGTTCGTCGCCGAGGTCGACGGGGCTCCCGTCGGATATCTCGCCGGGTGCCTGGACCATTCGCGGTTCCCGCGCGAGAGCGAGCGCATCGCGCGGGCCATCAGGAAGTACCGGCTGGTGCTGCGGCCACGGCCCGCGGCGTTCCTCGCGCGCAGTGTGCTGGACATGGGCCGTGCCGCGCTGCGGGGTGAGCCGACGGCGTCCGACTTCACCGACGACCGGTGGCCCGCCCATCTGCACATCAACGTGGTGCCGGCGGCGCGCGGCACGGGGGCCTCCGACGGGCTGATGGACGCATGGTTCCGGCGGCTCAGGGAGAACGCCTCACCGGGCTGCCATCTGCTGACCCTGGCCGAGAACACCCGGGCCGTGCGCTTCTTCGAACGTATGGGATTCGCCAAGCACGGCAGCAATCCGCTGGTGCCCGGCCTCCGCCATGACGGGGGACGGGTCCACCAGCAGACGATGGTGTGGAATCCCTGACCGGGTACGGCAGTCGGTGCTCCCGGACGGCCCGGTGGGCGCTGCCGGTGCCGCTCCCACGCCCACCGGGAGCGGCACCGGCAGCGCGACCCGGTCTCACCGGCCCCCCCTCATCGCCGAAGCCCCGGCCCCAAGGCGCGATTCCGCTCTGGCGCTCAGCCGGGCTCCGCCGCGCGCTCAGCCGACCGCGCCCGCGCTCTCCGTCCGCGAGCCCGCCCCGAAGTTGCCCCGCACCTCCCGCACTTCGGCGGCGTTCGGGTCGGAATTGGTGCAGGACGCCCCCGGTGACTTGCCCGACATCACGCTGGAGCAGGGGCCGGGCTGGTCGTCCTTGAGACCCAGCAGATGGCCCAGCTCATGGGACACGACGCGTATCCCGTCGTGTCCCTCGGCGAGCGCCCTGCGGCCGATGACGACGGTGCCCTTGCCCAGCACGGACCCCTGGGGCTCGGCACCGGGCCAGCCGTCGGTGGCGACGAAGCGGATGTCGGCCTGGGTGCCCTGGCGTGCCGGGCGCAGTTCGATCTCGGGCACTCTGTCCGTCCACGACCGCGCAGCGGCTCGTATCGCGCCGGTGTAGCCGTCCGCCGCGCCCGCGTCGTAGGTCAGCAGCACGGGGTCCCTGCGGCCTCCGCGGTCGCCGGTGTCGGGCGCCGTCCGCGGCAGGGCGCCGCTGACGTCGTCGACGGGCCACTTCGTGGCGACGGGCCCGTCCTCGGGGCCCTGTTCACCGCCCGGTCCGGCCGACTCCCCTACGACTCCCGAGCCGCGTGAGTCGCCGTCCCGCGAGGGGAGTCGGTCCGAATCGCGTCCCGAGACGTCCCTTGAGGACTCGTCGATGGAGGAGACCCTCCGCTCGTCCGCGGGCGACTTCGCGTCGGCGCCTTCCGGGCCTCCGCATGCCGTCAGCGCGAACAGAGTCAGCGGCAGGCCGGCCGCCGCCCATCTCCCGAGTCCGATACGCATCGCTCGTCTCCCTCAGTGGTGTCGATGTGGCGCGGCCCCTTGTGGACGTGACATGCGCTGTGTCCGTGACACGCGACGTGCCGTGAGGCAGACGTGCCGTGAACGTGCCGTCGGCGCCCGGCGCTTGGTGCCTGGAGTGAGGCACCGGCGCGAGCGCGCCGGTGAAGGGGCGGCCACCGCGGGCGTACGCATGCTGCCCGAAACGGGCCCGTTCCGCAGACGTTTGTTACCCACGTGTAGGAAACAGCGTCCTACGGCCCCGTTCCAGCGGCACGGGCGATCTGTACGACATGGGCGGCGACTTGGGCCGTTTGGGACCGGCCGTCGCGTGGCGCACGACGGCACCGCGCACGATGGCACCTGCACGGCCCGCACGACGGCGCCTGCACGGCGCTGCGCACGACGGCGCCTGCACGGCGCTGCGCACGACGGCGCCTGCACGGCGCCGCGTCAGTGCCTGCTCGCCGGGCGCCGCCCCGGCGGCTGCTTCGGCTCGGGCCGCCGCGCCGCCCGGCGCACCTTGCGCGTGCGGGGCTCCCCGCTGTGCACCGTGAAGTGCTCCCCGTAGTGGCAGATCTCCAGCGGCGAGCCCTCGATCAGCGTGTACGTGGCCGTAGACCCGCTCATCTCGACCCGCAGCCGCCGCCCCAGCATCTGCACGGTGAAGGCGAGCCGCGTCAGCTTCTCCGGCAGCTTCGGAGCGAACTCCAGGGTGCAGTCGGTGTGCCGCATCCCGCCGAAGCCCACGACGAGAGCCGTCCAGATGCCCGCGAGGGCGGCGATGTGCAGTCCGTCCCGGGTGTTGTTCTCCAGGTCGGCCAGGTCCATCAGCGCGGTCTCGCCCAAGTAGTCGTACGCCAGGCGCAGATGGCCGACCTCGGCGGCCATCACGGCCTGCCAGCACGCGGAGAGGGAGGAGTCGCGCACCGTGAGCTGCTCGTAGTAGTCGAAGTTACGGGCCTTCTGCTCTTCGTCGAACTCCTCGCCGTGCCTGCACATCGCCAGCACCAGATCGGCCTGCTTGACGACCTGCTTGCGGTACAGCTCGAAGTAGGGGAAGTGCAGCATCAGCGGATAGCGGGCGGGGTCCATGCCCGCGAAGTCCCAGACCTGGTGGCCGGTGAAGTCGGCGGACTGCTCGTGGACTTGGAGGTCCTCGTTGTACGGGAGTGCCACGGCCTCCGCCGCGTCCCGCCAGGCGGCCGTCTCCTCGTCGTCGACGCCGAAGGCCGCGGCCTGGTCGGGGTGGCGGTCCACGGCGTTGGCGGCCTCCCGCATGTTCGCCCGCGCCATCAGGTTCGTATAGATGTTGTCGTCGGCGACGGCGCTGTACTCGTCGGGGCCCGTGACCCCGTCGAAGTGGAAGGCGCCCAGGTGGTCGTGGTGGCCGAGCGAGTGCCACAGGCGTGCGGTCTCGACGAGGATCGGCACGCCCGTATCCCGCTCGAACTCGTCGTCGCCCGTGGCCGATACGTAGCGCACCACCGCGTCGGCGATGTCGGCGTTGACGTGGAAGGCGGCAGTGCCGGCGGGCCAGTACGCGGAACACTCCGAGCCGTCGATCGTCCGCCATGGGAACGCGGCGCCGCGCAGCCCGAGTTGCTTCGCCCGCTCACGTGCCGCCGGGAGGGTGTCGTAGCGCCAGCGCAGCGCCTCGGCGACCGACTGCGGAGAGGTGTAGGTCAGCAGCGCCAGCACGAACGTCTCGGTGTCCCAGAAGGAGTGCCCGTCGTAGCCGGAGCCGGTGAGGCCCTTCGCCGGGATGGCCCGCTGCTCGGCGCGTGCGCCTGCCTGGAGTACGTGGAACAGCCCGAAGCGCACGGCCTGCTGGATCTCCGTGTCGCCGTCCACCTCCACGTCGGAGCGTGCCCAGAAGTCGTCGAGGTAGGAGCGCTGCTGCTCCACGAGGCCGTCCCAGCCGGTGCTGCACGCTCCGGCGAGCGCGGCGTCGACCTGGTCGCGCACGGCGGGCAGTGAGCGCACGCTCGACCAGCCGTAGGAGACCGTCTTCTCCAGCCGCAGCGGCGCACCCGGCCGCAGCACCGAGGTGACCGTAAGGCGGCTGACGTCCTCGCCGCTCTCGCTCGAAGTCCTCGTGGACTCGGGGCCCTTGACCTCGTGGTCGGCGGCGGCGGCGACCCGCAGACCGCTGCGGCGCGTGCAGTGCACCAGGCGCAGCCGGTTCCCCGCGGCGAGGTTCTCCTCCGGGTCGAGAGGCGATTCGAGCGCGGCGGCGGCACGAGGGTCGCCCTTGAGATGGGGAAGCTGCTCGTTGGCGACGAGCTCCGACTGGATGACGACGCGGACCTCGCCGTCCAGCGGCTCCACCTCGAACGCGACGGCGGCGATGGAGCGTTGGCTGAAGGAGACCAGCCGCGTCGAGCGCACCCGCACCGTGCTGCCCGCGGGCGAGGTCCACTCGCAGGTGCGGTGCAGCAGGCCGCTGCGCATGTCCAGTACGCGTTCGTGCGAGCGCAGCCGCCCGTAGCGGACGTCGAAGGGCTCGTCGTCGACGAGGAGGCGGATGACCTTGCCGTTGGTGACGTTGATGACCGTCTGCCCCGACTCCGGGTACCCGTAGCCCGCTTCGGCGTACGGCAGCGGGTGCAGCTCGTGCACGCCGTTGAGGTACGAGCCCGGCAGGCCGTGCGGTTCGCCCTCGTCGAGGTTGCCGCGCCAGCCGACATGCCCGTTGGAGAGCGCGAAGACGGACTCGCTCTGGGGCAGCACCTCCAGATTGAGGCCCGTCTCGCGCAGTAGCCAGGGCTCGCACGCATACGCACGGTGGGTGATCACGGGGTCTCCTCCCGGCGGGGCGGCGCGGTGCCGGTGGTCCCCGCGCTCCCTGCTGTCCCGTCTGGTCTGGCTGTCCCGCCCGCCTTGCCTGCCCGGTCTGTCCGGCCTGTCTCGCCTGTCTCGCCTGTCCGGCCTGTCTCAGCGGGGTCTGCCGTCCCGGCGGAGCGGGCCGTCCCGGCGTCTTCGAGCAGCTCGTCGAGGTCCGTCACCACGGTGTCCGCGCCGTGCCTGCGCAGCTCCCGCGCCTGGCCTACGCGGTCGACGCCGACGACGAGGCCGAAGTGCCCGGAACGCCCGGCGTCCATACCGGCCAGGGCGTCCTCGAAGACTGCGGAGGCGGCGGCGTCCACACCGAGGTCCGCGGCGGCGGCCAGGAAGGTGTCGGGCGCCGGCTTTCCGGGCAGCCCGCGCTCGGCTGCGACGACGCCGTCGATCCGTACGTCGAAGAGGTCCTCGATGCCGACGGAGACCAGCACGTCGCGGCAGTTCCTGCTGGAGGAGACGACGGCGGTGCGCAGCCCGGCGTCCCGTACGGCCTTCAGATAGCGCACCGAACCGGGGTAGGCCGCGACGCCCTCCTTGTGGATCTTCTCCAGCAGCAGGTCGTTCTTGCGGTTGCCCAGGCCGTGCAC
Source organism: Streptomyces marispadix (assembly GCF_022524345.1). Lineage (NCBI taxonomy): Bacteria > Bacillati > Actinomycetota > Actinomycetes > Kitasatosporales > Streptomycetaceae > Streptomyces > Streptomyces marispadix. The sequence continues at coordinate 1,892,441 of NZ_JAKWJU010000002.1, read as the reverse complement.
GGTCTCGCGCTCCGGGGGATCGTCCTCGTGGCCCTCGGGCAGCCGGATTCCACGGGAGGCGAGGAAGGTGCGCACGCCGTCGTCGCGCGGCCGGCCGTCGACGTAGCGGTCGTAGTCGTCGTCGCCGAACGGACGGAAGCCCTCGCCCTCGCGGCCGCGCAGGAAGCCGTCGAACGTCTCCTTCCAGGCGGCGGCGTGCACCACGGCGGTTCTGGTGATCACACCGTCGAGGTCGAAGAGACAGGCACGTACGGACTCGGGCAGACCCACGGAAATCACGGGCCCCGGGTCCCCAGCACCGGCCGGGGCATGCCTGTACGGCTCAGCCGAGCAGTTCGATCTCCGAGAGCACCGAGGAGCGGCCGTCGGGCACGAGCCTGTAGTGCCTGTACGTACCCGGGCGGCCCACGGTGAAGACGCGGGTCTGCCGGTCCCAGCGGAAGGACTCGTCCTTGCGCCGGTCGACCTTCTTCCAGCGCTCGCCGTCGTCGGACCCCTCAAGGGTCCAGCCGTGGGGCGCGTCCCCCGCGTCGGCCGAGGTGAGCGTGTAGGAGGCGATCCGCTTGCCGCCCGCTCCCGGCTTCAACTCCAGCTCCGTCTCGGAGAAGGCGCCGCGGGTCTTGGAAGTGTCGTCCACCAGCGGCTTGCCGGGGGACGGCAGGGTCAAGTCGCGTGGCGGGGAGGGCACTCGGGCGTCCTTGGTGATGGAGGTCGGCGCGTTCCTCTCGCCTGTGCCCCACTTCGACGGCCTCGGCCCCATGTCGAACTCCAGGGTGCCGCCGCGTGCGAGCAGCCGGTGCGGCAGCGCGGTCGACTGCCAGCGCTTTCCGTTCACCTTCAGGCCCTGGACGTAGATGTTGCGCTTGCTGTTGCGGGGGGCCTTCACCACCAGTTCGCGGCCGTCGTCCAGGTGGACGGTCGCCTTGGTGAACAGCGGTGAGCCCACGGCGTATTCGGGCGAGCCCATCACCAGCGGATAGAAGCCGAGGGCGCTGAAGACGTACCAGGCGGACATCTCGCCGTTGTCCTCGTCGCCGGGGTAGCCCTGGCCGATCTCGCTGCCGAGGTAGAGGCGCGAGAGCACGTCGCGGACCTTGCGCTGGGTCTTCCAGGGCTGTCCCGCAGCGTCATAGGTGTACGCGATGTGGTGCGAGGGCTGGTTGCTGTGCCCGTACATGCCCATGCGTACATCGCGTGCCTCGGTCATCTCGTGGATGACGTCGCCGTAGGAGCCGGCGAACTCCTTCGACGCGGTCTCCGGGGTGGAGAAGTACTTGTCGAGCTTCTTCGCCAGTCCCGCACGGCCCCCGTAGAGGTTGGCGAGGCCCCTGGTGTCCTGGGGCGCGGTGAAGGCGAAGCTCCAGGCGTTGGTCTCGGTGTAGTCGTGGCCCCACACCCGGGGGTCGAACTCCCCGGGCGGCAGCCGCCATTGACCCTCGCCGTCCCTGCCCTGGAAGAAGCCGATCCGGTCGTCGAAGTGGTTGACGTAGCCGCGGGCGCGGCCGAGGAAGTACTCCGACTCCGCCTTGTAGCGGGCCTTGTGGGTCTTGCGGTACAGGGCACGGCCCATGCGGGCGATGCCGAAGTCGTTGAGATAACCCTCCAGGGCCCACGACATGCCCTCGCCCGTCTCCGTGCTGGTGTAGCCGACGAACGGCGAGGTCGACATGCCCTTGCGGCCCACGCCGGAGCGCGGCGGCGCCACGGTGGCGTTCTTGACCGCGGCCTCGTAGGCGGCCTCGGCGTCGAAGTCGACGCCCTTGCCGTAGGCGTCGGCGAAGGCGACGTCGGAGCTGGTGCCGGTCATCAGGTCCGCGTAGCCGGGCGAGGACCAGCGTGAGATCCAGCCGCCGTCCTTGTACTGCTGCACGAAGCCGTCGGCCATCCTCCCCGCGCGCCGCGGGGTGAGGAACGAGTACGCGGGCCACGTCGTGCGATAGGTGTCCCAGAAGCCGTTGTTGACGTAGACGTCCCCGTCGACGATCTTCGAGCCGGTGTGCGTCGGGGTGTCCTCGCCGGTCGGCTTCGAGAACGGGCTGGCGTAGCGCTTGCGCGAACCCACCGTCTCGGCACCGGAGTTGGGATACAGATACAGCCGGTAGAGGCTGGAGTAGAGCGTGGTGAGCTGATCGCGGGTCGCGCCTTCGACCTCGATACGGCCCAGCAGGCCGTCCCACTTGCGCTGTGCGCGCTGCCGTACGTCGCCGAAGGAATCGTCCGCGGAGATCTCCCGCGCCAGATTGGCCTTCGCCTGGCCGACGCTGATGAGGGACGTGGCGATGCGCATCGTGACCGTGCGGTCGGCGCCCGGCTTGAAGCGCAGATAGCCGGTGACGTCCTTGCCGCCGCCGCCCTCCAGCCGTCCGCCGCCGGTCACCGCCGAGTCGAAGCGGGCGTAGACGAACATGCGGGTCGCGCCCACCGACAGCTTGCTCTTGACGTCCGAATAGCCGGTGACCGTGCCGGACTTCTCGTCCAGGGTGAGGCCGCCGCGGCCGTCGACGTTGTCGAAGACGAGGTTCGCGTCGTCGCCGGGGAAGGTGAAGCGCATCATCGCGGCGTGGTCGGTCGGGGTGATCTGCGTCTTCAGCCCGCTGTCGGAGGTGACGCCGTAATAGTGCGGTCTGGCCGTCTCGTTGGAGTGGTGGAAGGGCAGCGCGCGGGCCTTGCGGGAGGCGTCGGGCTTGCCGGAGGCGGCCGACGGCATCACCTGGAACGTCTGGCGGTCGCCCATCCACGGGCTGGGCTCGTGGCTGGCGCTGAACGCCTGGATGGTGGGCAGGTTGTCGTCGTTGTTCTTACGGGCGTAGTCGTAGAGCCAGTCCGTGGAGCCCGCGTCGGTGACCGGCGTCCAGAAGTTGAAGCCCCCGGGCAGTGCCGTCGCCGGGAAGGTGTTGCCCCGGGAGAAGTCGCCGCTGGAGAGGGTGCCGCGGGTGGTCTCGGCGTAGTCGGAGAGGTGCGCGAGGCGCTTCTCGGGGGCCTTCGGCCGGATCGAGAGGTCGTCGACCCAGCCCCGGAAGGCGGCGGCGCCCTTCGGGGAGTCATAGGCGACGAGGATGCGGTCCACGGTCTTGCCCGCGGCGACGGAGCCGATCCGCGACTCCCTGTGGTTCCACTGGTTCGCGTACAGCGTCTTCGCGGCGGCCTGCCCCTGCGGGGTGAGCGCGTTGCCGTGCTGGTCCCTGGCGCCGAGGTCGCTGAGGTAGGTGCCGTCGGTGAAGGCGAGATCGATCGCGGCGTGAGTGGCGGGGTAGTCGAGGTCGGTCTTCGGCAGCTCGGGGAAGATCTTGTACGAGAGCGAACTGCGGGCGCTCACACGCAGATCGACGTCGAAGACGCGGTTGTAGCTGTAGCCGTGGCCGCTCGCGGTGTGCTCACCGGCGTAGCGCAGCGAGTGCCCGCCGCTGAAGCCCGCGCCGTCCTTGGAGGTCGGGGTGTCGTCGGGGCCCGTGCCGGTGTGGCTGCTCATGCCGGGTGTGCCGGGGGAGGAGTCGCGGTGTACGCCGTGGGTCTTCTTCTCGCCGTCGGGCGCGGTCTCGACGCTGTCCTTCCAGTCGGGCGCGGGATCGCCCTTCTCGAAGGACGAGGCGAAGGACGAACCGGACGAGGACGGCGGTGCGGAGGGCGAGGCGGGCTGCCGGGGCTGTGACGCGGAGGCCGCGCCCTGTGCCGTCACCACCAGCAGTGTCGATACGAGGAGCGCGGCCCATGATCTCCGTGGCTTGATGTGCCGCACTTGCCTGCTCCCCGGGGTCTGTTGACATCGTTGTCCGCTGCTGACGCAGAGAACCAGTAATGTCCGTGCGCACTGTGGTGTCAAGGGTGCCCATGGTCACGGTTGGGCTGGAATCCGGGCGGCCCGGCCGGAAGGCTGCACGGCCCGGCCGCCCGGAAGTTCAGAGCCAGCCGCGTTTGCTGGCTATGCACGCGGCGTCGAAACGGTTCCGCCCGCCGAGCTTCTTGATCGCGCTGGAGGTCACATTCCGAACCGTGCCGGGTGAGAGGAAGAGTTCCGCGGCGATTTCGCGCACGGGGGCTCCGCCGGCGGTGAGCCGGAGGACTTCCTTTTCTCTGGTGCTCAGGGATCTGCCGTTGCACGGCGGCTGTCTCAGCAGTGCGGCGGAGTCGATCGGTCCGGCCGCGGCGGCCTGAGCGGCTCCGTTGCCTGGATTGTTCGCGACAAGTCCCCGTATCGCATTCACCAGTTGCGGCAGCGCCGCATTGTCGGGGATGACGCTGAGCAATCCCGGAGCCGATGCCTCCTGGCGTCTGGCAGGCGCGCCGGGGCTTGTGCCGATGACGGCGATTCGGCACCGGGGCACGGCCGTACGCAATTCGTCCGCCAGGCAGCGGCCCGCGCGTCCCGTCGTGTTCGTCCCCAGCACGGTCACTGCGGGAAGCGTACGAAGAACGGTAGGAACTATTTCCCGGCTGTTGTTCACGGTCGCCACGACTTCGAAATCGTGGACTAGATTGAGCGTCGCCGCGATGGCTTCCGAGTAAAGACGTCTCTCGTCGCCGATCACAATACGAGTATTCATTTTGACAAAGCCCCCGCTTCGGCTTCACAGGTCATCGCCCAACGGTCGTAGAGTTCCATGCCCCAACTGCCGTGGTCAATGGCCGTCGACGTTCCCGGCTGCCCGAGTGGGGCATGGTTCTGCGCGTATGACCGATTTGGAAAAGACATTTTGAGGCCGCCTTGAGGTTTCAGTTGTCAATACCACTGAAACTCGCGAAAGTTCACCCGGGCGGGATTGTGAAGATCGAAAGGCGGAGTCGGGCGGGCCGCTGAAACTGCATTCCCCGTGCCGCCGCAGTCAATCCTGATCGGGCGGTGCGGGGTTCGCGGGCGTGTGCGGTGTGCGGACATGCGGCGCGGCCCGGACCCCTGGTCGGGGGTCCGGGCCGCGCGCCGCCTGGTGTCAGCGGGCTGTCGTCCGGCTGCTCTCTCCGGCGGCGCCCCCGCCGCCCGACCGCGCGGACTCCTCGTTCTGCGCGGGCAGTTCGGACTCGACTGCCTCGTACTCCCCGGGCCGCCCGGTCACTTCGGACCGCTGCGGCTCCTCGCGCCCCTGCCCCTGCTGCTGTGACGACGGCGACGGCGTCTTGGAGCCCCGCAGGAAGAGATACAGCACGGGAACGACGTACAGGACCCACACGCACGCCTGCACGACCGTCGGGTCCGGCTGGAAGTTGACCGTCCCCTTGAGCAGGATTCCGTACCAACTGTCCACGGGCACCGCTGAACTGACGTCGAACGCCTTGTTCTCCAGACCGCCGAGGAAGCGCGCCTCCTGAAGGTCGTGCACCCCGTAGGCGAGCACGCCCGCCGCGACGACGATCAGGACTCCTCCCGTCCAGGTGAAGAACCCGGCGAGGTTGATCCGCAGCGCCCCCCGGTAGAAGAGCCAGCCCATCGCGATCGCCGTCAGGATGCCCAACAGCGCGCCGATCAGCGGCCGTACACCGTCGTCGGCCGCGTCCACCGACCTCCATACGAACAGCGACGTCTCGATGCCCTCACGGCCCACCGCGAGGAACGCCGTCGCCACCAGCGCACCCGAGCCCATCGCGAGCGCCGCCTCCAGCTTGCCCTCCAGCTCCGCCTTGAGGTGGCGGGCCGTGCGCCGCATCCAGAAGACCATCCAGGTCACCAGGCCCACCGCTGCGATCGACAGCGAGCCGCCGATGGCCTCCTGCGCGGTGAACGTCAGCTCCTGCGTGCCGAATTGGAGCCCGGCGCCGAACGCCAGACTCACCGCGACCGCGATCCCCACGCCCGCCCAGACGGGCGGCAGCTTCGGACGGTTGTCCGTCTTGACGAGGTACGCGACGAGGATGCACACGACCAGGCTGGCCTCCAGCCCTTCGCGCAGACCGATCAAGTAGTTGCCGAACACGCCGGTTTCCTTCCGTGTGCCGTTGCCTTCGGGTGCGGGTGCGGGTGCGGGTGCGGGTTGCGGTGCGTACGTGCGCGGGCGTGCGGGTCAGGAGAAGAGCTGCCGGGCCCACCAGTCGCCGGAGTCGCGCACGCCCGGAGGAATCGCGAACACCGCCGAACCCACGTGCTGGATGTACTCGTTCAGCTCGGTGTCCTCGCGGGCCAGCCGCCGCTGCAACGGTATGAAGCCCTCCCGCACGTCCCGCTGGTACGCGAGGAAGAACAGCCCCGCGTCCAGACGGCCCAGACCGTCCGTACCGTCGGTGAAGTTGTAGCCGCGCCGGAGAATGCGGATGCCGTTGTTGCTGTGCGGGTGCGCCAGCCGTACGTGCGCCACCGGGGCCATGGCCGACAGGCGCACCTCGTCCCGTTCACGGCGGCGCCCGGCCGGAGCGCCCTCGCCCTTGCTGCGGCCGATGATCATCTCCTGCTCGGCCAGCGGCGTACGGTCCCAGATCTCGATGTTCATGCGGATCCGCCGGGCCACCAGATACGAGCCGCCTGCCATCCACTCCGGGCCGTCGTTCTCGCCCGCCCACACATGCCGTTTCAGCGCCGCGGCGTCGTCACCGGAGATGTTGCGGGTGCCGTCCTTGAAGCCGAAGAGGTTGCGCGGGGTCTGCGCCTGAGGCGTCGTCGAGGACGTCTTGCCGAAGCCGAGCTGCGACCAGCGCACCGAGACCTTGCCGAAGCCGATGCGCGCGAGGTTGCGGATGGCGTGCACCGCGACCTGCGGGTCGTCCGCGCATGCCTGTACGCACAGATCGCCGCCGCTGCGCTTGTCGTCGAGCGCGTCGCCGGGGAAGTGCGGCAGGTCCGGAAGGGCGTCCGGACGGCGCTTCTTGAGGCCGAAGCGGTCCTTGCCCTTGTCGTCCTCGAAGAGGGACGGACCGATGCCGAACGTGAGCGTCAGCCGCGACGGCGGCAGGCCCAGCGCCTCGCCGGTGTCGTCCGGCGGCGCCTCGCCCGGACCGCCGACCGCGCCCGTGCCGACCGTGTCGCCCGCGGTCATACGGGCCGCCGCGTGCGACCACCGCTGAAGCAGGTCCTCCAGCGCGGCACGGTCGTCGGTGAGCACGTCGAACGCGGCGAAGTGCAGCCTGTCCTGTACGGCGGTGGCGATTCCTGCCTGGTGTTCGCCGTAGAAGGGCACAGCCGAGGAGGAGTCCGCGGCGACGGTCTGGGCGTCGCTTCCATAACGCAGCGCCGCGGCCGTGCCGCCCGCGCTGGCGGCGCCGAGCGCCAGGCCCGCGCCGCCCCAGCCGAGCAGGGCGCGGCGGCCGGGGTGTGCGCGGCGGCCCAAGTGCTCGGCGCGGCCCGGATGTTCGGCGTCCTTCGGGCTTCCGGCGCGGCCCGGGTGCGCGGGGCACCCGCCGCCTTCCGCGGCCCGGCTCACGGCCTTCGCCCCGGCCTCGCTCTCTTCCGTAGCCGCCGTCTCCGTCGCCTTCTCCGGCTTCGCAGTCTTCCCCGGCTCCGTCGCCTTCTCCGACGGCTCACCGGCCTCCGCGGGCTTCCCCGGCCTCTTCGACTCCGCCGGTTTCTCCGCCTGTTCGCGCTCTTCCGGCTCGCGTGCGTCCGCTGTCATCGGTCCCCCTTTACGACGCGACCGAGGCGGCGAGGCGCGAGAGCGGTTCGGCCAGCGCGTTCACCGCGTTCGACAGCTTCTTCCGTTCGCCCTTGCCCACGGTGTCGTACGCGACGAAGCCGTCACCCTCCCGGTGTTCGTCCAGCTTCTTCTCGATCGCTGCGAACTGCTCGTCCAGGTCCTTCGCGAGCTGCGCGTCCTTCTTGGCCGTCACCGGCTTCAGCAGCTCGTAAGCCTTCTTCGCACCCTCCACGTTGGCCTCGAAGTCCACGAGGTCGGTGTGGCTGTAGCGCTCCTCCTCACCGGTGACCTTGCCGGTGGCCACCTCGTCGAGGAGTTCCTTGGCGCCGTTGGCCATGCTGGTCGGGGTGATCTCGGCCTTGCCGACGCGGTCGCGCCAGTCCTTGAGGTCCTTCATCAGACGCCCGGCGAGCTTCTTGTCCTCCGCGGAGATCTTCTTCTTCTCCCACAGGGACTTCTCCAGCTTGTGCCAGCCCGTCCACTTCTGGCCCTCCTCCAGGCCGTCCTCGCGTACGTCGACCTTGGGGTCGATGTCGCCGAAGGACTCCGCGACGGGCTCGGTGCGCTCCCAGCCGACGCGGGAGACGGCGTACTCCTTCTTGGCCTTCTCGACGTCGCCGTCCTCGACGGCGTCCGCGAACTTCTGCGCCGCGGGCACCGTTTCGTCGGCCTGCTTCTGCACATAGGTGCGGTACTCGGCGACGGCGGCGTCCAGTTTCGGGTCGCGCTTCTCGGCGGCGCCCTTGCCGGTGGCGGTCACCTTCTGGCGGATGCCGTCGCCCTTCATGCCGGGCTTGCAGGCGATCTCGTACTTTCCGGCCTCGACCTCGGTGGTGATCTCGGCCTTCGTGCCGGGGCCGATGTTCTCCCGTTCGGTGACGATGCGGTCGCCGGGCGCGTATACGTAGACCTCGGTGACCTTGGTGCCCTTGTTCTCGACGTGCAGGCGTACGTGGCCCGCGGGGAACTCGGTGTCCGAGACCTTGCAGGACGAGTCGCCCGCCGCGACCTGTACGCCGCCGTCGCCGCCGGGCTTCTGCTTCTCGGCGCAGCCGGTCAGAGCGGCGGCGGCCAGCAGAGGAACTGCCGCGCCGGCTATGAGAGTTCGGCTTCGAACGGAGGCGGACATGCTGATCTCCCGGTGACTGACGGCGATTTCACGTGCTTCGAGGTACTTCGAGTGCGGTGCTTCGAGTGCGGTGCTTCGAAGTACTGGGCGAGTGATACATGGCGCTGGTCATTTAAGCAAGGCTTACCTAACTCGGGAAGGTAGCACGAGGCGCCGCGCACTCCTGCGGGCGGGTCCGGTAGGCGGAACGGCCCTTGAGATGTGGCCGGTCGGCGGCGGCTGGGCTCTAGTGGGCGTTGAGGAGCAGAGCCGGAGCGAGCTGAGCCGGAGCGAGGAGGCCCGAGGTCCGATGAGTGACAGCAGCCGGACGGACGTCACGAGCACGGGCACCGACGTGAGGAGCACGGGCCTGGGCTTCCGCTGGCGGTCCGTCGTCGCGGTCGCCGCGGCCCTGCTCGTACTCGGCGCATGCGGAGGCGACGGCGACGGCGGCGGCTCGGGAGGCTCGACACCGAGCGAGCACGGGGAGAGCTCCACGAAGGCCAAGACGGTGACCGCGCGTTCGACGGACCTGGGGAAGGTGCTCGCGGGCGGTCAGGAGAAGACCCTCTATCTCTTCGAGAAGGACAAGGGCCCCAAGTCGACGTGCGCGGGCGGCTGTGCGCAGGCGTGGCCGCCGATGATCGTGAAGGGCAAGCCCGTCGCGGGGAGCGGCGGCGTGAAGAAGGGTCTGCTCGGCACGTCCCGGCGCGACGACGGCAAGACCCAGGTCACCTACAAGGGACGCCCCCTCTACTACTTCCAGGGCGACCAGAAGTCCTCGCAGACCAACGGCCAGGGACTCGATCAGTTCGGAGCGAAGTGGTACGCGCTGGCCCCCGACGGCAAGGCCGTGAAGAAGAAGGCGAAGGACGGCGGCGGTGGCGGCGGTTACTGACCACCGGCGCCCGGCACGTGCCTCGCACCGGCTGATGCGGGCCATCGCCCGGGTGCTGGCCGCGGCCGGTCTCGCCGTCAACGCGTACGTGCACGCCGATCTGGCTTCCGGCTACGACCAGGTCGCCGCCTCCGTCAGCCAGGGCGATCTGTTCCGGCTGGAGGCGGCGCTCGGGGCGCTTGCCGCGCTGCTCGTCCTCGTATGGCGGCGGGTGCCCGCGGATCTCTTCGCCTTCGTCGTAGCGGCGGGCGGGCTGGCACTGCTGCTGGTCTATCTGTACGTCGACGTCGGCGAACTGGGCCCGTTCCCCGATATGTACGAGCCTCAGTGGTACTCCGAGAAGACGGTCGCCGTCGTCGCGCAGGCGGTGGCAGTGGTCTCCACCGTGCTGCTGATCCTGACCACGCGTCGTCGGCGGCGGCGCGGTGGAGAGCCGTTCTCGGAGACCGGCGGCTTCACCGGATGATGTCCTCGACCGTGATCGGCAGCTTGCGGAAGCGCCGTCCCGTGGCGTGATGGACGGCGTTGGCGATCGCGGCGTTCGCACCGACCTGCCCGATCTCGCCGACGCCCTTCACACCCAGCGGATTGACGATCCGGTCCTCGACCTCGACGAGTTCGACCGTGACGTCGGGGGCGTCGGCGTTCACCGAGATCAGGTAGTCGCCCAGGCTGCCGGCCACCCAGCGGCCGGTGCGCGGGTCCATGTGGTTGGCCTCCAGCAGCGCCTGCCCGACGCCCCAGAGCATGCCGCCCATGAGCTGGCTGTACGCCGTACGGGGGTTGAGCACCCGGCCCGGCGCGAAGGCGCCGGTCATGCGTCGGACGCGCACCAGACCGAGCTCCGGATCGACGGCGACCTCGGCGAACTGGGCGCCGAAGGTGAGCATCCCGTACGGGGTGTCCATCCCCGGCGGGTTCCATGTGCCCGAAGCCTCGGCGTCCGGGCGGTGGTTGCGGTGCAGCAGGTCCGTGTAGGGCTCGGAGGACGTGCCCGCGGACGTGCTCGCCGACGTGCCCGCGAACATGGTGCCGTCCCGCACCACGACGCGGTCCGGGTCCGCGCCGTGCAGGGGCGAGCCGCTGTCGGCTACGGCGTCCCTGACGAGCTGGTCGCGCAGCGCCGTCGCCGCGGCGTGGACCGCGGCGCTGATCATCCCCGCGCCCGCCGAACCGACGGCCGCCGCGATGCCGGAGAAGTCGGTGTCGCCCTTCTCGAAGCGGCAGCGTTCCACGGGAACGCCGAGGGCGTCGGCGGCGACCTGCGCCATCACGGTCGCCACCCCGGTGCCGAACTCGGGCGTCGCCGCCTGCACGACGACGCTGCCGTCCGCGTAGATGCGCGCCCTGGCGCGCTGCGGCGTACCGGGCGGAGGCGCCGGATAGCCGGCCGCGGCCATGCCCGTGCCGATCAGCCAGTCGCCCTCGCGACGGGAGCGGGGCTCGGGGTCGCGGTCGTACCAGCCGAAGCTGGCGGCTCCGCGTTCGTAGCACTCCTTGAGTCCGTTGCTGGACCAGGGATTGCCGGAGACGGGGTCGGTGTCCGCGAAGTTGCGCAGCCGCAGCTCGATCGGGTCCAGGCCGGTCCTCTCCGCGAGTTCGTCCATGGCGCATTCGAGCGCGAACATGCCGGAGGAGTCCCCGGGGCCGCGCATGAAGGTGGGCGTCATGGTGTTCGCGCGGATGAGCCGGTAGACGCCCTCGTAGTTGGGGCACGCGTACATCTGCGCGGCCGAGTTGAGCGACGGCTCCGCCCAGTCGTCGAAGTGCGAAGTGGGGGAGAGCTTGTGATGGCGCAGCGCGGTGAGCCGGCCGTCGCCGGTGGCGCCGAGGGTGATCCGCTGCTCCTGCTCCTCCCGGTGGCCGCAGGAGGTGAACATCTGCTCGCGCGTGAGGGCCAGTTTGACGGGACGGCCCACGGCGCGTGCGGCCATCGCCGCGAGCGTGGGGTGGTGCCAGATCATGGCCTTGCAGCCGAAGCTTCCGCCGACGTAGTGGCTGACGACGCGGATCTTCGACAGCGGGATGCCCAGTAGCGCCGCCACCGTGAGCTGAGTGGCGTTGACTCCCTGCGTGCCGTCGTAGAGCAGCAGTTCGTCGCCGTCCCAGACGGCGGTGGTTCCCGAAGCCTCCAGCGGATTGTGGTTGTTGGCGGCGAATTCGAAGGTCGCGTCCACCACGGTGTCGGCCTTCTCGAACCCCGCCTCGACGTCGCCGCGTGCGGTACGGCCCGGAAGGAAGCCCGCGAAGATCGTTTCGGGCTCGTACGACTGCTCGCGGCCCTGCTCGACGGTGGTGACCGGCTCGGACTCCTCGTACTCGACGCGCAGCAGCGAAGCCGCGTGCTGGGCGCGCTCATGGGTGTCGGCGACGACGAGGGCGATGTGCTGGCCGCCGTAGTGCACTGCGTCGTCCTGCATCGGGAAGAAGGTCTCGCCGGGGGCCGGACCGCCGAAGAGGGACGGGACGAGCGGAGGCTGCGCGGCGATCCTCGGCAGGTTCTCGTGCGTGAGCACCGCGAGCACCCCGGGCTCTTCCCAAGCGTCGGACGCGTCGATCGCGGTGACGCGGCCCGCGGCGATGCGTGAGCCGACGACGCATGCGTAGGCCATGCCGGGGGCCGGGATCTCCGTGGAGTAGCGCGCCGTGCCGGTGACCTTCGGGCGTCCGTCGACCCGTTCGAGCGGCTGTCCGATCGCCGTCGTCATGAGGTTCTCCCGTTCGCCGTGAGGGTTTCGAGGACGCGTACGATCACGCGCTGCGCGAGGTCGACCTTGAAGGCGTTGTGAGCGGTGGGGCGTGCGTCGGCCAGTTCCATGCGGGCCGCTTCCGCGAAGCTCTCCCGGCCCGCGGTCGCTCCGAGCAGGACGCCTTCGGCGCGGTGGGCGCGCCAGGGCTTGGTGGCCACGCCGCCCAGGGCCAGCCGTACGTCCGCGATGGTGCCGTCCACCAGGGAGAGCGCGCAGGCCGCCGAGACGAGCGCGAACTCGTAGCTCTCGCGGTCGCGGACCTTCAGATAGGCCGAGCGGCGCGCGACCGGCGCCGAGGGGACCTCGATCGCGGTGATCAGCTCGCCGTGCTCCAGCGGGTGCTCGCGGTGCGGGGTGTGTCCGGGTGTCAGGAAGAAGTCGTCGATGCCGTATGCCTGTTCACCGTCCGTGCCGTGGGTGTGGACGCGAGCGTCGAGAGCGGCGAGTGCCACCGCCACGTCCGAGGGGTGCGTGGCGATGCAGTGCTCGCTCGTACCGAGCACGGCGTGGCCGCGGCTGAAGCCCTCGAGGGCCGAGCACCCGGTGCCGGGTTCGCGCCTGTTGCAGGGGGAGACGGCGTCGCGGTAGTAGGGGCAGCGCACCCGCTGGAGCAGATTGCCGCCCATGGAGGCCATGTTGCGCAGTTGTGGCGACGCTCCCGCCTCCAGGGCCTCGGCGACGAGCGGAATCCTCTCCCGTACGAGCGGGGAGGCGGCCACCTCGCTCATGCGGGCGAGCGCGCCGATGCGCAGGCCGCCGTCGGGTGCTTCGTCCACGCCGGTCAGCGGCAGGTCGTTGATGTCGACGAGCCGGCGCGGTGTGAGGACGTTCTGCCGGAGAAGGTCGATCTCGGTGGTGCCGCCGGCGAGGAAGTCGCTCGTCGGGTCGGCGCTGACGGCCGTGATGGCGTCGGCGGCGTCGGCGGCGCGGGAGTAGGTGATGAGCCGCACGGGACGTGCTCCGTTCTCAGGGTCGTCTGCTGGGGCTTCGTGTGCGGGGGAGGTCCGTCGGCTTTCTTCGTCTGCCGGGCTCGGTCCGCTCAGGACTCGTCGCGTACGGCGCGTACGGCCGCCCGGATGTGGGGGTAGGCGGCGCAGCGGCAGAGGTTGCCGCTCATCCATTCCTTGATCTCGTCGTCGTCGCCGGTGTGGCCCTCGGCCGTCAATGCCGCCGCGGACATGATCTGGCCGGGGGTGCAGTAGCCGCACTGGAAGGCGTCCTCGGCGATGAACGCCCTCTGCATGGGGTGGAGTTCACCGTTCGGTCCGGCCAGTCCCTCGATCGTGGTGACCTCGCGGCCCTCACAGGTCAGCGCAAGTGTGAGGCAGGCGAGCACGCGGCGCCCGTCCACCCAGACCGTGCATGCGCCGCAGGCGCCCAGGTCGCAGCCCTTCTTCGGGCCTGTCAGATCGAGGTGCTCCCGCAGTGCGTCGAGCAGGCTGACCCGGGGTTCGATCTCCGTGACGCGCTCGGCCCCGTTGACCGAGAGGGTGACGGGCACCGGTCCGGGGCCGCGTTCCTCCAGGCCCGGGCCGCGCTCGGTGAGCGAGGGGCCGCGTACGGACATGTGCACCTCCGGAGAGCACTGACGAAGATCATTACAAGGGGCTCATAGTAGGGCAATATCGTGCAAACCAGACCGCGTTGCGGCATCCAGACGCACAGCAGGGGAAGCCAGTGGCAGGGACGAACGACGGTGCGCCGCAGCGGCAGGAGGCGGTGACGGTGGTCTTCACCTGGGAGGTCACGCCGGGGAAGGAAGCGGAGTTCGAGGAGTGGGCGCACGGCGTCGAGGCCGCAGCGGCCGCCTCCCCCGGCCAGCAGGGAGTCACCTGGCTACGGCCCGAGGGTGAGAGCCGCCGATACCACGCGGTCGTACGGTTCGCGGACACCGGGAGCCTTCAGCGCTGGATGGCCTCACCCGAGAGGGCGGCGTGGCAGGAGCGGGTCAAGGGTCTCGGACGCAGCGTCAGGCCACAGCCGGCCACGACGGGACTGGAGACCTGGTTCGACGTCCCGCGTCTGGTCGCGAGACCTCCGGCTCGATGGAAGATGTCGCTGACCACGGTCCTGGGCGTCTATCCGTTCGCCCTGCTCTACGACGGAGCCTTCGCCGAGTACTTCCTCGCCTGGCCGCTGCCGGCGCGTACGGCCGTCTTCCCCCTCTTCCTCGCTCAGCTGCTCACTTACGCCGTCATGCCCTGGCTCAGCAGAGTGCTGCGGCGCTGGCTGTATCCCGGGTCCTGACGCCACGGGCGGGCGCGCACCCTCGGCGGCCTCGAACTCGTCGGGCCCGGTATCGAAGTGCCGCACCGCCGGCGGCCGTACGGGGTGTCGGCGCGTGCCCGGCGGTGGCGGCCCCCGACCGGCGCAGCCCCGCGGGCAGCGGGGGCCGGGTGCCCGTAGGTTCGCGGCAGAAGCTGAAGGGTATACACGACCGCCGCCTGGGAGGCACTGACGATGTCGCTGCACAAGGGCCGGACCGGCACGGGCGCCCACACGGGCACCGGCGGCGGCGACGGCGACGGCGCCCGGTCCCGTACCGAACCACGCGCGGTCTCCGTCAATCCCTTCTACGGCGAGGCGGACCCCGTGAGCGGAATGACCACGGAGCCGCCCTCCCACCGGCTGCCCGACAGCCCCATGGCACCGGAGGCCGCCCGTCAGCTCGTGCAGGACGAGCTGATGCTGGACGGCAACTCCCGCCTGAACCTGGCCACTTTCGTCACGACGTGGATGGAGCCGCAGGCGGGCGAGCTGATGGCCCTGTGCCGTGACAAGAACATGGTCGACAAGGACGAGTACCCGCGCACCGCCGAGCTGGAGCGGCGCTGCGTGGCGATGCTCGCCGACCTGTGGAACGCCCCGGACCCCTCGTCGGCCGTCGGATGCTCCACCACCGGCTCCAGCGAGGCGTGCATGCTCACGGGCATGGCCCTCAAGCGCCGCTGGGTCCGGCGCGTGGGCGACCGCTATCCCTCGGCGGCCCGGCCCAACCTGGTGATGGGCTCCAACGTCCAGGTGTGCTGGGAGAAGTTCTGCAACTTCTGGGAGGTGGAGGCCCGTCAGGTCCCCATGGAGGGCGAGCGGTTCCACCTCGACCCTCAGGCCGCCGCGGAGCTGTGCGACGAGAACACCATCGGCGTCGTGGCCGTACTCGGCTCCACCTTCGACGGGTCGTACGAGCCGGTCGCGGAGGTGTGCGAGGCGCTCGACGGTCTTCAGGAGCGCACGGGCGTCGATGTGCCCGTGCATGTGGACGGCGCGTCCGGCGCGATGATCGCGCCCTTCCTCGACCAGGAACTGCTGTGGGACTTCAGGCTGCCGCGCGTCGCCTCGATCAACACCTCCGGCCACAAGTACGGCCTGGTCTACCCCGGCGTCGGCTGGGCGCTGTGGCGCTCGCCGGAGGCGCTTCCGGAGGAGCTGGTCTTCCGCGTGAACTACCTCGGCGGGGACATGCCCACCTTCGCGCTGAACTTCTCCCGGCCCGGCGCGCAGGTCGCCGCGCAGTACTACACCTTCCTGCGGCTGGGCCGCCAGGGCTTCCGCGCCGTACAGCAGACGGCACGCGACGTGGCCCGGTCGCTGGCCGGGCGGATCGGGGAGACGGGCGACTTCCGCCTGCTCACCCGCGGCGACCAGCTCCCGGTCTTCGCCTTCACGACCTGGCCAGACGTGTCGAGCTTCGACGTCTTCGACGTCTCACGGCGGCTGCGCGAGCGGGGCTGGCTGGTCCCGGCCTACGTCTTCCCGCCGAACCGGGAGGATCTGTCCGTGCTGCGGATCGTGTGCCGCAACGGCTTCACGGCGGACCTCGCCGACCTCTTCATGGAGGATCTCAGGGCGCTGCTGCCGGAACTGCGTGCCCAGAGCGGCCCGTTGCGGCGCCCGGCCTCGGTGGCGACGGCCTTCCACCACTGAGCGCGCGCCGCTGGCCGCACACGCCCCCTGTTCGAGGGGGGCGGCCCCGGCCCGAACCCCGACCCTGACCCTCGAACCCCGACCGAACCCCGACCGAACTCGCTCGGAGCCTCGCGAGGATTCCGGTCTTCTTGGTCGGGGGACCTGTGGCGGACTCTCGACGCACTCGGGACAGCAGCCACGCCACCGCACGGCACCGAGACGGAGATCCCGGACGTCCGGCGCCCGAGGCTCCCCACCCGGAGGAGCCCGCCGAGCCCCGCGCACCGCCCGTGGACGCTGTTCGAGCAGGTCGTGGCGCTGCTCCGGCGGCACAGGGTGTGGGGGTGCTTCCCCACGGGGCGACGCACCGCGTGAACCGCGCTGCGTGAACCGTGCGGGGTGAACCGCTCCGACTGGGTACCCGCCGCGGTAGCCGACAGGACCGGCGATCACCAGGGACCGTGCAGGAGAGGAGGGCGAGGAGAATGGCCCGCCCGATATGGAGCGGAGTGATCACCTTCGGTCTGGTGACCGTTCCCGTGCAGCTCTTCGCCGCCGTCGAGGACCACGCCGTCCACTTCCACCAGCTCCAGCGCGGCACGGGCGACCGGGTGCGCAACCGCCGCGTCAACGAGCGCACCGGCAAGCGCGTCGAGTACGACGACATCGTCAAGGGCTACGACGTCGGCGACGGCGAGTACGTGATCGTCGAGCGTGAGGAGCTGGAGGAGATCGCACCGGGAAGGTCCCAGGTCATCGACGTCCGCGGCTTCGTCGACCTGGAGGAGGTCGAGCCCGCGTACTTCAGCCGCACCTACTACCTGGCGCCCAGGAGCGACGAGTACGCCAGGGTCTACCGGCTGCTGCGCACCGCGCTCGAGGAGACGGGCAAGGCGGGGGTCGCGACCTTCGTCATGCACGCCCGTGAGTACCTGGTCGCGCTGCGCGCGGGCGAGGACGTACTGGAGCTGCACACCCTGCACTGGGCCGATGAGGTCCGCGACCCGGAGCGGGAGCTTCCGAGGCTGCCCGGCCGGGAGCAGAGCCGCAGCAAGGAGCTGGACAGCGCCCGGCAGCTCATCGACGCGATGTCGATGGACTGGCGTCCCGAGGAGTACGAGGACACCTACGAGAAGAAGGTGCGGCAGCTCGTCGAGGCCAAGCGGGAGGGCAAGGAGGTCGTGGCCGAGGAGAAGCCCCCGGAGGCCACCGACGTCGTCGACCTGGAGGAGGCGCTGCGCCGCAGCGTCGACCAGGCGGGCTCCGGGAAGGGGCGCGGCTCGCGCTCGGGCAAGCGGAGCGGGGGCGGTTCACAGGGCGGCTCCCGCGCGGGCTCCGGCGGTTCGCGCGGTTCCGGACGCGACCGTGGCGGCGGCGACCGCTGGCTGACCGAGCTGAGCAAGCGGGACCTCTACGAGCGCGCCACCGAGCAGGACATCCAGGGCCGTTCGCGGATGAACCGGCAGCAGCTCATCAAGGCGCTGAAGGACACCAGGACCAGGAAGGCGGCCTGACCGGGGCTACCCACACCGGGCGGACCCCCGCGCTCCCAGGGAGGGCCCCGCGGTCCCGGGTCGCGTCCTGTGCGGACTCCGGTCGCGCCCGGTGCGGTCCCCGGTTTCGCGGCCCCTTCGGTCCTCGTGGTCCCGCCGGACTGCCCCGTCCGTGACCGCGCCCGCACCCCTTTCCGTACGGGCCGCCCGGGATGCACCCTTCATCACGTGATGCGAAGCTCTGGGGAGAACCCCGCCGTGCATCTGCCGGGGGAGGACCCGGCCGAGCACGCGAGGTGGCACCGCGATGAACACTCCCGACGCGTACTTCGAGCAGCTCTACAGCGACTCGACCGACCCCTGGAGCCTCGACGGTCAGTGGTACGTGCGGCGCAAATACGATCACACCCTCGCGGCCCTGCCGCAGCGCCGCTACCGCAGTGCCTTCGAACCCGGCTGCTCCGTCGGCGTACTCACCACCGCGCTCGCCGAACGCTGCGACAGCCTGCTTGCCACGGACCGGGTCGCCGCCGCGGCCGAACTCACCGCCGCCCGCACCCGCCACCTGCCCCAAGTCTCCGTGCGCAGGCTGGCGATACCCGGCGAATGGCCCGACGGACGCTTCGACCTGATCGTGCTCTCCGAGCTGCTCTACTACTTCGACGACCGGACGCTGCGCGACGTGCTCAACCGCACGGTCGACTCCCTCGAACCCGGCGGCACCCTCGTCACCGTGCACTGGAACCACCCCGCGCCCGAGCACCACCGCACGGGCCGCACCCTCGCCCCCGTACTCAGCGCGATCCCCGGCCTGACGCTGCTGACCGACTGCCGCGACCCGGACTTCACGCTGCACGTGCTGGGGCGTCCGGACGGCGTCGGGCGAGGTCCGTACTCGACGGCCGTACTCGAAGGGCTGGTCTGAACGGCCGCTACGGCGACCGGTTCGGGGACTGGGTCAGGGACCGCTCAGGGGCGGGCCCGGGGCCCGGCCCGAGGAGGGTCCTGCCGGGGTCTCACTCGAAGCGGTCCCCGAAGTACCAGCGGCTCAGCGCGACGCGCAGCCGCCGCACCCGCCCGTGCGGACGCCCGTCCAAGTCGCGCCCGCCGGGCGGCAGTTCCAGCGGACGGGGCCGCTCGCGCATCAGCAGCGTGTACCGCTCACCGGCGGGCAGCGGACGGTGCCCCGGCTCCATGCCGCCCTCGACGCCCTGCCGTACCTCACCGGTCTCCTCGCCCTCCCGGATGCGTGCGAGGTCATGGGCGCGCAGCGCCACGCACAGCCGCCTGGTCACCATGAACGCGACCACCGGTGCCACCACGACTGCCACCCGGAAGATCCAGGTGAGGCCGTTGAGGGAGACGCCGAAGAGGGTGGCGATGATGTCGTTGCCGCCGGCCAGCAGCAGCACCGCGTAGAAGGTGATGCCCGCGACGCCGAAGGCCGTACGGGCGGGGCGTTCACGCGGTCTGTCGCACAGATGGTGCTCCCGGTCGTCTCCCGTCAGCCACCTCTCCAGGAACGGATAGAGGTAGATGGCCAGGAACAGCAGCGCGGGCAGGATCACGGTGGGGATCAGGATGTTCCACATGAACGTGTGACCCCACACCGTCGTCTCGAAGGGCGGCATCAGGCGCAGCGACCCTTCGAGGAAGCCGATGTACCAGTCGGGCTGTGAGCCGGTGCTGACGTGGTCGGTGCGGTAAGGGCCGTAATTCCAGACCGGGTTGATCTGCGCCGCGCCCGCCAGCACCGTGATCACGCCGAACACCATGAGCTGTAGGCCGATGGACTTCGCCGCGAACTGCGGGACCATCGGCTGCCCCACGACGTTGCTCTTCGTACGGCCCGGGCCGCCCCACTGGGTGTGCTTGAGGTAGACGACCAGGATCAGATGGAGCACGACGAGTGCGACGAGCAGCGCCGGGATGAGCAGGATGTGGACCGTGTACAGACGCGGGATGATCTCCGTGCCCGGATACTCGCCGCCGAAGAGGAAAAGGCTCAGATACGTGCCCGCCACCGGGATCGACAGCAGCAGGCTCTGCACGACCCGCAGGCCCGTCCCCGAGAGCAGGTCGTCGGGCAGCGAGTAGCCGCAGAAGCCCTCGGCCACGGCGAGCACGAACAGGGTCACGCCGACGACCCAGTTGATCTCACGGGGCTTGCGGAAGGCGCCCGTGAAGAACACACGCATCATGTGCACGCCGATCGCGGTGACGAACACCAGCGCCGCCCAGTGGTGCACCTGACGGATCAGCAGGCCGCCGCGCACGTCGAAGCTGATGTGCAGGGTCGAGTCGTACGCCTCGGAGACCATGCGGCCGCGCATGGGCAGATACGAGCCGGTGTAGCGCAGCTCCGTCGCCGTGGGATGGAAGAAGAACGTCAGGAAGACACCCGTCAGCAACAGCAACACGAGGCTGTAGAGGGCCAGTTCGCCCAGCAGGAACGACCAGTGGTCCGGGAACGCCTTGCGCAGGAGCGAACCGCTCTCGGCGGCCGGCAGCCGGGCGTCGAGGTACTTGAAGCCGCTCTCGGCCGCGCGCCCCGCCCTCGCCCCGGGGTGCGCCCTCCTCCGCTGCGGGAGCATGCGCCGTCCTCCTCTCTGCTGCTGCTGCGCAGCGGTCGGCGGGTCAGCGGTCGTTGTGCTGGAAGACGAATCCGGCGACGCCGGGTGCGGTGATCCCGATGCCGATGAGGAAGAGCCACATCCCGTAGACCACCCCGAGCCCCGCTAGGGCCGCGCCGAGAGCGGTGAGGACGGGGAAGTAGCTGCGCGGCGGGAAGAATTCGAGCGGCCCTGCGCCCTCTCGTACGTCCGCGTCCGGACGGTCCTGCGCGCGTGGTCCGCGCCTGCGGTGCTGCGTCCACAGGAAGAACGCGATGAGCGAGGACATCAGGAACGACACGAGCAGCGCCGCGTTCCCCGCGGGGTCGTCGGAGAAGGGCACGTAACAGGCGGAGACGACGCCGAAGAACACGGCCACGCCGACGAAGAGCAGCGCCTCGACCCTCATCGCCGCGCCTCCTGCCCCTGTGCCTCCTCGGGCCCGGACCGCCCGGACTGAATGCCCGACACCTGCGGGTGGTTGAGGTCGAACGCCGGTGATTCGGAGCGGATGCGCGGCAGCGCCTCGAAGTTGTGCCGGGGCGGCGGGCACGAAGTCGCCCACTCCAGCGAACGGCCCCAGCCCCAGGGGTCGTCCGAGGTGACGCGCCTGCCGTGCCGGGACGTCCGCCACACGTTGTAGAGGAACGGCAGCGTCGAGAGGCCGAGCAGGAAGGAGCTGACGGACGAGATCGTGTTGAGGACGGTGAAGCCGTCGGCCGCCAGATAGTCGGCGTAGCGGCGGGGCATGCCCTCCTCGCCCAGCCAGTGCTGCACGAGGAACGTGCCCTGGAATCCCACGAACAGCGTCCAGAAGTGGATCTTCCCGAGCCGTTCGTCGAGCATCTTGCCCGTCAGCTTCGGCCACCAGAAGTACAGTCCGCCGAACGTCGCGAAGACGATGGTGCCGAAGAGCACGTAGTGCAGGTGCGCGACGATGAAGTAGGTGTCGGTGAGGTGGAAGTCCAGCGGCGGCGAGGCGATCAGCACCCCCGTCATCCCGCCGAGCAGGAACGTCACCAGGAAGCCGACGGCCCACATCATCGGCGTCTCGAACGACAGCGACCCGTTGCGCATCGTGCCGATCCAGTTGAAGAACTTCACGCCCGTGGGCACCGCGATGAGGAACGACAGCAGCGAGAAGAACGGCAGCAGCACCGCGCCCGTGGCGAACATGTGGTGTGCCCACACCGTGGCCGAGAGGCCGGTGATGGCGCACGTCGCCGCGACGAGGCCGATGTAGCCGAAGATCGGCTTGCGGCTGAAGACGGGGATGATCTCG
This sequence comes from Streptomyces marispadix, assembly GCF_022524345.1. Lineage (NCBI taxonomy): Bacteria > Bacillati > Actinomycetota > Actinomycetes > Kitasatosporales > Streptomycetaceae > Streptomyces > Streptomyces marispadix. Next base: position 1,870,842 of record NZ_JAKWJU010000002.1, on the reverse strand, counting down.
GTGACGACGCCGAAGAACGGCAGGGCCACGATGTAGACCTCGGGATGCCCGAAGAACCAGAACAGGTGCTGCCAGAGGATCGCACCGCCGTTGGCGGCGTCGAAGATGTGCGCCCCGTACTTGCGGTCGGCCTCCAGCGCCAGCAGCGCCGCCGTCAGCACGGGGAAGGCGAGCAGCGCCAGGATCGAGGTGAACAGCACGTTCCAGGTGAACAGCGGCATCCGGAACACCGTCATCCCGGGGGCGCGGAGACAGACGATCGTGGTGATGAAGTTGACCGAGCCGAGGATGGTGCTCAGGCCCGCGACCACGAGGCCCATCGTCCACAGGTCGCCGCCCGAACCGGGCGTGAACGTCGAGTCGTTGAGCGGCGCGTAGGCGAACCAGCCGAACGACGCGGAGCCCTCCGGGGTGAGGAAGCCGCTGAGGACCATCAGGCCGCCGAAGAGGAACACCCAGTACGTGAAGGCGTTCAGCCGCGGGAAGGCGACGTCGGGTGCGCCGATCTGCAACGGCATCACTGCGTTGGCGAATCCGGTGAACGTCGGCGTCGCGAACAGCAGCATCATGATGGTGCCGTGCGTGGTGAACAGCTCGTTGTACTGCTGGGCGGAGACCACCTGGAGCCCGGGCCGGGCCAGTTCGGCCCGCATCACCATCGCCATCAGGCCGGCGGCGAGGAAGAACGCGAAGGACGTGGCGAGATACATGTTGCCGATCACCTTGTGATCGGTGGTGCTGAGATAGCCCAGCAGTCTCTTACCGAGCGTCAGCCGCCGGCTTCCCGCCGGCGGCTGTGGTTCCGGCCGCTCCTCGTCGCGTACCGCCTCGTTCTCAGCCGTTGTGTCCACCCGATGGCCTCCCCGCCCGACTGCCGCGGTGCCGAGTGCCCGACGCGGTGCCGTTCATGCTGGAACACCCTGGAGAAGGCGCCCTGGCGGGCGGGGCTGCCACGCCGGTGCGCGCGGCGGGGGTCACCCGGACGCATACGCGGCGGGCCCTGGTGACGGGGCTTCAGGGACGGGCAGGCGCCCGGTCGGAACGGCGGCGAACAAAGGCCGGGGGACCCGGGCGCGGGCCGGTGATGGGCCGGTCGTGGGCGTCCCGCCCCGCCGCCCTCAGCCGAGGCGCACCGTGAACTCCGGCCGCCGCACACGCAGTACCGTACGGCCGCCCTCACGCGAGACCTTCGCGCCCTGGCACGTTGCGCCGCCCTCGACGGCCACGACGGACTCCGTGCCGCCCACCGCACGGAACGCCACCCGGCCCTTGTCGATCCCGGCGATCTCGGCGGTGGCGTAGGCGATGTGCCCGCCGCCGGCGCGCAGTCCGAGCGGCAGCATCGCGCCGCTGCGGCCCGGAATCCGCAGCCGCTCGCCGCCGAAGAGCGCCCTGCCCTTCTCATGGACGGTGAACTCCTGGTCCAGGCCCGAGGTGACGTTCAGCGCGTGCAGCAGACGTCCCGCGCCGTCCTCGCCCTTGGAGCGGGTGGTGAGCAGGAACAGCCCCGGATCGGTGGCGCTGTGGGTGATGCCAGGGGAGGCGCCGAGGGTCTTCAGCGCCTTGCGCCAGAAGTCCAGATCGCAGCGGTAGTCGGTGGTGACGACGACCGCGCGTCCCTTGCCCACGGGGACGTCGAAGCCGCAGCCCTTGCCGGTGGAGACCTCGCGCAGCACCGTGTCGCCCCTGCCCGCAGTGCACAACTGCGCCTTGGCGACCCGGACTTCGGCGCGCGGCGCGGCCCAGCCGTGCGCGGTCGCCGAGAGCCAGAAGCGGTCCGCGTCGGTGAGGGTCTTCCCGACCCGCAGGCCCAGTGCGTCGCGCAGCTCCGTGCTCGCCTTGCCCGCCATGTCCTCCTCGGGGACGCGGCCGGAGAGCAGCAGCCTGCCGCCCGCCTCCAGATAGCGCACGAGTTCGCGCTGCACCCTGGTGGCGAGGTTCTTTCCGGTCGCCAGCGCGAGTACGGGCGTAACACCGGGGTCGAGATCGACGGACTGCACATCGAGGGCGCGGTAGCGGAAGCCGCCCAGCAGCATCGCGCGGGAGAGGGCGCCGCGCGGACCGAAGCCCCGTATCTCCTCGATGTCGGCGAGGATCGCGTCGACGGAGGGCCGCTCCGGCGGGTGGTACTCGGTCAGATAGTGGTCGGGTACGAAGCCGAGGGCCACGTCGTCGTATTCGGGCACCATTCCGGCCAGCGCACCGGCGAGGCCGCCGACGGCGTGGACGGTCTCCTTCAGCGGCTCGTACGTCAGATTGCGGCGGCCCTCCGGGTCGACGGGCGCGGAGAAGCCGTGGCGTTCGCCGGTGATGCCGATGCGGTCGTTGCCGTCGCCGGCGGGCTTGTCCAGCCTCGGGTTGAACCCGCCCGCGAACAGGTAGTAGTTGATCAGCTTGACGCCCTGTGCGACGCACAGCCGCGTCTTGAGGTCGCCGCTCTCGGCGTCCTCCTGGTTGTCGAGGTTGTCGCCGTAGTCGGCGTGCCCGGCGTCGAACTCCAGGGCGCCCAGCGGCTGATCGGCGTCCTGCACCGCCTCCGTGAAGGCGTTGACGAGATACAGGTCGGTGACGTTCTTGACGGTGAGCCCGCCGAGGTAGAAGTCGGTGCCGGCGAAGACGCCGGGCTCGCCGGACCAGGTCTCCATGAGCTGGCTGACGCCGATGGGGAACTTCTTGGCGCCGCCGTCCGAGGTGCCGTGGATGTTGACGAGGAACGGGACGCCGGTGAGCCCGTTGTCCTCCGCCGACTTGCGCAGCGCCTTCACGTAGCGGGCGAAGCGTCCCCGTGTGAACGCGCCGAGGTCGTGCATCAGGGCCGCCGCGTAGCCGTCCTTCGGAGCGCGGATCGCGGCGTCGCGCTCGTCGGCGGGCTTGTCCGCGAAGGGGTAGCGGTCGCCGAGCCCGGAGCCGTAGACCTCGTCCAGCCAGGAGTTGAACGCCTTGAGGGTGCCGTCCGTCAGCGCCGGGTGGTTGCTGACCCACGGCAGCATGCCGATCTCGTTGTCGAGCTGGCAGGCGATCACGCCGTGCCTGCCCCTGCGGTGCTCGCGCTCGGCGATCACCGGTATCACGGCGTCGTACCAGCGCCGCACCTCCTTGAGGTAGGCGGGCGCGAGATAGTCGACGGTCTGTGCGGTGTCCTTCTTGCCGTCCCAGCCCTCCGGCACGATCTCCGGGTGCTTCTCGCGTACGCGCAGCGGGACGCCCTCGCCCTTGAGCTCCGCCATCGTGAACGGCCCCGGGCGGGCGATGACATGGAAGCCGTTGCCGATGCACAGGTCGAGGAAGGCGCCGAGGTCGCGCTCCTCGCGGGTCCTTCCGGTGACGTCGATGGAGCCGTCGGCCGTCTCATGCCACATCCACGGGATGTAAGTGGCGATGGTGTTGAGCCCGGCCTCCTTTGCGAGGTCCAGCCGGGACTGCCAGTCGGAGCGCTTGAGGCGGAAGTAGTGGATCTCCCCCGCGAGTACGAGCACCGGCTCGCCGTCGATCAGCAGCCGCTTGCGGTCGTACGAGACGGAAGGGCCGGTCCCCGGCTTCTCCTGCCGCCCGGCGCCGGGCGCGGCGGTGGCGGCGTACGCGGTGCCGGTGCTCCCCAGGCCGCCGGCTCCCGCTGCCACGGCGATCGCCCCGGCGCCGCCGAGTACGGAGCGGCGGCGCATGTCTGCCGGATGTGACGGGTGTACGGGCTTCGTCATGTCTGGCTCTCCATGTCCGCGGGGGAGGGGAACGGCGCGCGCTCTGGCCCGGCCCCGACTGGGCGGCGAGGGCCGTGCGATGGTCTCGCGGTTGCGCCGCGCCGAGACTGTATGCGCTTACAAGAAGGCTGAACAAGGGGTCGGCGAGGAGCAGTTCGGCGGCTCCGTACGACGTCAGCGGGCGATGTAAGCGGGCGACGTCAGAGAGCGACGTCAGCGGGCGAGCCGGAATCCGGTGTTGCCCGAGGAGGAGTCGGGGGAGTTCCCCATGCGTGCGGAGGTGCGGTAGCGCAGGCAGTACGACTCATGGCACAGATGCGAACCGCCGCGCAGCGCACGGGAGCCGGAGCCGGAGCCGGAGTCGGAGTCGGGGCCGGGGTGCGAGCCGGGACCGGGAGCGGGTCCGGTGGTGAACGGGTCCGCGCACCACTCCCAGACGTTGCCCGTCATGTTGAACAGGCCGTAGGCGTTGGGCGGGAACGCGTCCACGGGACAGGTACCGGCGTAGCCGTCCGCCGCGGTGTTGCGTTCAGGGAAGGAACCGCGCCAGATGTTCATCCGGTGGGTGCCGTCCGGATCACGCTCGTCGCCCCATGGGTAGGGCATGCCGCACAGCCCGCCACGTGCGCCGTACTCCCACTCGGCCTCGGTGGGCAGCCGTGCGCCCGCCCAAGTGCAGTACGCCTGCGCGTCGTTGTACGAGACGTGCACGACCGGGTGGTCCTCGCGGCCGTCCGATCCGGAGCCGGGGCCCTCCGGGTGGCGCCAGTCCGCCCCGTACACCTGACGCCACCAGGGGGCCGCGGCGGCGGCGCGCGTGGGCGGGAAGTCCCTCGGCAGGAAGCCGCCGAAGACGAACGACCAGCCGAAGCGCTCGGCGTCCGTGCGGTGGCCCGTAGCTTCCACGAAGGCCGCGAACTCGGCGGTGGTGACGGCCGTGGCCGCCAGGCGGAACGGAGCGAGCGTCACCTCGCGCACGGGGCCCTCGCCGTCCGCCGGATAGGGGGCGTCGTCGCAGCCCATCAGGAAGGCGCCGCCGGGCAGTTCGCACCAGCCCCCGTATGGGGATTGCCGGGCGGGGGTGTGATGTGCGGGGGCGTGGGAGTCCATCACGGCGCCCGGGTCCGGGACCGCGCCCGCCCCGGGGTCCATATCCGCACCCGCGCCGGGCCGTGACGGCACACAGCACGCCTTCCCGGCCGTGCCCCGCGAAGACCCGGTCTGCGAACGCTCCGTCAACGAACCGCTCTCCGATCTGCCCTCCACGCGCCCGCGATCAGGGGAGCACACCCTCGGGAGTGTCCCCGTGACTCGCCTGGAGCGCCGCGAGCTGACGCTTCAACTCCTCGGCCAGGTCCGCGTATTCGGGGTCCTCGTAGCGGTTGTGCAGCTCGTCGGGGTCGCGTACGAGGTCGAACAGCTCCCACTCCGGCTCCCGCCGCTCCGGGCCGGCGCCCGAGGCGCCCGAGCCGTGCCCGGGGTAGTGGATCAGCTTGTGCGTGCGGGTGCGGATGCCGTAGCTGGCCTGCACGTTGTGGTCGTGGTCGAGATGCATGTAGTAGCGGTAGTAGACGCCGGTGCGCCAGTCTCCGGGGGTCTCGCCACGCAGCAGGGGCAGCAGGCTGCGGCCCTGCATGCGCTCGGGCGGTTCGACGCCCGCGATGTCCAGCAGCGTCGGTGCGAAGTCCACGTTCGCCACGAGTTCTTCGCTGACGGAACCGGGCGCGACGACCCCGGGCCAGCGCATCACCAGCGGAATGCGCATCGACGGGTCGTACATGAACCGCTTGTCGAACCAGCCGTGTTCACCGAGGAAGAAGCCGTGGTCCGAGGTGTAGGCGACCGCCGTGTCCTCCGCCAGCCCCGCGACGCTCAGAAAGTGCAGTACGCGGCCGACGTTCTCGTCGAGCGCCGCCACGACCCGCAGATAGTCCTTGATGTAGCGCTGGTAGCGCCACTCGCGCTCCTCGCGTTCCGAAAGGCCCTCCGGCACGGGCTCCTTGAGGTCGTCGGCCACCAGGTCGGCCATGCCGAGGCGTGCCTCGCGTGCGGCCGTGGCCCGGCCGTCGAGGTCGTCGTGGAGGGTCGGGGGAGCCTGGATGTCCTCGTGTGCGTAGAGGTTGCGGTGCCGCTCGGCGGGCTCGAAGTGCCGGTGCGGCGCCTTGTGTTGTACGAGCACTGCGAAGGGGCGGCCGGGGTCGCGCTTGTCCAGCCAGTTCAGGGCGAGGTCGGTGATGATGTCGGTGACGTAGCCGGAGTAGGCGCGCTCGCCGTCGGCGGTCAGGAACGTCGGGTCGTTGTAGACGCCGTGCTCCGGCAGGATCTCCCAGTGGTCGAAGCCGCGTGGATCGCTCCTGCCGCCGTGCCCCAGATGCCACTTGCCGAAGATCGCGGTCTGATAGCCCGCCTGTTGCAGCAGTTCGGGGAAGCTCGGTTGCGTCGCGTCGAAGGTGTGGTCGGGACTCTCAAGCGACGTCATGCCGTTGACGTGGCTGTAGGTGCCGGTCAGCAGCGTCGCGCGGGCGGGCGAGCAGATCGCGTTCGTGCAGAAGGTGTTGTCGAAACGCATGCCCTCGTCGGCCAGCCGGTCGACCGACGGGGTCCGGTTGATCACGCTGCCGTACGCTCCGATGGCGGGCACGGCGTGGTCGTCCGTCATGAACAGCACGATGTTGGGGCGCGGTTCGGGCGGCGGCGTCACGGAGTCCTTCCTGAAGGCGGGCTGAACGTCAGGACCGAACGTCCAGGGCCGAACGTCGGAGCTGAGCGTCGGTGCCGTCCGCCACGGCTCCACGGCGAGGGCCCGGCGCCACGGCGGTCGTTGCGGGCCGGGACAGCGCCGGGGATGTGCCACCGGCGCTGCCCCGGCGTACCTGGGCGGCGGGCGGCCTTGTGAGCCGCCGCCGAGCACTCAGCCTATGCCGAAGTCCTCCTTGGCCAGCAGCGGCCGTACGTTCCGCGCGAAGCCGCCCGAGCGGAAGGCACTTTGGAGCAGCCCGGGGCTGAGCACCTGCGCGAGCCCCGCGGCGACCATGCCCTGGTCCAGGGCGAGCATGAAGTCGCTGACGGTCCCCTCGCGCACGTCGACGGAGTCACGGAAGCCCAGCCCGTCGTGGTAGGCCCCGAAGTCACGGCCGATCTTCACCAGGTTGGCCACGGACGCCCCCGGCTCGAACTGCATGGCCAGGAAGGAGGCGTGCGGTGTGACGACGCCCTTGGAGAAGTAGCCGTCGACGGTCATGCCGATCGCGTCCACGCCGTACTCGCTGTAGCCGCCCGCGGGGATGTTGGCGGGGGAGAAGCCCCAGTAGCCCAACTTCTCCTCTTCCAGGCCGTGTTCGATATGACTGCGGATATAGCGCTTGTGCGTCAGGCCCCACGCTCCGGGCGCCCACTCGCCCTCGGGCACGAACAGCGGCACCATCAGCGCCTCGAACATCGAGCCGCCCCAGCTCGGGATCAGCTTCCGGCCGCGGTAGGTGTAGTGACCGCGGAAGAGACGCACTCCGTCGACCGTCACGTACTCGCCCTCGGGCTTCTGCTCCTGCTCGTTCTCCGGGACCATCGTGCGGAACGTGCGCCAGTAGTGCTCGCCCGGCAGGCTGCCGTCGGCGATGCCGAGGTAACTGGCCATGCGGGGCTCGGTGTTGAGCGCCCCGTACCAGTGCGAGGTGAAGGTGCCGTCGTCCGTCCAGTAGCCGCCGTGTATCTGGCCGGGGTGCTTGGCGGGGTCGGCCTCGTCGTACGGCGTGTAGTAGAAGGACCAGTCGGCGTCCGCGAGCAGTGCGTCCACGCGCGGGGCGAGCGACGGGTCGGCGGCTGCCGCGATCCGCAGCCCCGTGATCAGCCAGGCGTTGTCGACCGACGAGAGGAACGGCCGTACCTCGTCGCCGGTCTCGGGCCACTTGGTGAGCACCTTGCCGGTGTCCGCGTCGTACCAGTTGAGCCAGAAGCCCTTGGCGCGCTCAAGCTTCTCCACCGCCGCGACCGTGCCCGCCAGGCGCTTGCGCATCGTACGGCCGCTGATCACGCCGAGCCCGGCGGCAGCGACCGTCGACCAGATGCCGCAGCCGATGTTGGTGGGGGAGGTCTGGACGCTGCGTTTCGGCTTGGCGCCGCTGACGTCGATCTTGTCGGCGGCCAGGCCGAGTTCGGAGTGCATGGCCTCGATGGAGGCGTAGGTGTCACGGAACCAGCGGTGCAGCAGTTCGGTCGTGGCGCGGCTGCGGGCCGCGGCGGGTGTCGCCGGGGCACCGAGGGCGAGTGCGGCCGACGCACCCGCTCCGGCCGCGAGAATGGTCCGTCGTTTCATGGTGGTGCGACTCCTTCGTCGTTCGGTGGACGTGCAGTCGTCGTGGCCCGGAATCAGGCCGTATCGGCCCTGTCGAGGCGCAGTGCGCCGATGCCGGGCATCGGCAGGTCGCAGGTGAGTACGAGCGATCCGTCGCCGTCGGCTGTGACGGTGCCGGCGGACTCCTCGAACAGCTCGTCGGCGGCGCGCAGTTCGGCCCACTGGCGCTCGTTCGGCCAGTCGCTGTGGCCGCCGTCCACGGCGTCCCAGACGGCCTTGATGTTGGAGTGCGTCTCGTCGACGCGCCGCCTGGTGACCGAGTAGCAGGCGCCCGGCGGCAGCCCGTCGACCTCGATACGGACCTCGCGGCCGAGCGCCGCCGAACCGTCGAGCTTCGTCTGGTCGAGGGTGCCGTTCCAGCACAGCACGTCGACGCTCGCGCAGTCGTCCGTGCGAGTGGCCAGGACCTCCACCAGCGCCTCGGCGCCGTCGCCGCTCACCGCCGCCGGTACGCGACCGCCTTCGAGCTGGGTGAGCATGCGCAGCGCCCAGAAGCGCGGCTTGCGCAGATTGCCGACAGTCAGCAGCCCGAAGCCGCCGTGGAAGAGCCTCGGCGGGCGGCCCAGCTCCTCGAAGTGGTCGGACGCCACCCAGTACGCGAGGGCGTCGGTCGAGGCGAGGGCGCTCTTCACGCCGCGCAGCACGAACGGCGCGGAGAAGACCGAGTCGCTGACGCGGTGGAAGTGGGTGGGGGTCACGCCCCACTCCGTCCACAGGATCTCCGGCTCGGGCCTGCCCGTGGCCTCGGCGAACGAGCGGGTCTCGGGACGGAAGTCGAGCGGGGCGTTGCCGTAGGTGTGCGTGGAGACGAAGTCGATCGGCACGTCGTGCTCGCGGCAGTGCTCCAGCAGGGGGCCGACCCACTTCGCGGCCGCCGAGCCCGGGCCGCCTACGCGGATGCGCGCGTCCACGCTCTTCACGGCACGGGCGGCGGTCTCGTACAGCAGGTGGTACTGGGCCTGGGTGCCGTTCCAGAAGACCTCCAGGTTGGCCTCGTTCCAGACCTCGAACTCCCAGCCGGCGACCTCGTCCGCGCCGTAGCGCTCGCGCAGATGCACCGTCAGCTCGCGGCACAGATCGCCCCACCGCTCCCAGCTGCGCGGCACCGAGGCGATGCCCTTGTACTCGAAGATGGTGTAGTCGGGATCGAGCGCCAACTCGGCGGGCATGAAGGAGAGTTCGACGACCGGCTTGAGACCGGTGGCGAGGAAGCGGTCGTAGACCTCGTCCAGCCCGGAGAAGTCGAAGGAGCCGTCGTCGCGCACGCTCACGCACTCCGGCAGGAACGTGCCGTGCGCCCGCACGGTGCGCACACCGAGCTCGTCGCGGACGATGCCCAGCGCGTCGGCGTACTCCTTCGCCGCGTCGGCGCCGCCCGGCCCCGGCTCGTCCAGCACCAGCATGGACAGATGCTCGGCGCCGATCATCCGGTTCCACACGGGCGGCAGCGGCACGGGCTCCGCGGAGGCGTCGACCGCGACGTCCACCGTCGGGCGCCGGGTGCCGGGCGCCTTGGGGCATCCGCGTACGGGCTCGGCCGTCAGCGGCCCGGGGCCGGAGTCGGTCCAGGAGGCGACCTTGTACCAGTAGCCCTGGCCCGGCTCGGCGAGCGAGTCCGCGTACGGCGGCGAGGGCACCGCCAGCACGTCGCCGCCGCGGTGGTCCAGGGGCTCGTAGGGACCGTCGACCGTGTCGGCGCGGTACACGAGATACCCCAGCGCGCCCTCCACCGGGTGCCAGTCGAGCAGCACATGGCCGGTGCCGTCCTCGGAGCGCAGGCCCGTGGGCGCGGGCAGGCCGGCGGTGCCGGTCAGCGGCTCTTCGCTCGGGAGGCCGATGCGCTGCTCCCAGTCGAGGCGAGCGGCGTTCTTCTCGGTCATGGTGGGGGTTCACCTCTCGATGGATGCGCATACACGGCCGGTATGGAGACCTGGTGCGGGGACCCGGTACGGGCCGGCCTGCTGCGGGACTGGGACTGCGGGGTCGAACGGTCGGTCGTACGGGCCTACTTCAGGCCCGCGGTGGCGATGCCCTGCGTGAAGTAGCGCTGGAGCAGGATGAAGACCAGCAGCACGGGCAGCACGACGAGGAACGCGCCCGCCATCAGCACCCCGTTGGAGCCGTTGGTCTTCGTCGGGTCGATGGCGAACGTGGCCAGCGCCACCGGAAGGGTGTACTTGCCGGGGTCGTTGGTGGCCACCAGCGGCCACAGGAAGTTGTTCCAGGACTGGAGGAACGTGAAGATCGCGAGCGTGGCGAGTGCGGGCTTGACCAGCGGCATCGCGATCCGCCAGAAGATGAACCACTCTCCGGCGCCGTCGATGCGGGCCGCCTCCAGTAGCTCGTCCGGTATCGCCGTCATGAACTGCCGCATGAGGAAGACGCCGAACGCGCCTGCCGCGAACGGCAGGATCAGCGCCGCGTAGGAGTCGATCAGGCCCATCTTGCTGACCATCACGAACATCGGCATCAGCATCAGATTGCCCGGCACCATCAGCGCGCACATCACGAGCGCGAACACCGGCCGTTTCCCCGCGAAGTTCAGCTTCGCCAGTGCGTAGCCGAGCATCGAGCAGAAGACCAGGTTGCACGCGGTGACGACCACGGCGACGAGGGTGGAGTTGAAGAAGTGGGCGCCGACGTCGAGGAGTCCGACCAGCTTCTCGAAGTGGATCAGCGTCCAGTCCTCGGGGATCCACACCGTGGGTGTCGCGCCGAGGTCCTTCTCCGACTTGAACGCCGACAGCGCCATCCACAGGAACGGCGCGACCATCACGGCCATTCCGGCCCACAGGACGGCAAGCAGCAGCCCGCGCCGCGCGGGCCGTGCCTGTGCGGGACCATGCGAAGCGGGCGAGGACGGGATCGCGGACGCGGACGGGGACGTGGGCGTCGGCGTGGGCATGGGCGCGGTCATCGGGTCTTGTCCTTCAGCAGACGGAGCTGTAGCAGGGTGACCGCGAGGATGACCGTGAACAGCACGTACGCCATCGCGCTCGCGTAGCCCATGTGGAAGAACTTGAAGCCCTGCTCGTACATGTCCAGCGACACGGTCATCGTGGCGTTGTCCGGGCCGCCCTCGGTCATCACGAACGGCTCCTCGAAGACGTTGAGGAAGCCGATGGTCGTCATGACGCTGACGTAGAGCATCGTCGGACGAAGCAGCGGCACGGTGATGCGGCGGAACTCCTGCCACACGCCGGCGCCGTCCAGCCGCGCCGCCTCCCGCACCTCCGCCGGAATGCCCTGGAGCCCGGCGAGGAAGAGGACCATCGCCGTGCCGAGGTTGCGCCACACGGCCATCACGATCAGCGAGGGCATCGCCAGGGCCTTCGACCCGAGGAAGTCCGGTGACCGCAGGCCCACTTCGGAGGCGAGCCCGGAGATCAGCCCGTCCGCCGGGTCCAGTACGAAGCGCCATACGACGGCCACCGCGACGATGCTGGTGACGACCGGCGCGTAGAAGCCCACGCGGAAGAAGGTCCGCAGCCGCCCCACACCCCTGTTGAGCAGCACCGCCGCGAAGAGCCCCGCCCCGACGGTGAGCGGCACGCCCAGCACGACGAAGTAGAAGGTGTTGAACAGCGAGGTCAGGAAGCGCTCGTCGTCGAAGAGTCTGGCGTAGTTCTCCACGCCGACGAACTCGGTGGCGAAGGGATCTGCGACGTTCCGCAGCCCGAAGTCGGTGAAGCTCATGACGAACGTCGCCACGATCGGCACCGCCATGAACGTCAGGAACAGCGCCAGGAACGGCGTGGAGAACATCCAGCCGGGGAGGTTCTGCACGCTGAGCCGGTCCTTGCGGGGGCCGGGCCGCCTTCCGCGGCCCGCGGCGCCGCCGGCCCCGGCCCCGGACCGCACCGCATGGGCGCGGTCCGGGACCCCCCGCCGGGATGGGGTCGTTGTCGCCATGCGCTCAGCCCACCAGGCCCTCGGCTGCCTTCTGCATCCAGGCGGCTGTCTTCTTCGGGGACTCGCCCTTCTGGGAGACGCGTGCCACGCCTTCGTCGATCTTGGCGGCCAGCTCCTCCCACTTGGCGAGCGGCGGAACGGTCTTGGCGGTCTTGAGCTGCTTCTCGAAGGCGTCGAGCTGCTCGGGCGCGTTCTTCAGCTCCGGCTCGTTCCAGGCGGCCTGGTTGGCGGGCAGCGACTTGGCCATCTCGTACCAGTGGGCCTGCTGCTTCGTGCCGGTGAGGTACTCGGTGAACTCCTCGGCCGCGGCCTTGTGTTCGCTGTCCTTGAACGTGACCAGGCTGGCGCCGCCCACCCAGGAGGTGCTCGACTTGCCCGCGGGCAGCGGCGCGGTGGCGTACTTGCCCTTGAGCTGCGGCTGCTGGTCCTTGATGTTGTTCACGATCCAGGGCCCGGAGATGAACATCGGGGCGTCGCCGGAGCCGAAGTCCTTGACGACGTCGTAGTCGGGCGGCGAACTCTTGCGGGAGAGGTTCTCGTCGAAGTAGGAGGCGTACTCCTCCAGCGCCTCCACGGACTCGGGGGAGTCGAGGGCGGGCTTGCCGGAGTCGTCGAGGAGCCGGCCTCCGGCCGAGTAGAGGAACGGCAGCCAGGTCTGCCAGGCGCCGACGTTCGCGGGCTGGTTGTACGTGCCCCACTTGGTGCCGGCCTTGTCCTTGTACGCCTTGGCGAGGTCGCGCTGGTCCTCCCAGGTGGCCGGGGCCTTCTTCACGCCGGCCTTGTCGGCGAGGTCGGTGCGGTAGAAGAGAGCGCGGGTGTCGACGTACCAGGGCACGCCGTACGCCTCGCCGTCCTTCACGCCGCCGTTCCAGGCCGCGGGGAAGAAGTCGCCCTTCTTGAACGTCTTGGTGTCCACCGGCTCCAGCGCGTCCAGCTCGATGAACTCGCCCATCATCGTGCTGCCCATCTGCGCCATGTCGGGCAGTTCACCGGCGGCGACGGCCGAGACCAGCTTCTGGTGCACGACGTCCCAGCCGACCGGGGTGACCTTGACGGTGATGTTGGGGTGCTTCTTGTTGAACTCCTTGCCGAGCTTGGCCAGATGCTTGCCCTCCTCACCCATGCCCCAGACGGTGAGGGTCTGCTTGTCCTTGGCCGAGGTCTGCTCGCCGCCGCCGCTGCCGCAGGCGGAGAGCAGCAGCGCGAGGGCGGTCGTTGCCGCGGTGGCGGCGGCGATGCGTGTCATGGGCTGCATGGAGGGCTCCTCCTCGTGTGCGGAGCGTCGATCCGGGTGGCGCGTTCACCGGCCCGCGGCCTTGTGACCTACGGCCTGTGACCTTCCAGACCGGCTCCGGGGAAGCGGCCCCGGAACCGGTCTGAAAGGCGCCCTGTAAGCGCATACATACTCTGTGAGCGACGGTCCGGGGGTGCAAGGGCCGAGGAGATTACGACTGTGTAACGGAACGACTCGGGGTCCGGCGGCAGGGGCCGCCCTACGAGCCACCGCCCGGACCGCGTCCGGGAGTTGCACCCGGGCCGCCCCCCGGGTCGCATCCGCAGCTCGCCCTGCGCAGCACCGACACCGGCAGCACCCGCGAGACCGGCTCACGGGTCCGGTCCTCCAGCCTCGCCACCAGCAGCTCCACGGCTTCCTCGCCGATCCGCCGCATCGGCTGCCGTACGGTCGTCAGCGCGGGCGTCACCAGGCGCCCCAGCGGAATCCCGTCGAAGCCCACCACCGCGAGATCGTCGGGTACGCGCACACCGCGGCGGCGCAGCTCCGACAGCGCCCCAACGGCCGTCTGGTCGTTGGCGAACGCCACCGCCTGCGGCAACTCGCCGCCGCCGTCCAGCAGTCGGGCCACGGCGCGCTCGCCCTCGGCCTGCGTCAGCCCGGACAGCACGTCGGGACGTTCCGGCACCGGCAGGCCCGCCTCGAGATGTGCCGCCTGGAAGCCGCGGAAGCGTGCCTCGCCGTCCGGGGACTCCTCCGCGCTGCCCGCGAAGGCCAGCCGCGTCAGTCCGTGATCGGCGATGAGGTGCCTGGTCAGGGCCAATTCGCCGTCGAAGTTGGCCACTTCCACATGGTCGAGGTGGTCGAGGGGTGCGTCCTCTCTCGCGGGCCCGCGAGCATCACGACGGGCAGCCGCCGCGAGATGACCTCCAGCTCCTCCGTGGGCACGGTACGGGCGAGGACCGCGAAGCCGTCCACACGTCCGGCGACGTCGGCGACCAGGCTCTGCGGGCCCTCCGCGAGGGAGGCGGCGATCAGCAGGGCGTAGCCGTGGCGGCGGGCCGCCCGCTCCATCCCGCGGATTATCTCGTCGGAGTAGAGCATCAGCTCGGCGTCGTCGCCGTAGTCGGCCTCGGATTCGATGTCCTCGGCGTCGGGGTCGGAGTAGTCGGGGAAGCACAGGCCCAGGACGCGGGTGTTGCGGCTGGCCAGGCCGCGTGCGTTGCCGCTCGGCACATAGCCGAGTTCGCGGGCGGCCTCCAGGACCTTCTCCCGCGTACGGGCGCGCACGGAATCGGGGGCCCGGTAAACTCGCGAGACCGTCGCGATGGAGACGCCTGCATGTCCGGCGACGTCGTACACGGTGGGAGCATTCACGCGACCATGCTCTCCTGCCTTGCCTCAGGCCGTGGGGGCCGCTGGATTGAAAGCGCATTCATCGTACGTCTCCTGCTGAAGCGGCGGCAAGACGGCCCTCGGCTCACCGGCAGGGGAGGCAGTCGCGGGCGACGGGTGCGGGGACCGGTCCGGCAGCAAGCGCTCGCTGCCGCCGCTTCCGGCGCCGATCGCGGGGGCTCAACTCCCGGACGATGGGCCTGTTTTCGGCCACCGGCCGGGGGTCCACTCGTCCCTTCGGTCACATACCGGATGCCGCCGGGGCCGGTGCCGGCGTATATCGCGCCCGGCCCGCAACGGCCGCTGCCGGCACCTCAGTTCCATACGGGCCTGATCAGAGGTGCCGTGGCGCACGAAGCCGCCCCTGGGAGCCGGGTGCGCGGCGGTGCCCCGGGCTCAAGGGCGGGCGTTCGGCGGAAAGTTGTCTGCGCGAAACCTTGCCGTCCACGGCCGGGGTCCATAACCTGACTCGCCAGTAATCTTTTGCACAGCAGGGTCTCCTTCTGTGCGCTCCCCCCTCGTACCACGCATGTGCTTCACATCCCCCACATCACGGTCACGACGCCAATCGCTTTCGCAAGGGGACAACAATGAAGGATGCGCACGGCAGGAAGCTGACGGGACGCACGAGTTGGCGAAGATTCGCCGTGCTGAGCGTGCCGGGAGTCGCCGTCACGGCGGCACTCGCGATCGCGCTCGCCAACGGTGCGCTCGCCGCGTCGTTCGCCGTCTCGGGCCAGCAGTTCAAGGTGTCGGCGTCCAGCCTCGACGGTGACGGCTTCGCGCAGTACGGCAGCGTGGACCGCAACGCCAGGGGCAAGCTGATCCCCGTGGCCGTCACCGCGATCAAGACGGCGGAGATGCGCAACCTGTGCCAGTCCGTCGTCACGGACCTGCCCGTCATCGGCAGCATCTCCCTCAACCTCACCGCGGGTACGGGCAAGAAGCCGGTGCAGGCCAAGGGCCTCTTCGTCGACGCGACACAGCTCGGCGGCAACGCGTCCTTCAACAAGATCGAGATCGGACGCGACGCCTCCACCCTCGACAAGGGCCCCAAGGGCGGCCAGGGACTTCAGGACCTCTTCGGCCAGCAGGCCGACGACGTGCACATAACGAAGCTCGAGCAGACCGCCTGGGCCACCAACGCCGGCCAGTTCAGGCTCAACAACCTGAGCATGAAAGTGAACAAGGGCTCCAAGGAATGCTTCTGATCTGGCGCCGCTGGCGCGGTTGGCGACGTGGACGGCCGTTCTGGGGCGGCCTGTTCACCGTCGTCGCGGGTGTGGAGATCGGTGTACTGCCGCTGGCACCGATGAAGGTGATGCTGCATCAGGGAACGGCCGGCGTTCCCACCGTCGTACTGGCGGTGATCATGGTCGTCCTGGGGCTCAGCGGCTGGTTCACGCCCCAGCACCGCGGGCTGGCCGGGATCATCACGGTCATCCTCGCGACCGCCGCGCTGGTCCTGTCGAACCTCGGCGGGTTCATGATCGGCACTCTGCTGGGCGTGTTCGGGGGCGCGCTGATGTTCGCCTGGCGCCCGCTGCCCTTGGAGCCCTCCGCGGAGGCGGGCACGGAGCCGGAAGGCGGCACCGGCGATGCCGACGCCACGGCGGGTCCACTGCCCGCCGCCGCGTTCCACTCCGAGGCACCGGTGGCCGTCGCCTCCCGTAAGGCCGCTACGGCTGAGACGTCGGCGACGGCGCAGACGACGGAGACGGCAACGACGACGGGCGCGGCGGACGACTCCGGGGCGCGCGACACTCCTGGTTCCGCTGCGTCCGGCAGTGCATCCGGCAGCACGTCCGGTGGTCCGTCCGGCGAGCAGGCCGGGTCCCCGACGCGGCACCGCTCCAAGTTCGAGTCCGCCGACTCCTCTCTCGCCGCCGCCTTCGGCGTCGACGACGATCCCTTCCCACAGCCCCGCAGCGACGCCACACGGAGGAAGAGCCAGGACTGAGCGTCCGAGCGCACGAGTGCCATCGCATCCCCTGCACCACCCCCATGTATGCAGCGAAGGAGCAGCAGATGAGCACGAATCCCCTGTCCTTACGTGCAGTTGTGGCCGGAGTCTCCGCCGCGGCCGCGCTGGTGCTTGCAGGCACCGCGACGGCGAACGCCAACGTCGGCGGGGACACCGGCGGTCACTCCGGCCGTGCCGGGGCGGCGGCCGGTTCGACCACCGTCACGCCCGCCGGTCATGAGTACGCGGCCAAGCTCTCCGGCGACGCCACCTTCACCGCCGGATCGGTCACGGTGACCTGCACCGTCTCCGAGGTCTCGGGCGCGATCCCCGCCGAACCCGGCAACCACGAGGACGCCGGACCGGTCGAGTCCGCCGTCGGAGCGCCCGGCTACGACTCCTGCACGACCAGCATGCCGGGAGTCGACGCCGCCGTGACGACCAGCGGCGACTGGAAGGTCTCCATGCAGCACGGCGATCCCAGCACCGCCGGACTCACCATGCCCACGGGCGGGTTCGTGCTGAAGACCAGCGGTCTCGCCGAGTGCACCGTGACGGCAGCGCCCGGAGAGGCGGCAACGGCGACGGGAGAGTGGGCCAACGGCTCGCCGTCGACGCTCACTTTCGACGCCGTCGACGTCCCCGTGAAGGTCGAAGGCGGCTTCGGCTGCCCGACCAGCGCCACCAGTTCGCAGTTCAGCGCGGTCTACGAGATCACCGATACGACCGACTCCGGGGTGGACGTGGTCGTCGGCCCCTGACGACGCACACGCGGCAGGCGGCCTCGTCCCGGCTCACCCCCCGGCCGGGGCGTCGCCCTCGCCGCCCGTACGGCCGCTCCCTCTGGCCCTCGATGCCCTCAACAGGCCCTCAACGCCTGGGCGTCGAGGGCCAGAGCGCTGTCGGACGCACCCGGCGTCTACCGGGTCTCCTCGTCCTCTTCCTCTTCGTACTCCCCGTCCTCGTCGCCCTCGTACTCGTCCCCGCCCTCGCCCTCGTCGGCGTTCCCGTCTTCTTCCTCGTCTTCGAACTCCCCTTTCTCGTCCTCGCGTTCCTCCTCTTCCTCCTGGGCGAGCGCGTCCTCGTGGGTGCGTACGACTTCTCCCTCGCGGATCTCGCCGCGCCAGCCCTCCGGCACCTCCTGGACGCCGAGCGTCACATAGCGCTGGAAGTGCTTCAGATCGAGGCGGAGCCTGCGCCCCTGCGCACGCCACAGATTGCCCGTCTTCTCCAGGAACCCGCCGGGGGTGTATTCGACGACGACCACGACCCGGGTGAGGCTGGGGGCGAGTTCATGGAAGGAGACGGCGCCGTGCGTCTTCGTCTCGCCCTTGGTCTCCCAGACGATGCGCTTGTCGGGGACCTGCTCCAGGACGGTGGCCTCCCAACTGCGTTTGGACGGGCCCACCTTGACGGTCCACTTGGAGGTGACGTCCTCCTCCTCGTCCGAACGCGACGCCTCGACGACGCCCTTCATGAAGCCGCTGAACTCCTCGAACTCCGTCCAGTGGTCGTACACCCGGCGCAACGGCAGCCCCACATCGAACGCCTCGACGATGTTGGTGACCTTCTTCTCACCGGCCTTTCCACCGCCTGAGAAGAGTTCCTGCACCTTGCCGACGGTCTTGTCCTTGACGGTCTTGGCCATCTGGCCGCCGATCGCCTTCGCCGGGGACTCTCCCTTGAGCACCTTGCCCATGGAATCGGCGACACCGCTCCCGTCCCCTCCTCCGGTCACGGCCTTCTGCGCGAATTCCCCCGTCTTCTTCCCGGCCGAGGTGACGAGGTTTCCGGCCTTCGCCATCAGATAGTTGGTGAGTTCCTCCCGCACTCTGTCGAGCCCGGAGCCGCCGTCCGTCGAACTCCCGCTCTCCGCTTTGCTCTTCGTGTCCGGCATGGCCCTCTACCTCCGGCGACGGGATGACTCGGCAGGCGCTTTACGTGCCGCGCTCTTCTCGGACCGCTTCTTCGGCGGCGCGGACTTCTCAGCGGTTCTCTGCGTACTCTTCTTCGCTGGCGGACCCTGTTCCCTGGCGGTTTCGCGGGCCTCGCCACGGCTCGGTCTGCGTGGTCTCGCGGGACGTTCTCCGCCGCGTTCGCGGGCGCCTTCTGCTTTTCCTTCCTCGCGGGCTTCGCGGCCTTCTTCCTCGCCTTTCTCCTCTTCCCCTTCCTCTTCTTCTCCGCGGGGGCGTTCCTCCTCCCCCTCCTCCTCGCCGGCCTGCTCCGCCGCCTCCACCAGCTCGTTCAGCGATCTGGTCCGGTCGGCGAGCGAATCGGCGAAACTCCCCAGCCGGTGCTCCGCCAGCGCCTTCAGGGCATCGCGTCCCACGTTCAGCACCTCGGAGCGCAACTGCTCGACGAGCTGGGAGACTTGAGGGGAATTCCCGAGCTTTCCGGCCCCCATGGCGAGCAGATCCTGCGGTTTGGCCCGCAGCTTCTTACTCGCCAGATATACGGCGACGGTCATTGCGAGCTTGGTATTGCGCCGCCTGCCGAGTAGATATCCGGCAGCGACGCTCGCGGCCAGGGCGGCCTTCGGGCTCTCACTCATGGGCACACATCCCGTCCCGCCCGGCGGCGCGCAGCTCGCCAGGCCAGTGACCTGCGGCGGACGTCATGCGTACATGAAGACACAGCGGCAGGGACGCGGCACGAGGGGAGGGGCTGTGCGGGTGCCCGGCAGGTGCGTAAGGGGCCCTCGGCAAGATCGGAGGCTCCGGCGAAACCGGCCCGAGGCCCGTGCCGCCGTGCAAAGATGTCCCGCGCCATTCCGGCGGCGACCTTCAGGGAGCGACCTCCTGCGCCGCCGACGACTCTCACCGCCGCGACGCCCGCCACGGGGACGACCCTGGACACGTGTGTGCCGTCGCAGGCCCGACCATGGGGAACAGGGGAACGGGGCAATGATCGAGGTTCAGAATCTGACCAAACGCTACGGGGAGACCCTCGCGGTCGACCGGCTCTCCTTCCGGGTGCTCCCGGGCCGGGTGACCGGCTTCCTCGGGCCGAACGGAGCCGGCAAGTCCACGACCATGCGTGCCGTGGTCGGACTCGACAGGCCCACCGCCGGACGCGTACTGATCGACGGCAAGCCCTACAGGGAACTGGCCCGTCCGCTGACCAAGGTCGGCGTACTGCTGGAGGCCAAGGCGCTGCACGGCGGACGCACCGCCTACGGCCACCTGCTGGGCCTGGCCCGCAGCAACCGCATCCCGGACCGCCGCGTCCGCGAGGTCCTGGAGACCGTCGGCCTCGGCGGCACCGCGAAGAAGCGGGCGGGCGGCTTCTCGCTGGGCATGGCGCAGCGCCTCGGCGTGGCGGCTGCCCTGCTCGGCGACCCGGAGGTCCTGCTGTTCGACGAGCCGGTCAACGGCCTCGACCCGGAGGGCATCCTGTGGATCCGCGGGCTGATGAAGAAGCTCGCGGCCGAGGGCCGCACGGTCTTCGTCTCCAGCCATCTGATGAGCGAAATGGCCCTGACCGCCGAGCACTTGATCGTGATCGGGCAGGGACGGCTGCTCGCGGACACCTCCGTCGAGGACTTCATCGCCCGTAACTCACGCTCGTACATCCTGATCCGCACCCCCGAACCGGAGCGGATGCGGGACGTGCTCGCGGCGAAGGGCATCCACACCGACGACGGTCCGGACGGCGTGCTCGAAGCGGTCGGCACCACCTTGGAGACGGTCGGCTCGCTGGCCTCCGCGAACCGGGTGACGGTCTACGAGATCAGCCCCCGCACGGCCTCGCTCGAAGAGGCGTTCATGCAGCTCACCGCCGACTCGGTGGACTACCGCGCGACGCAGGAGGTGCGCTGACCATGGCCGACACGACAGCAGCGGTGGCCTTCGAGTGGACCAAGATCCGCACACTGCGCTCCACGGTGTGGAGCCTCGCCTGCTACTCCGTCGTCAGCGTGGCCGTCGCGCTCCTCTTCGGGTACGTCATGAAGGGCGTGTACGCGGACATGAGCGCGTCGGCGCAGGCCCGCTTCGACCCCGTGGCCTCGGGGTTCAGCGGCCTGAAGCTCGGCATGATCGCGCTCGTCGTCTTCGGCGTGCTGAGCGTGAGCAGCGAGTACACGACCGGCACGATCCGCAGCTCGCTCACCGCCGTGCCCCGGCGCGGGGTCTTCTACGCGGCGAAGATGGTCACCGGGATCGGCACGGCGATGATCCTCTCCGTCGTCGTCGTGACGGCGAGCTTCCTCGCCACGCAGCTCACCATGGGCAGCGACGCGGGCGTCTCCCTCGCCGACGAGGGAGTGCTGCGGGCCATGACCGGCGGGGTGCTCTATATGACGCTGATCTGCGCGTTCTCCATGGGACTCGCCAGCGTGCTGCGCAGCTCGGCGCTGACCATGGGCATCCTGGTGCCGCTGTTCTTCATGATCTCGACAATCCTCAACTCCATTCCGGGAGTTCAGAAGGCGGCCCAGTTCCTGCCCGACCTGGCCGGGGGGCTCATCCTCCGCAGGGAGCCGCCCGCGGGCGACACGATCCTCACGCCGTGGACGGGCATGGCGGTGCTCGCCGCCTGGGCCGTACTGGCAGTCGGCGCGGGGTACGCGGCGCTGCGGCGCAGGGACGCGTGACCGCTGCCCGGCGAGGGCGAGGCCGATGAGATCGAAGCGGTTCCCGGGGCGGCGCTGAACGGCGTACGCCCCGGGAACCGCTGCATGTCACGGGGCCGCCGGTCACGGGCTGCCGCAGGTGAGCGGGCCCGCGCGTCACGCTGGCCCTCAGCGCGTGACCGAACCGCCGCGTCCAAGGCGTCCGTTGGGGCTCGCCGAGCCTCCGGGGCTTTCGCGGCACCAGCGTATTAGGGGCACATTGCCCATCACGGGAGCAAAGGATCGGACTGGCCGCAATGAGTGCGCAGGATCTGTAAGTACCCCGTCATTCTTGGCATTACTCCGGAGCGGAATGCTCCACTCCGGAGTTTGGCGACCTCCGTCGTGCAGGAGAACGCCCTGCACAGGAGGTGCCCTCAATAACATTCGGAATGATCCGCTCCGTTGAGAATTCGGCGACGATGCCAGAGGAAAGCGGCAGGCAGACGAGGTGTGAACCCCCTGTGAAGCCCTGTGATCTGCCGCCGCACTGGACCCGGTCCGGGAGTCTCGTAACATTCGGAATGTTCCGTTTCCTCCCCGGCGCCCGCGCCGTGTCAACTGACGTATGTCATGTGATGTGGATCACGCGTGATGAATCGTTGTGACCGAACGGTGAAGCCCATACTGTTCTGCTCGCACCGCTGGGGGACGGCCCGCACGAAATCTGAAATACACGGTCGGAACCATCCTTCAGTATGGGCGAATCAATCCGGATCACGTACTCGAAGAATGGAGTTCAGTCGTGTACAAGGGCGACGTTTCGCTGGTTGAAGAGATTGCAGAGCAGGACTTCGAGGGTGTCGCCTACGGCGCCTGCACCACCAACACCTTCTCTCTCTCCGACGCTCTGACCAACACCGGCGGCTGGTGCACCCTGACCGTCGAGTGCCAGCCCAACTGCAACTGACGAAAACAACAGAAGAAAACAAGAGAAAGAGGTCATCATGAGCGAGGACATTCTCGGTGGATACGACGAGGCCGAGCTCGTCGAGCTGAGCGACGCCGACACCTACGGCGGCACCGGCCCGTGGTGCGTCGCCACCGTCACGCTGGCGACCGCGGCGATCTGCCCCACCACGAAGTGCACCAGCCAGTGCTGAACATGACCTCACCGTTCTCGGTGGTCATGTAGCAGTGCTCAAGCGGAACGGAGGCCCGTCCCGAGCCGGGCCTCCGTTCTGCGGCCCTCGTTCTGGCCCGTTCTACACGGCCCTCGCTCCGCGGCCCGCATTACACGGCCTCGACTCCGGCCCGTTTCTACGACAGACGACATCTCGCGCGAAAAGTGGGAGCAGCTTCACCGTGATATCTCCAGCCGAGTACTATCCGGAGTTCGACAGCGTCGAAGTCGAGGAGACGATCGCGCCGCTGGCGCAGTTCGACGACCAGGTCGCCGGAGTCCTGAAGAAAGTCGTCGTATCGGCGCGGCCCTCGCACGTACCGGGCGCCGGAATGCGCCGCACCGTGGAGGAATGGCTTGCCGCGGACGAGCGCTATCCGTTCCAGAGGATCATCAGGCATGTCGCCGCCGCGGTGGCCGACGGCGACCCCCTCGCGGATTTCGCCGGTCTCTTCCATGACAGGGGCACCGCGCTGAAGCAGGTCCTCGACCGTGCCGAGAGCCGGCTGCGCGAGGTGTACACGAGGCCGCTGGTGGTCTCCGTCAACCATGCGCGAGAGAAAGGCGCATTGCGGGGCGAGACGCCCCAGGAGCGCTACGAATACTTCGTCGAGCAGTCGATACGCACGTCCTTCGAGGATGTGAGCGGCCTTTCCTTCCCGGTGCTCCAGGACGTCACACGCATTCTCATCCGCAATGAGACCGAAGCCATCGACGAGCTGTGCCGCCGCCTCACCGCCGACCGCGAGGCCATCGCCGGTGCCTTCGGCATCGCAACGGACGACACGATCGTCTCGTGCGGATTCTCCGAGGGAGACGCGCACAACCACGGCCGCAGCGTCTCCGTGCTCGAATTCCACTCCGGCGCGAAGCTGGTCTACAAGCCCCGGGACGTCTCCTGCGAGGCGGCCTACGAGACGATCGCCCGCGAATTCAACGCCCGCGTCGGCACCTCCCTCGCCGCGGCGGCCGTACTGGAGCGGGACCACTACGGATACGTCGAGTACATCGAGGCCGAGGAAGTCTCGAACATGTCGGCGGAGTTCATGGACGCCAGCGGCGAACTCGCCGCCGTCTTCTACCTGTTGAACGCCCGCGACATGCACTTCGAGAACATCCTGCCGACCCGCCGCGGGCCCGTACCCATCGACCTGGAGACGATCCTCCACCCCGCCCGCGTGCACACCGGCCCCACCCCGGAGGCCCCCGGCAACGCCTACGAGACGATCGGGCAGTCCGTCTACGGCGTGGGCATCCTGCCCCTCGTCATGGTCGGCAAGGGCGAGGACGCGGGCCATGTCGACCTCGGCTTCCTCGGTGACCAGGGCCGTGGCTCGTCCCCGTTCAAGACCATCCTCTTCGAGAACCCCTACACCGACACCGTCAGCCTGGTGATCCGCGCACAGGAGGCGCAGGAGCGCCGCACGGTCGTCAGCGCGCTGTCGGAGGAGGAGATCCACCAGCTCGGCGCCCGTATGGCCGCCGGTTTCTCCAGGGTCTTCCGCGCGGTGATGGCCGAGCACGAGACGTGGGAGCGGCTGCTGCGCAAGGCCGCATCCGGGGTGCGGGTGCGCTACGTGCACAACCCCACGGCGCTCTACGCACAGACGCTGCGGATGACCTCTTCCGCCGGCGCACTCGACGACTTCGCCCCGTATCTCGCGCTGCTGAAGCGCATCGCGATCGCGAGCAAGACCTCATCGCGGAACATCGTCGCCTCGGAGGTGCGTCAGCTCGCCGAGCGCGACATCCCGTACTTCACCGTCGCCGCCAACGACGTGACGCTGAGGGACGGCGACGGTGCCGCCGTCGGCGCCGACTTCGACGAGACGCCCATCGACCGGGCCCTGGCGAAGACCTCCGCCATGTCGGAGGCCGCACTGCGCGAGCAGCTCCGGCTGATCTACTCCGCCTTCTCCTCGCGCTTCCCCGACAACCACCTGACCAGTTCCGGCGGTCAGGGGGCGGCGAGCGGTGGCGGGGCCACCCCGTCGCGGTGCTCCGACGCACAGTCGCGCGACGGGCTGATCGCCCTCGTCACGGAGCTGGCGGGCAATCTGGTCGGCACCTCGCTCCCGGACAAGTTCGCGCATCTGCCCCGCACCTGGATCGGCCCCCTCGCCTCGGCGTCGGCCAACAGGCCCTGGCCGCCAGGGGTGTTGGGATACGACCTCTACACGGGACGAGTCGGCCCGGCACTCGCGCTGGCCGCCGCGGGCCGCGCTCTCGACGACCGCCGGTACCGCGAGCCCGCCACGCAGATCTTCTCCACCATGGCGGAGATCCTCGCCCGGGCCGGCGCTATGAGGCACGCAGCATCCAGCAGGCCGGGTTCGGCGGCTTCACGGGCATGGCCGGCATCCTCTTCGCCCTGGCGACGACGGGCCGCCTGCTGGAGAACGACGGCTGGGTCGAGGCAGCGCAGGGCGCCGTGCCGCTGGTGCTCGACCAGATACGTGACATACCGCCGGAGCGGCTGCCGGTCGACGTCGTCGGCGGCGTCGCGGGCGTGATGTCGTGCCTGACCGCGATCGGCGGCCCGCACGCCGACGACTCCCTCGCGTCGCTGACCGCGATGCTCGTCTCCGCGCTCGGCGCCGGACGCGGCCATGAGTCCGTACTGGCACAGTCGGGATTCGCACACGGCGTCAGCGGCCTCATCCACGCCCTGAGCAGTGCCTTCCCCCGCGTCCCCGAGACGCAGCGCGACTCCGTGAAGTCCGCGCTTGAGAGCCTCGTGGAGCGGCTTCAGGGCTTCTACGACACCAGTGAGGGCAACTGGTACTCGAACGTGGCAACGCCGTGGTCGTTCTCGACCGGCTGGTGCCATGGAGCGACCGGTATCGCCCTCGCGCTGTCCGAGTACGCCTCCGTCTCCGACGACGAGGTCGTACCGGCCATGAGGGACGTGGCCGTCGGCAACCTCATCCGCCACGGCTTCGGCCGCAACATGACGTGGTGCCACGGCGACCTCGGCAACCACGACGTCCTGTCGAAGCTCGCCCGCGACGTCGACCCGTCCCTGCGCGACGAGGTCTCCGAGATCGAGGGCAGATGGCTCCAACCGGACGTCTTCAAGCGGAAGATCAGCGACAACCAGAGCCGCTACGCCCACACCAACAGCCTGATGGTCGGCACCGCGGGCATCGTGCTGCACCTGGTCAACCGCATCGACCCCAGCGCCCACATCTCCCCGGTCACCCTCACCTACGAGAGCCGGTAGCCATGGGACTTGCCATCGGGGGACGCAAGGCGATGCGGCGCATGCCGACGGTCACGCAGGTGACCCAGACCGAGTGCGGGCTGTGCTGCACGGTCTCGCTGCTGCGCTACTACGGCCGCGCCGAGGACATCTCCACCGCACGCGAGGCCATGGACGCCGGCCGTGACGGCCTCAGCGCCGGACAGCTCGCCCGCTTCCTGCGCACACGCGGCATGGAGACGAAGCTCTTCCGCGCCAAGGACGTCGCGGCGCTGGAGAAGTTCACCTCACCGGTGATCATTTACTGGGAGGACTACCACTTCGTCGTCCTGGAGAAGTTCGACGGCCGCAAGGCGACGGTCATGGACCCGGCCGTCGGCAGGCGCAGGCTCAGCCGCGACGAACTCGCCGAGGGCTTCAGCGGCATCGTCGTATCGGCCGAAGTGGGCCCGGACTTCGAGAAGTCGAAGCGGAAGCCGCTGTCGGAGTGGCGCAACGTCTCCCTCTTCGCGGAGGGTTCACCCAAGAAGATCGCCCTCGTGGGGCTGCTCTCCTTCAGCGGCTACGGCGCGATCCTGGGCATCCCCATGCTGACGGAGTGGGCCGTCGACCGGCAGAAGCAATGGCACGGCCTGGACGACCTGTTCGTGGTGCTGGCCGCCGTCTTCGGCGTGGCCCTCACCTATCTCGCGCTGCACGTCGTCAGGGTGATGGTCCTGTCGTCCGTGGTGGCGCTGCTCGGCAAGCACCTGATGAGCACCACGTTCACCAAGCTGCTCTTCCTGCCGTACAAGTTCTTCACGGTGCGGCAGCCCGGCGAGCTGCTGTTCCGGCTCAACAGCGTCAACATGATCCGGGACCTGCTCTCCTCACGCGTGGCGCAGGGAATCCTCGACGTGGGGACCCTGCTGTGCGTCACGGGCTATCTCTTCTACGTGGAGTGGCGCCTCGGCCTCATCGCCGTCGGGCTCTTCGTGCTCAACGCGGCGTATCTGATGAAGACGCGTCCACGGCTGATGGAGTATGTCGACGCCGAGATAAGCCAGTTGAGCAAGAGCCAGTCCACCCAGCTCGACGCGATCGTGTCGATACCCACCATCAAGATGGGCGGCTACGCGCACGAGTTCGTCGAGACCTGGAGCAAGGTCTACACGTCCTCGCTGGAGGCGATGAAGGACCGCATGCGGATGCAGCAGGGCCGCATCTCGGGCGTGACCACGACGACGCAGATGTTCGGCCCGATGACCCTGCTGCTGACCAGCCTCTACTTCGTCAGCCACGGCTACATCTCGCTGGGCGCGGCGATCGCCGTGCAGGCCGTCTCCGCGACGTACTTCTCGCTGTCGACGTCGGTGTTCCAGACGTACACCGAGTTCACCGAGGCCGGGCGCTACATGGCCAGGCTGAACGACATCGTCAAGTCCGAGCCGGAGGACCCGGGCGGCACCCTCACGGATCTGCTGTCGACGGCGATCCAGTTGGAGGACGTCAGCTTCCAGTACACGAAGCACAGCGACTTCGTCGTGCGCAACGTCTCGCTGGACATCCCCGCCGGATCGAAGGTGGCGCTCGTAGGGCCGTCAGGCTCGGGCAAGTCCACGCTGGGCAGGATCATCTGCGGCCTCTACGAACCGACCCGCGGCGTCATCCGTTTCGGCGACGTCGAGCAGCGCCACTACGACAGGAACGCGCTGCGGAGGCAGATCGGCTACATCCCGCAGGAGATCCATCTGCACAACCGCACCATCCTGGAGAACCTGACGCTGGGCCAGGACATCCCGCCCGAGGTGGTACGCGAGTACTGCGCGGGCGTCGGCATCCTCGACTTCCTCGAAGACCTGCCCATGGGGCTGAAGACCCTGGTCTCGGAGATGGGCGCCAACTTCTCGGGCGGCCAGCGCCAGCGGCTCGCGATCGTCAGGGCGCTGCTCCAGAACCCGCCGATCCTCGTGATGGACGAGGCGACGTCCGCACTCGACACCGTCAACGAGCG
The DNA here is from genome assembly GCF_022524345.1 of Streptomyces marispadix. NCBI lineage: Bacteria > Bacillati > Actinomycetota > Actinomycetes > Kitasatosporales > Streptomycetaceae > Streptomyces > Streptomyces marispadix. Next base: position 1,843,359 of record NZ_JAKWJU010000002.1, on the reverse strand, counting down.
GCGCGTCGGCGAGATCATCGAGCACATCGGCTCGACGCAGGTGATCATCGCCCACCGCCTGGCGACCATCAAATCCGCGGACCACATCTACGTGCTGGACAACGGGCGCGTCGTCGAGCAGGGCAGCCACGCCCAACTCCTGGGCACCGGCGCTGTGTACACGGATCTCTACGCGGAGAAGTCCCCGGAGCTGTTCGCCGGAGGTGACCGGGCATGAGCGAACCAGAGGTGTCGATCCCGGCGTTCCTGCCGTTCTATGTGCATCTCGCGCCGAGGGGCGACGTGGAGTCCGCGCTGCGGGACGCGGTCGCGCCCGTCGCCGCTCCCGGCGCCGTCGAGGATCTGCTCGACGACGCCTGGCACGGGCTCGTAGCCGCCGTCGAGGGGCAGTCGTTCCGCACGCTCATCGGCGAGTTCCACGCCTTCAGGGAGAGGCGCGGGCTGCCGATGACGGCCGAGGGCGACGAGGCGCTGACGCTCTTCCGCGAACATCTCGGCGACGCGGACAACTGCCGTGAGATCACCGGGAGATACCCGGTGCTGAAGCAGCGCGTCACCACGATCCTGCACAACTCCCTCTCCGCTTACGGGGACGTCTTCGCCGCGTACGCGCAGGACGAAGCGCAGCTCAAGGCCGCGGGGCTGGTGCCGTCGCCGGAACCCGGCGGCCTGAAGAAGATCGTCTTCAGCGGCTCCGATCCGCACAACGAGAACCGGCAGGTCGTCCACGTGCGGCTCGCCGGGGGCACGAGGCTGGTCTTCAAACCGCGTGCCCTCGTCTCCGACCGCTTCGTGAAGGACCTCTACGCGGCGGCCGACCCGTATCTGAGGCATTCGCTGCGTGAATGCATTCCGGTGTCGGTGACGTCCGGAAAACACGGCTGGCAGCAGTTCGCCGAGTCGAAGGCGATGGACTCGCCCGACCAACCGGCAAGGTACTTCTACCGGTTCGGAGCCCTCTGCGCGATCCTGGGCTCCATCGGCGCATCCGATCTCCACGACGAGAACCTGCTGGCCTGCGGCGAGAATCCGTGCGTCATCGACACCGAGACGATGACCCGTGCCGACGCGGGTGTGGAGAACGACTCGCTGCCGCACGTGATCATGAATCACATGAAGCTCTCCGTCGTCTCGACGATGCTGGTGCCGATGGTCGACCCGACCTCGCCCATCGACATCAACATGGCGGGCGTGGGCGTCGCCGGCGACCAGAAGTCGAAGAACCTCACCAGGCCCGTCGTACGCGACAACACGACGGACAACATCTCCGTCAAATGGGAGCCGGTGACCTACAAGCACCACGGAAACGTCTCCCGCCTCGGCGACCGGCGCCTGTCGGCCACGGAGTATTTCGCCGACACCCTGGAGGGATACTTCGACGCCCTGGAGTTCGTACGCGGCGACGGCATCGTGAAGATACTCGACGCCTATCCGGAGATGACCGTGAGGAGCCTGCTCCGGTCGACGATGGTCTACAGCAGATTCCTCGACGCCTTCACGCATCCCAGATACCTGGGGGAGCCCGCGGAGGCCGCCCGGCTGCTCGGGCTGCTGAAGAACATGCCCGAGTATCTGTCGCCCGAGGCCGCCGAATACGCCCGTGAGGAAGAGCGTTCCGCGCTCTTCTCCGGGAACGTCCCGTATTTCGTGACCCGTAGCGACTCCACTGAACTGGCCACGCACAGAAGCAGTTTCCCCGGCGTCTACAAGACGACGCCCATCGAGATGGCACGCAGGGGAGTGGAGCAGAACGCCGCCCGCACGGACCTCTACCACCAGTTCCTGCTGGAGGAGTGCTTCGGGGAGGCCGTCGCCGACGACGACCTGGCGGGGCTGTCGTCGGAGAGTCTCTTCGGGCAGCACTCGCTGACCCGGGCCCGAGCCGGTAGCTGGTGGCCGGAGATCGCGCGGAAGATCGACGCCGTGAGCGTCCCCTTCGAGGGGCCCGACGGTCGCGAGACGGGATGGCTGTGCGGCATCGGACCCGAGCGGAACGCACCGACGATGACCGCTGGGAACTTCGTCTCGTTCCACGACTCCGGCGGCATCGTGACCTTCCTGGAGCGCGCCGCACGCGACGGCAAGGACGCCGAAGCCGCCTACCGGAGTGCCGATCGCGGCCTGCGCAGCCTGCTCGCCCGCTACGGCGAATCCCTGATGCAGACCCCGGAGTCGGTCTTCACCGGTGCCGCCTCGATGCTGCTGGCCAGGCCCGGCGGCGTCGAGGCCGACTGGCTCGCGCAGATCTTCGAGAAGCTCGAAGAGCGCGCCGAATCCGACGAGTTGGAGAAGGACCTCGCGAACGGACCGGCCGGCATGCTGATGGCGCTGCTGTCCCGCGTCGAGATGTCGCGCAGCGCGTCCCGTACCGCGTTCCGCAGCGAGTCCTCCCGGGTGGAGTCGTCTGCCGAGTGGAGCGACGGCGGACCGTACGGCGAGGCCCGTCTGGCACGGCTGCGCGAACTGACCCTGGCCCATCTCGCCGCCCCCAGAACCGCCGAGTGGTTCGACGTCGCACACGGCGAACTCGGCCTGCGGTGGGCCCTGTCCCGTACGGGGAGAGTGCTCGGCGACGACCGTCTCGTCGAAGAGTCGGCGGAATGGCTCCTCGCCCGCCGGGAGTTCGACGGCGAGAGCCCTTACGCGGGATGGTGCAACGGCGCCGCCGGGCTTCTGCTCGCCTCCGCGGAGATACTCACCGCGGCCGGCCGGCAGGAGCGGCTGCACGGCGCACGTCTCGGCGAACTCGTGGACAAGGCCACCACGATCACTCCGGACCGGCCTCTCGATCTGTCGGTCTGCCACGGCAGCAGCGGCGTCGTGCAGTCACTGATCGCCGCCGCGGGAATCCTCGGCGACGAATCCCTCGTCTCCCGCGCGCAGGACTATCAGGAACGAGTTCTCGATACGGCACGGGCGCACGGCTTCTACACCGGCGCCGGAGGGCGGACATCGCTCCTCGGCTACATGTTCGGCTGGTCCGGCATCGGCGACACCGACGCCGTTCTTCAGCTCGCGGTCAAGGCCGAGGGCACCGGCTCCCAGGATTTCCACATTCCCGTCGCACTCTGCTGCGGCGTGCCCGAACGACGGACAGCAGTACAGCACCAGGAGGTACCGAAATGAAGAAGTACAAGGGCAGTTGGGGCGTCATCGTCGCCGTGGGCGGAGCCATCGCCATCACGACCGCCTACAGCGAGAACTATGTGCTCGCCGCCGTCATCGGCGTACTGACCGTGGCGCTCGCCGCGGGCGCCTTCATGAAGTTCGACCGCAAGCAGTCGTAGACCCGTAAGCAGTCGGAGACGCTGCCGCCAAGGGGAGCGCATCGTGCGCGCGTGCGTCACTGAACGAAAGGAAGTCCTGGGGTGCGGCTCTCGATACTCCTCCCCTTCGGCCCGGTACGGCCGGAACAGGTGGTCCCGTTCGCGAATCTCGTCAACTGGACCTGCGCCGACCGGCTTTGGCAAGGCCATGGAATGCTGCTGGACAGCCACCATCTGATCAACTGGCTCGCCGGAATCGGGATCAGGATTCCCAGCGGATTCGGCGTCACGCTGATGCCGCTGCGCTCCCCGTACCAGGCGGCGATAGAGGCGCGTTCGGTGGCGCTCGCCACGGGCCGTTCCGTCGTCGCCGGATTCGGCCCCGGCGGGCTTCAGGCGCAGCGCAGTTTCCTCGGCAAGCCCTACGCCGGCCAGATAGGCGCGTGCCGCGAATACGTGACGACGGTGCGCGGACTGCTTCACGGAGAGACCGTCGAGAACTCCGGAGACCACTTCCCCGGGGTCTCCAAGCTCCTCGAATACAAGCAGCCGCCCGTTTCCGTCGGACTGGGCGTGCTCCGCGAGAGGATGGCCGCCCTCGCGGGCGAACTCGCCGACGTGGCCATCACCTGGCTGGGCTCGGCCGCGTATCTGGACCAGATCCTGATGCCCGCCATGCGCAAGGGCGCCGAGGAGCGGAAGTGGGACAAGCCCGCGACCGTCACCGCGATCGTGCCGGTCGCGCTGTCAGGCCCCGACCGCAGGGTCGAGGAGCTGGCGGGCGCCTCGTGCGGCACGCACATCCAGGCCCCGCACTATCAGGACGCGCTGAAGAAGGCCGGAATCGTGGTGTCGGGCGACGGCGACCCGGGCGACGCCGTGAAGCTCGTCGACGGCGGCGTCTTCCTCTACGGAACGGCCGAGGAGATCCACGAAAGGCTGGATGAGTACCGGGCGATCGGCGTCGACGAGGTGGTGCTGAACGCCACGGGTGTCGGCCTCGTCGCGGGTCCTCGCGCCGCCGCCCAGGATCTGCTGGAGATCCTGGGCGCGGCGCCCTGACGGGGCGGTTGGGGGAGCGGCCCGGTTACGGGGGACGCGTCGGGGCAGTGCGTCACGAGCGGCGGGCCCGGCGGCCGAACCACCGGCCGAAGACTCGCCGCAGTCCTCGCGGCGCCGGGCTGAGGGGCCGACGGATGCGCTCCCCGACCGGGCCCTCCGGGCGCTGCCGGGTCCAGCGCCCGTCGGGCGACGGTGCCGGGACCTTCCGTTCCGCCTGCGCCTGGATCTCGTAGTGCGACTCGTGCGCCGTCGTACGGAACGCCTCGTCGTACGAGGCCAGCGCCGCACGTACGGCCGTACCGGCGAGGCCCCTGCGGCGGACGCGGGCGGCCAGCCAGGCGAAGCCCGCCATGACCGCGGCGAGTGCCGCCGCCGTGATGAGGAACGGCACCAGGTCACGCATGGGACGAGACTACGCCGGACGCCCACGGCGCTCGCGGCGATGCCGGACACGGCGGTGGGGCCCGGTGCCATGGTGCCCCGTTGCCGGGGGAGCCCGCCCCAACTGCCTTGGCTGTGAGGCCAGTCGGAGCCCCCGGGGGCGAGTCGGACGCCTCCGGTGTGGATGGAGGGTGGTTCTCATGGGAAGCGTGTGACTGTGAAGACGTCCGTGTTCAGATCCGTGCTCACCGTGCTCACCGCCGTCGTACTCGCTCTGCCCGCGGGCCTTACGGCCGCACCCCGCGCGGCGGCCGACCCTTCGGCCTCCCGCCCCATGGCGGGAAAGGACGCCGGGAAGCAGGCCCAGCCGAGCGAGGCACCGCAAGCCGCCGCCGAGGCACCCGGGGACTGGAAGCCGCCGCTGAGCACCAGGGGCCGCTACATCGTCGACGCCGACGGTGACCGCTTCAAGCTCAAGTCGGGCAACTGGCATGGCGCGAGCGGCACTTGGACCGGCAGCGGAGACCCGGACGACCCCGCGAACAACCATGCGGGCGAGGTGTCGGGCCGTATGCCGCTGGGCCTGGACCGGGTGCCGATGACGGAGATCGTCGACGGCTTCCGCCAACTCGGCCTGAACAGCATCCGGTTGCCCTTCTCCAACGAGATGATCCACGACGAACGCCCCGTCACGGACGCCTCGGTGGCGGCAAACCCCTCCCTGAAGGGCAAGACGCCGCTACAGGTCTACGACGCCGCCGTACACGCCCTCACCGACGCCGGCTTCGCCGTGATCCTCAACAACCACACCAACACCACGCGTTGGTGCTGCGGCGTCGACGGCAACGAGCGCTGGAACACCTCCCAGACGACCGCCGCCTGGGAGGACGACTGGCTGTTCATGGCCCGCCGCTATGCGAACGACCCCCGCGTCGTCGGTGCGGACCTCTACAACGAGGTGCGCCGCTCGGCCCTCGACGACCCGAACTGGGGCCTGGGCGACGAGCACGACTGGTTCGCCGCGTCCCAGCACCTGGGCGACCGCATCCTCCAGGAGGCGAACCCGGACCTGCTGATCGTCGTCGAGGGCATCAACTGGACCGGGCTCCCCGTCGACGGCCTTCCCCACGGCCGCCCCACCCTCGAACCCGTACGGCAGCTCTCGCACAAGCTCGTACGCCCCGGAAAGCTCGTCTACTCCGCCCACTTCTACGACTACACCGGGCCCAACCACAGCGGCGCCACCGGCATCGGCGAGACCTCCGACCCCCGCTACCGCGACTTCACACGGGACGAGCTGTTCGGCGTACTGCGGCGGCAGGCCTTCTACGTCGCCCTGGAGCAGGACCAGGACTTCCAAGCGCCGGTCTGGATAAGCGAGTTCGGGATCGGCGGCCCGGAGGAGACGGAGGAGAAACCGCGTGCCTGGTTCCGCAACTTCGTCGACTTCCTCGTCGAGTCTGACGCCGACTTCGCCTACTGGCCGCTCGTCGGCTGGCACGAGAACGGAGAGGGCAACGGCTGGGGCCTGCTGCGCTGGGACTCCGAGGGCCGGCGTATCGGCGTCCTCGACGGCGGCGACTGGCGTGCGGACACCTGGCGACGGCTGATCGACGCACCCGGCCGCACGGGCGGAATCCCGACCGCCGACCGCGACGAGAGGGGTGACCCCGACGAGAGCGGTGACCGCGGCGGGACCGCCGAGACGGATGAGACCGCCGCGAGGGGTGAGTCCGGCGAGAGGGACGAGACCGGCGAGAGGGACGAGACCGGCGGGAGGCAGGCCCCGCCGAAGGGCACGTCCGGCTCCCGGCCGTGAACTCACGGACGCGCGGAAGCCGCCGCGATCACGTCCCGCCTGGGGGCTCGCCCTCCGCGCGGTCGGCACCCTCCGCGCGCTCGGCACCCTCCGCGCCGTCCACGTCGCGTGCGGCCCGATGCAGCAAGTCCGCGAGCTGGTGCGCCAGTTCGTCCGGGATGCCACGGCGCCAGGCGAGCAGGATCGGCGAGACGGCCCGCGGCGTACTGATCCGGGCGAAGCGCACGCCTCGGTGCGGCCCGCGTGCGACGGCGGCCGACACCAGCGCCACGCCGTCCCCCGCCGCGACCAGCCCCAGCACCAGCGGCGTCCCCAGCGCCTCGTAGCGAATCCGGGGTACGAAGCCGGCCTGTGCGCAAACGGAGACGATCGCGGGCAGCAGGCCGTGGTCCACGCGGCGCTCGGGTCTGCGGCCGCCACCCGGGGGTGCGCGCCGAGGTCACCCGCGCCGACGGCGACGGTCCGACCATGGACCAGCCGTTCTTCGCCGACCCGGACGGACAGGTCGTCGCCGCGGTGAACGCCGCGTACCGCACCGTCCGCGGCGAGGAACAGCCGACCGGCGCCGTCCGCCCGTACTGCTTCTACGGCAGCGACGCCTCGCTGCTTCAGCACGCCGCGGGGATGCCGGGCCTGGTGTGCGGACCGGGCGGGAAGTACAACACGATGCCGGACGAGCGGGTGCGGATCTCCGACTACCTCGACATGGTGCGGATACACCAGCTCACCGTCGAGGCGATCTGCGGCCTGGACGGCTGACCGCGCAGCACAGGGCGGGGCGAACAGGGCGAAGGTGCCTCGCCGACTGCGGTGCCCGACGTCCAGGGAAACCGCGTTTCGCGCGGGCAGCGAGTCACCCTCGGACGACACCTGCGCGAACTGCCGTAACGGCTGGCAGTCGAGCTGCCTGCACCGCGCGTTCCTGAGCACCTGCCAGGCCGACTACGTACGTATCCCCGACGCCCAGGGCACGCTGGTCGCCACCGACGGGCACCCGGCAGACGAGTTCCTGCCCGGCCTGCTGGCCGTCACGGACGTGATGGGCACCGGCTGGTACGCGGCCCTCGCCGCCGAAGTCAGGCCCGGCTCAACCGCCGTGGTCGTCGGCGACGGCGCGGTGGGGCTGTGCGGGGCGATCGCCGCCAGGCAGCAGGGCGCGGAGCGGATCGTCGCCATGAGCCGCCACGAGCCGCGGCAGAAGCTCGCCCGCGAGTTCGGCGCGACCGATGTCGTCGCCGAGCGCGGCGAGGACGGCGTCGCACGCGTCAAGGACCTCACCGGAGGCATAGGCGCCGACGCGGTGCTGGAGTGCGTGGGCACCGCCGAAGCCATGCGTCAGGCCCTCCGTTCGGCACGGCCGGGCGGCAACGTCGGCTTCGTCGGCGTCCCACACGAGGCCGTCGAAGGACAGGAGCTGTTCTCCCACGTCGCGCTGCGCGGCGGCCCCGCCCCCGTGCGCCGCTACCTGCCCGACCTGATCGACCTGGTCCTGTCGGGCCGGATCGACCCGGGCAGGGTCTTCGATCTGACCCTGCCTCTGGAACAGGTCGCCGAGGGCTACAGGGCGATGGACGAGCGCCGCGCCATCAAGGCCCTCCTCACCCCCTGTGCCCCTGACCGCGCACACCTGCCGCCCCGGCCGGGCGTCCACCCCGCTTCGGGCGGGGTGGACGCGATCCGGAATCTTCGGTGCGGCCGGGCCGCGGGCGGCGGTCAGACGAGGACGTTCTTTTGGAAGACGTTGGCGTACCGGTCGATGTCGCCGATGCTCGTGCGGGAGGCGAATCCGAGGCAGAGACGGACCTCGCCGCCGGAAGTCCGGGTCACCGCCATGCCTTCCGGCTCGCGGAACACCAGCGACTTGCCGGCCTTGGTGAGGAACCGCTCGACGACCTTGCCGGTGTTGAGATCGGTGGCCGTCACGAACGAGTCGATGTCGGCGGGGTCGGCGTGGCCCTCGCCGTCCAGTGTGTAGAGGTAGCTGCCGAACACGGCGTAGCCCTGGAACGTCACCGAGCCGTCGCCGAGCTTCGGCTGGCTGATCTTCGCCAGCTCGTCGGTGAACGTGCCGTTCTCGACGTCCATGCCGGCGAAGTCGTACAGCCGGTAGATGAACCTGCCCGACTCCTTGCGGCGGACCAGGATGCGCTTGTTGACCGGGTCGGTGGCACAGGTGATGGTCTTGCTGCCGGTGAAGAACTTCTTCACCCCGGACGGGGCCTCCCCGTCGACGAACTTGAACCGGGCCAGTGCGGTGCCACGGCCGCTGTCGTCGTTCGCGTCGGAGTCGCACTCGACCCACACGAACGAGTCCTTCCCGTTCGGCTCCACGCCGATCGACACACCGTGACCGGCGTTGTCGAGGTGCATGGTGCCGGTGACCTTCCCGGAACCGTCGAGCCGGTTGATGCACAGGTCGTCGCCCGAACTGCCGTCCCGCACCTGGGAGATGAACAGGTGCCCGTTCCCGGGGTCGAACGCCATGCCCTGCATCGCGTGGTGCTTCTCGTGCAGCAGCGCCTTACGGAACACGTCGTACGAGGGCGTGGACAGGTCGAACCGCTTCGACGCGGGCACGGCCGCGGACGCCTCGCCGACGGTCAGCGCACCGCCCGCTCCGGCGGCGAGGACGGTCGCGCCTCCCGCCTTGAGCAGTCCGCGCCGGGAAAGCCCCGAACCGGATCTCGCTTTGAACATCGTGATTCCCCCTGGGTCGCCTGATGGTCTTGTCAGGTCCCGATCATGGCGCACGCCCCGAGATTGTGTAAGTGCCACCGACATGCCGCTCCGCGACCGGTCTCGCCGAAGACGGCTGCGGTCGTAATCGGCCGACGTCACCGTCCGGCGGACCGCGTTCTCATGCGCGACCCGGGCCCCGTCCCAAGCCGGCGGCCGCTCGCGGAAACGCCGCCCTCTACGTGCGTAGAGAACGGCGATCGTAAGCGCCCCCGGCAGGACTCGAACCTGCGGCCAAGCGCTTAGAAGGCGCCTGCTCTATCCACTGAGCTACGGGGGCCGGTCTCGGTCGCGGAGGATTCGGGCGGGCCTCCGGGTGACCGTGGCGCGGTCAAGGATAGGGGTCCCCGTGGCTGGCGCTGTGTGCTTCACGTCCGCGACGCCATGTGGAGGTTCAGTGAAGCGCTCCCGATAATCGCAGGCCGGTGCGATTCGTGCAGCGGTTTTCGCCGCGAGCCGCGCGGGTGTTGCTCAGTCGTTATGGCTGTCTCGGCGGGGACGGGTTCGACCTGTGGGTCACATGGCGCGAATGGCTCCATTCGCGCCCGAAACCGATTGTTTTCGCCCCGCAGAGCCGTGGATACGCTTCAAAAACATGCCGAATTTGGGCATTCTGCGCATGTGGCGATCTTGAACGTACGGCCTGAACTGCTAGACGCACTCTCGGCGGTCCGCGAAGGCGTCGCCGCCGCACGCTTTCCGTTGCCGCTGCCGGGCGCCCACCGCGCACGCCTCTCGCGCGACGAACTGCTCGCCCAGCTCGACGACTACCTCATTCCGCGGCTGCGCGCGCCCAAGGCCCCGCTGCTCGCGGTGGTCGGCGGCTCGACCGGCGCCGGGAAGTCGACACTCGTCAACTCCCTTGTGGGGCGCAGGGTCAGCGAGGCCGGAGTGCTTCGCCCCACGACCCGTACGCCGGTCCTCGTCTGCCACCCCGAGGACGAGCACTGGTTCAAGGGCGAGCGCGTACTGCCGCGCCTTGGCCGGGTGTGGATGCCCCGTCAGGAAGTGCCCGCGCCCGCGTCCGACGACGACGTACAGGGATGCGCCGCCGAGGAGTTGCTCGGCGCCGACGCCCGTGACGAGGAACCGGCCGAACGCGCGCTGCGCATCGAGACCGACACCGCGCTCTCGCCCGGACTCGCCCTGCTCGACGCCCCCGACGTCGACTCGCTCGTCGCCTCCAACCGCGATCTCGCGGCCGAACTCCTCTGCGCCGCCGACATCTGGGTGCTGGTGACCACCGCCGCGCGCTACGCGGACGCGGTGCCCTGGAACCTGCTGCGTACGGCACGGGAGTACGACGTCACGCTCGTCACCGTGCTGGACCGCGTGCCGCACCAGATCGCCTCCGACGTTGCAAGGCAGTACGGTTCGCTGCTGATCCGCGAGGGCCTCGCCGACGTGCCGCGCTTCACGGTTCCCGAACTCCCGGAGTCCGCAGGCGGATCGGGGCTGCTGCCGGCGACCGCCGTAGCGGGCCTGCGCAACTGGCTCACGCAGCGGGCGCTCGACCCGGCGGCACGTGCCGTGGCCGGACGCCGTACCGCCGTAGGCGCGCTCGCCTCGCTGCGCTCCCGCGTCACCGCCCTCGCCAACGCCTCCGCCGCACAGCACGCCGCGGCGCTTCGGCTTACGGGACACATCGAGGAGGCGTACGAGGAGGCCCGCGCAAGGGTCCGGCGGCACATCGCCATGGGTGAACTGCTCGCAGGCGACGCGCATGCGCTCTGGCGCGGCTTTCCCGTCGACAGCCGCGCCGAGGAGGTGCTGGACGCCTACGAGACCGGGCTGACCACGCTGCTCGCCTCCTCCGTGGCGGCGGCCGACGAACGCGTGGCCGAGGCATGGCGCCGCGACCCCGCCCGGCCCGGCGCGGAGATCACCGAGATCGCCACCGGCCGTGCGGAGAAGGGCAGTCGGGCGGGCGCCGACGCCGCCGACGACGGACGCGCCCGTATGAATCTGCTCGTACGGCGCTGGCGCCGCTGCCTGGAGGAGCTGACCGAGGAGGAAGCACGCGCTGTCGACCACGGGTTCGGGCGCGACGCGGAGGAGGCGGCAGCGATGCTCGCCACGGCGCTGGTGGGCGGCGGGAACGCGGCGGACGCCTACCGCAGCCTGGCGTCCGCCTTCGGCGAGCCGAGCGCGCGGCGGCTGCGTGAGTGCGGTGTGAGGCTGCTGGCCACCTACGTCGAGCGTGCGCTCTACGGGGAGCGGGACACGCGCCTCGCGCCCCTGGACGAGCTGGAGACCGCACCGGACCCGCAGGTCGATCTGATCGCCGCGCTGTCGGTGCTGCGCAAGGCGGAGGCGTCGGCGCTCTCGGGGCCGCTGTCCGGGCCCGGCGCACAGAAGTCGTCGCAGTCGCAGTCCCAGTCCCATTCGCAGTCGCAGACGGAGAGGTGACCGCAGTGTCCACAGCGGATGTCCGGACCGACGGTACGTGCGATGAGGAACATGCCGACCGCGGCGCCCAACCCGCGGAGCACGGCGGGGAGTCGGAGGCCGTGGCCCAGCACGTGGCGGACCGGCGGAACGGGGAGCCTGACGCCTCCGTGGAGAATGCCGCGGGTACGACCGAGGCGCATGAGGCCCATGACGTCCGCGATCACGGCGACGAGGGCGATTCCCGCGAGCCCGGCGAGCCCGGTGACGCCGGCGGGAGTGCCGAGTCCGCCGAGGCCTCCGACGCCGGCGGCGAAGGCGCTTGGGACGACGGTCTGATCGCCCGCCGCGCCCGCGGAGCCTCGGCGCCTGGCGGACGGCAGGGCCGGTCGAGGGCCGCCGCGCTGTGGGGAGCGGACTTCGGGCCGCAGGTTCCGTACGACACGGCGGACGCGCCGGACGGGCCCTGCCCCGCGCCGGACGGCAGCGGTCAACAGCCGTCGCTGCGGGGCAAGTTGCCTGACCAGCCCGCCCTGACGGGGTGGCCGTCGACCGGTACGCCCCACCCCCGGGAGCCCTACGAGGACGAGACGTTCGGCGAGGAGAACGCGCTCGGCCGCCGCGTGGTCGCCCTGCGACGACTTGTCGATCTGTCGAGAAGCCGCCTGCCGAGAAGCGTCCTCGCCGAGGCGGACCGCGTACTGGAGGCGGCCGACGCACGCGAGCGGCTCTCCCGCCGCTACACGACGGTGGCCATCGCCGGAGCGACGGGCAGCGGCAAGTCCTCGCTGTTCAACGCCCTCGCCGGTACGCGGCTCTCACAGGCCGGAATGCGCAGGCCCACGACCGCGACACCGGTCGCCTGCTCCTGGGAGGTCCCCGGCGCCGGGCCCGCCGACGCGCTTCTCGACCGCCTCGGGATTCCCGCGTCCACCCGGCGCCTGATGCGCCCGGAGTCGAACTGGCGAGGCCGTATCGACGAGGGCGCACGCAGCGAACTGGAGGGCCTCGTACTCATCGACCTGCCCGACCACGACTCGGCCGCCGAAGGCCACCGAGAGCAGGTGGAACGGCTGCTGCGCCTGGTCGACGCGGTGGTGTGGGTGGTCGACCCCGAGAAGTACGCGGACGCGGTGCTGCACGAGCGCTATCTGCGGCCGCTCGCCGGATACGCCGAGGTGACGTTCATCGTCCTCAACCAGACCGACAGGCTGCCGGGCGACGCGACCGTGGCCGTACTGAACGACCTGCGGCGGCTCCTGGACGAGGACGGCATGGCCCTGGGCGAGCACGGGGAGCCGGGAGCGCGCGTCATGGCCACCTCCGCGCTGGTGGGCGAGGGCATCGACGAACTGCGCACCGAACTCGCCGGGTTCGTGGCCGAACGCCGCGCCGCCTCGCTGCGGCTGAGCGCCGATCTGGACGTGGTGGTGGAGCGGCTGCGGCCGGAGTACGTCACCCCGGGACGGGCGACGGCCGCGAGCGCCCCGACGGGACTCACCGAGGACGTACGAGAGGCGTTCTCGGGCCGGCTGGCGGAGGCGGCGGGCGCGGTCGCCGCGGGACACGCCGCCGAACGCGCCTGGCTACGGCACGCGGAGCGGGCCTGCGGAACGCCCTGGGCGCAGCTTCAGCACTGGTACGAGGAGCGGCGCTCGCGTAAGCAGGCCGCGGGGCGAACGGCCGCGGTCGATGACGAATACGCCGGGGCGGACCTGGAGTTGGACGCGGAACAGGGTGACGGGGCCGGGGCGCGGGACGCCGCCGCTGATCTGCCCGTCGATGCTCTGCCTGCTGGTGCACCGCCCGGCGGCGGGGCGGCCGAGGTGTTCGACGCTGACGGCGACGAGGGCCGCCCGGCTGGTTCACAGTCCGTGCTCGCGCCGGAACCCGTGTCCGTGTCAGCGTCCGCGCCCGCAGCCGCGGTTGCCGGGACCTCCGGTGGCCGCGAGGACTCCGGTCCGCGGGTCGCCCGGCCGGTGGTGGCACACGCGGTGCGCACCGTCGTGGACCAGGCCGCCGCCGGCCTTCCCGAGTCATGGCGACGGTCCGTACGCGACGCCGCGTGGCGCGGTGCCGCAGGGCTGCCCGAGGCACTGGACGAGGCGCTGCGCCACGGCACGGAGCCGGAGGGCTGCCGCTCCGAGGCGGCGTCCTCCGAGGGCATGGGCAGGGCGGCGGAAGGCACGAACTTCGAAGGCGCCGGCGCCCGTTCGGAGCGTACGCCGGTGAACGGGCCGGTGAACGGGCCCGCGTTGAAGCGCCCGTTCTGGTGGAACCTCGCGCTGGTGGGCCAACTCCTCCTGCTCGTGGTCCAGTCGGCGGGCGCGGGCTGTGTGCTGAGCGCGACCCTCGGGGTGAGACTCGTCCCGGAGTGGGCCGGTGTGGCACTGCTCATCGGGGGTGTGCTCGGGGCTTCGCTGCTGGCGTGGGGCTGCCGGTTCGCCGCCCGCGGGCCCGCGGCGGAGTACGGGCGGCGTGAGGAGCGGCGGCTGCGGCGGCTGGTCGCGGGGTGCGGACAGGTGCACGTACTGGAGCCGGTGGCCGGGGAGTTGCTGCGTTACCGGGAGGTGCGCGAGCAGTACGTGACCGCGGCGGGCGGCACCTCGTCGCCTTAGCGGGATCGGGATCGGGATCGGGAGCGGGAGCCGGGGGGCCGGGTCCGGGCGTTGGCCCGGGGCTCAAGTCGGGAAGAGTGCTTCCGAACCCCTCTCGTGGGTGGCGGAGTTGTCCACAACGCCTTCGTAGTCCACAGCTCGCAGCGGGTTTTCCGTGATCGCGGCAAGGTGGTGTCCACGCGGTGCGCGAGCACCGTGGACGACCGATGCCGGCGGGCGCGTACGGGGACCCGCGGGCGGAGAACAGGGGGCGTGATGTACGAGACGCATGTGACGGTCGTGGGGAACGTCGCGACGCGGGTGGAGTTCAGCACGACGGCGGCGGGGGTGCCGCTGGCGAGATTCCGGCTCGCGAGCACGATGCGGCGGTTCGACGCGCAGGAGCGCATGTGGTCCGACGTCGGCACGAACTTCTTCACGGTGTGGACGCGTCGGGCGCTCGCGGAGAACGTCGCCTCGTCGGTGACGCTCGGCGAACCGGTCATCGTCACCGGCAGGTTGCGCATCCGCGAGCCCGTCCGCGACGGACAGCAGCAGTACTTCGGCGCAGAGCTGTCGGCATCGTCCGTCGGACACGATCTCTCGCGCGGCACCTCCGCGTTCGTAAGGGTGTCTCCCGCACGCCGGGGCCTGACAGCGAGCGGGCAGGGGGACGACGGCGTTACGAAGACGGCTGCACCACCAGGCACCGGCAAGCCCGTACGGGCGGGTGCGGAGGCCAAGGTTCCAGGTCAGTCGGGCGGGCCTTGATCGTCCCGGTCCGCCGGATTCGCTGATAACGATTGTGAGTCGGAACGCTTGAACGGCCGGATCGGCGGGGATCAGGGCGCTTCCGCTCCTTACGATCCCCCGCGTGGCTACGGGGGTTCGGTGTTCGGCGGCGGGACAGCGCGACACGGCATCAGGTCACGTGCGTGACCTCTCAACTGCCGTGCCTGTGCCGCCCGGAGGGGAAATTCATGAGGTTTGTCCGCGGGACCGTGACCGCCGTGAGCGGGCACACGGCCGCACGTGCGGCGCGACGTCTGGCCGTCGCGTCGCTGGCCACCGTTCTGTTCGCGGCGGGTGTGACCGCCACGGCGACTCCCGCCTATGCGGCGAGCGATGACGAGCCGTCACGGCAGGGCGGCGCCACGGCCACCCTGGACGGGCTCAAGACGTACAGGCAGGCCGTCGTCCACGAGGGCGGCGAGGCGCTGACCACCGGCGCCGGTCTCTTCGAGATGGCGGTCGACGGAGGCGGCAGACTCCAGACCTACGGCCTCGACGTGGACAACCCCACGCAGCGGCACGCGCGTTACGGGGAGACGGACTGGGGCCGTACCTCGCTGCACGACAACCCCGAGGCCGGGAAGATCCTCTGGATACTCCGGCACTCCTATCCGCAGGTCGACGACTTGCAGGCGCTCGCGAAGACGGCCCGCTCCGGGAAGCTGTCACCCCGGACGGCCGCCGCGGGCACCCAGGTCGCGATCTGGCGCTTCACGGACGGCCGGTCCGCGCGCAGGGGCGGCGCCGGAGGTGGCGGCGCCGTGCGCGTCGAGGCGGCCGATCCCGCCGCAGAGCGGCTGGCCGACCACCTGGAGCGGTCAGCCCGGCGGATGGCTGAGCCCCGTGCCTCGCTGTCGCTCGACCCCGTGGCGCTCCCGCGAAGGAGCGGCAGCGCACTCGGGCCCTTCACGGTGCGTACGACCGCTCCCGGCGTGGCCGTCTCCCAGACACCGGGCTCCGGGTCGCCGCACGCACGGATCGTGGGCCGGGACGGTAAGCGGGCGACGTCGGTACGCGACGGCGCCAGGCTCTACTTCGACGTGCCCGGCGGGCGCCGGGCGGGGGCGGCCTCGCTCACGGTGCAGGCGGCCACGAAGGTGCCGGTGGGCCGTGCCTTCACCGGCGTGGGCGGCCACGCAAGGAGCCAGGCGCAGATCCTTGCCGGGTCCAGCAGGTCCATGGTCTCCGCGACGGCGGACGTCAACTGGGCCGCGGACGGGGCCATACCCGCGGTGAAGGCGGAGAAGAACTGCGCCAGGCAGGGCGTCGGCCTGACCGTCTCCAACGCCGGGGACCGGCCCTTCCGATTCCGCCTCGGAGGCAGGGAGCACGCGGTCGACGCGGCGGACAGCCGGACGTTCATGGTCCCCGTGCACGAGGACCAGGCGTACCGGATCCCGCTCACCGGGCCGCACGGCCTGGAGAAGTCCTTCACCGGCGTACTGGACTGCGCCACGCGGAGTGCCATGCCCGTCACGGAAGCCGAAGACGACGAGGGGGACGTCACGCTCCGTACGGCAACGGTGGGCGGCAGCGGCGCGGCCGATGCGGCTGCCGTCGCCGAGACCGGCGACCTGGCCGAGACGGGGGCGCCCGGCACCCCGCTGATAGCGGGCACCGCCGTCGGCCTGGTGGTGCTCGGCGCGATGGCAGTGCTCTTCGTACGCAGGAAGAATCCGGACGACGGCGGCGTTCAAGGAGGGTGAAGGCGCTTTATTGCGTTGACCCGGTCCCACTGATCGAGCTGCACTGATCAGGTCGCACTGATCGAGCCGCACCGCACGTCGAGCCGCACCAACGAGCCCCGGTGGAAGCGGCGTCGGACACAACCGGCGCACGTGGCGCGGAGACCGCCCTCTGCACGCGGTGTCCGCGGCGGGCAGGCGCTCCGCCCCGTTTCGGAGTCGGGCGCCCGGTGCGGCAAGATGGTGTGGTCTGCCCATGCGGCGCAGCCGCGCTCCGAAACCTACTGACTGCCGGACGGTTCCTCTTGGCTGAGTACATCTACACCCTTCGCAAGGCGCGCAAGGCGCACGGAGACAAGGTGATCCTCGACGACGTCACCCTGAGCTTCCTGCCCGGCGCGAAGATCGGTGTCGTGGGACCGAACGGCGCCGGCAAGTCGACGGTGCTGCGCATCATGGCCGGGCTCGACCAGCCCTCCAACGGCGACGCCCAGCTCGCCCCCGGCTACAGCGTCGGCATCCTGCTCCAGGAGCCGCCGCTGGACGAGTCGAAGACCGTGCTGGCGAACGTCGAGGCCGGTGTCGCGGAGACCAAGGGCAAGCTCGACCGTTTCAACGAGATCGCCGAGCAGATGGCGACCGACTACACGGACGAGCTGATGGAGGAGATGGGCAAGCTCCAGGAGCAGCTCGACCACCTCAACGCATGGGACCTGGAGTCGCAGCTCGAACAGGCCATGGACGCACTGGGCTGCCCGCCCGGCGACTGGCCCGTCACGACGCTGTCCGGCGGTGAGCGGCGCCGCGTGGCGCTGTGCAAGCTGCTGCTGGAGCAGCCCGACCTGCTGCTCCTCGACGAGCCCACCAACCACCTGGACGCCGAGTCCGTCCAGTGGCTGGAGCAGCACCTCGCGCAGTACCCCGGCACCGTCGTCGCCATCACCCACGACAGGTACTTCCTCGACAACGTCGCCGGCTGGATCATGGAGCTGGACCGCGGCCGTGCCATCGGCTACGAGGGCAACTACTCCACGTACCTGGAGAAGAAGCGCGCACGCCTGAAGGTCGAGGGCCAGAAGGACGCCAAGCGCGCCAAGCGACTCAAGGACGAACTGGAGTGGGTCCGCTCCAACGCCAAGGGCCGTCAGGCCAAGTCCCGTGCGAGGCTGACCCGTTACGAGGAGATGGCCGCCGAGGCCGAGAAGACCCGGAAGCTGGACTTCGAGGAGATCCAGATTCCGCCGGGTCCGCGCCTGGGCAACGTCGTCGTGGAGGTCGAGCACCTCAACAAGGCGTTCGGCGACAAGGTCCTCATCGACGACCTCTCCTTCACGCTGCCGCGCAACGGCATCGTCGGCGTGATCGGGCCGAACGGCGCGGGCAAGACGACCCTGTTCAAGATGATCCAGGGCCTGGAGGAGCCCGACTCGGGCGTCATCAAGGTCGGCGACTCCGTGAAGATCTCCTACGTCGACCAGAGCCGCGCGAACATCGACGGCAAGAAGACGCTGTGGGCGGTCGTCTCCGACGAGCTCGACTACATCAACGTCGGCCAGGTCGAGATGCCTTCGCGTGCCTATGTGTCGGCGTTCGGCTTCAAGGGCCCGGACCAGCAGAAGCCCGCGGGCGTCCTCTCCGGCGGCGAGCGCAATCGGCTGAACCTCGCGCTCACCCTCAAGCAGGGCGGCAATCTGCTCCTGCTCGACGAGCCGACCAACGACCTCGACGTCGAGACGCTCTCCTCCCTGGAGAACGCCCTGCTGGACTTCCCCGGCTGCGCCGTGGTCGTCTCCCACGACCGCTGGTTCCTCGACCGTGTGGCGACGCACATCCTCGCGTACGAGGGCGACTCCAAGTGGTTCTGGTTCGAGGGCAACTTCGAGGCGTACGAGAAGAACAAGATCGAGCGACTGGGCCCGGACGCCGCGCGCCCGCACCGCGCCACGTACAAGAAGCTCACCCGCGGCTGAGGCGGCTGGTCGGTTCACGTGCGTCACATATACCGATGCCCGCTGCGCTGGTCGGACATGGACGCCTACGGGCACGTCAACAACGTCGTCCACCTCCGTTATCTGGAGGAGGCGCGTATCGACTTCATGTTCAGGGTGGCGGGCGAGGCGGTGGGCTCGTCCGAGGACGGTTCCGAGGACGAGCCGCCGTTCAAGACCGGCGCGGTGGTGGCCCGGCACGAGATCGACTATCTGCGTCCGCTCTTCCACCGCTATGAGCCGGTCACCGTGGAGACATGGGTGACGAAGCTCAACGCGGCCTCGGTCACCCTCACTTACGAGATCAAGGACGGGGGGAAGGTCTATGTGCGGGCTGAGACCGTGATCGTCCCCTACGACCTGAAGAAGGAGCGCCCGCGCCGGCTCACCGCCGGTGAACGGGCCTTCCTGGAGGACTACTTCGATGACAGCGCGGCAGCCCCGCCTCGTTTTCGCTGACCCGGGCGAGGCCGCGGGGCTCGACGCCTTCCTCCAGCGGCTGCTGCGCTGGGAGAAGGCCGCCGCGGTACGCATCCAGGCCGGCGGCGGGGTGGTGGGGATCTTCGCCAAGCCGGCGCGCTTCGAAGTGCTCGCGGTGCGCACGGCACGCCTGCTGGAGCCTGCGGACGCCGAGGTCGACGTCACCGTCTCGGCGGGCGAACTCCTCGAAGGCGTCGACGAGTCGGCGGAGGCGTTCACGGTGCCCGCGTCGGTGACGGGCCCGCCGTGGGCGGGGATGCTGCCGCCGCGCGGTGGCTGGGAGGCGTTCGGCGAGGTGCCCGCGGACGCGGTACGGGCCGTCGCGGCCGCGGCCATCGGTGAATTCCGTGAGCGTGCCGAGAAGTTGGGGCCGCAGGAACGCACCCGGGAGAAGCTCGACGCGCTCGCCGAGGAGATCTGGTCGCGCCCGCTGGGCAGGACGAGGCTGCCGCTGCGGGCGGCGCACGCCGCTCACGCGCTCGGATTCCTGTCGGGCGAGGGGCAGTTGAAGCTGCTGAGGGCGGGGGTGTGGCTGCGGCTGCGCGCCCCGGCTGGTTCGGTGGTGGTACGCAGCGGTGCGGGCAAGGGGCCGGGGCTGAGCGTCACTCCGGTCTGACCGGGCGCCGCGCCGGGCCGTTCGCCTGCCGCGCCCCCGTTCGTACCGGGAGTCCACGGGATGCCGAACGGGGGCCGTACTCGACGCGGATGGTCAACGGTGCGGTCAGTCGGGGGAGTTGACCATGGAGCCCGCGGCGTACACCAGGTAGTTCCAGAGCTGCTGTTCGTGCTCGGGCGCCAGCTCCAGGCTGTCGACGGCGTCCCTCATGTGCTTCAGCCACGCGTCGTGGGCGGCACGGTCGACCTTGAACGGAACGTGCCGCATGCGCAGTCGGGGATGGCCCCGCTGGTCGCTGTAGGTGCGGGGGCCGCCCCAGTACTGCATGAGGAAGAGCGTCAGCCGCTCCTCGGCGGGGCCGAGGTCCTCCTCCGGGTACATGGGCCGCAGCACCGGATCCTCGGCGACACCCTCGTAGAAGCGGTGGACGAGCCGCCGGAAGGTCTCCTCGCCTCCGACCTGCTCATAGAAGGTCTCCGTCTGCAAGCTGCCGCGTGGAATCTCCATCACGCCTCCCATGGTCGCAGATGCCTCCGCGCCCCCTTCAGCCGTCGGCCTCCCGGCCTCCCGGCCCCCGGCCCGGGCTCCTGGCCCCCGGTCACCGAATCCTGGCCACCCGGTCACCGACCCGGGCTTTCCCGCCGCCCCGCCTCCCAACTCTCTCCCCCGGTCCCGCGACAGCCGCCGTCGCGCGCGGTCGCCCCGCCGCCCCCTACGCGTCGTCCCAGCGGAAGAGACGCGAGGCGATCAGCGTGACGACTGCCGCGAACAGCACCAGCCCGCCCATCACCGGCAGCGCGGCTCCCCAGCTCTCGCCCCTGCTCAGTACGGCCTGCATCGCCTCCGCGAGA
Source organism: Streptomyces marispadix (assembly GCF_022524345.1). Classification (NCBI taxonomy): domain Bacteria; kingdom Bacillati; phylum Actinomycetota; class Actinomycetes; order Kitasatosporales; family Streptomycetaceae; genus Streptomyces; species Streptomyces marispadix. The sequence goes on along the minus strand of NZ_JAKWJU010000002.1, from coordinate 1,822,698 downwards.
TGCTTGAGCGGCAGGTAGTCCGAGACGGCACGCACCCACCCCGGCGCGTTCTCCAGCGGAAAGAAGGCCCCCGAGAGGAAGGCCATGGGCAGGACGATGATCTGCGCGAGGCCGTTCGCGGCCTCCTCCGTCTTGGCCCACGAGCCTATGAGCAGGCCGATCGACATGAAGGCCAGCGTGCCGCAGGCCACCAGCGGCAGGCACAGCCACCAGTTCCCGGAGAGCTGGAGCCCGTACAAGGGGAGGGTGGCCAGCCCGATGAAGACGGCGGTCTGCGCGAAGGCGAGGGCGAGGTTCACGCCGACGCGTGCCGCGACCACCGAGCCGGGACTCACGGGCGCCAGCCACAGCCGCCGCAGGATCCGCTTCTTGCGCCAGCTCACGAGGTTGAGAGCCGACCCGAATATCCCGCCCATCGCCACGGCCCAGCTCAGCAGCCCGGGGGTGAGGAACTGAATGGGCTTGACCGACTCGTCCTCGACGCGCTGCGCCGTCAGGCGGTACGCGGGCGGCCGGCCCGTGGCCTCCTGGTTGGCCTGTTGTACGACGGAGTCGACGACGCCGCGTACGTTGCCGGAGCGCACCGCGTCGGCGGCCGAGTAGCGCAGCGCGATCCGGCCCTTTCCGTCCTGGAACACGGCCGCGTCGGTGTCGCCCTCGCGTACCTTCCTCAGTGCTTCGGCGCGGGCGGCGGACGAGCCGTCGGTCTTCTCGATGCTCAGCACGTCGCGCAGCCCCGCCCGTTCCTTGTCGGGGATGTCGTCGAGGATCTCGACGTCGCCGACCTGGACGATCTTCGCCTGTGCCGTGGAGTCGTCGTCGAAGAGGGCGCCGAAGAGAGCCAGGAACATCAACGGGAAGACGAGCATGAAGAAGACGGCGGCACGGTCTCGCAGCAGCCCCAGCGCCATGGCACGGGAGAGGCTCATGAAGCTCTTCATTCCCGGTACTCCCTCCCCGTGAGCTGGAGGAAGACATCCTCCAGCGACCGCACCCCGAGCTCCTCGACGAGCTGCGCGGGGGCGCCCACGCGCAGGATGCGGCCCTCGTCCATGACGGCGACGCGGTCGCACAGCGTCTCGGCCTCGTCCATGTAGTGCGTCGTCAGCACGACGGTGCGGCCCTCGGAGTTGATCGTCCGCAGCAGATCCCACAGATTGCGGCGGGCCTGGGGGTCCAGGCCGGTGGTGGGCTCGTCGAGGAAGACCAGCTCCGGATCGTGTACGAGGGCGCAGGCTATGGACAGCCGCTGCGCCTGTCCGCCCGAGAGCTTGTTCTCCCGTGTGCCGCGCTTGTCGGTGAGGCCGACGGTCTCCAGCATCTCGTCGGCGCGTGCGCTTCCGACGCCGTAGAGGGAGGCGAAGGTGAGTATCTGCTCGCGGGCGCTGAGCCGTTCGAAGAACGCCGACGCCTGCAACTGCACGCCTATCCGGTGCAGCAGCGCCGGATTGCGCGGCCAGGACGCCTCGCCCAGCAGATGTGCGCTGCCTTCGTCGGGTTCCCGCAGCCCCTCGACGATTTCGAGGGTCGTGGTCTTGCCCGCCCCGTTGGGACCGAGGATTCCGTAGAACTCGCCACGCTCCACTTCGAAGGAGACCCCGTCGACGGCCTTGGTCTCCCCGTAGCGCTTGCGCAGCCCCTCGGCCTTGATCGCTTTCTCGGTCATGGCGGGAGGCTAGCGGCGGAACGTCACCTTCAGGCCTCGCGTGTGCGGCTTCACCGCAGCACAGTGGAGGCATGCCAGGTGCTCCGGATCTCATGCGCCAGATCGCCGCCGGCGGCGCGCTCGCAGATCCCGCCTGGCAGGCGGCCTTCGCGGAGGTGCCGCGTGAACTCTTCGTGCCGTACTACTACGTGGCCGTCACCGGAGGCGGCCGTGAGCGGCTGTGGCGTGAGGACCCCGATCCGCGGCGGCGGCAGCGCTGGCTGGAGGGCGTCTACGACGACGCTCCCCTGGCCACGCGGGTGCGCGACGGCGAGCTGCTCTCCTCCAGCAGTCAGCCGTCGCTGATGGCACGCATGCTGGAGGCCCTCGAAGTACGGGACGGCATGCGTGTGCTGGAGATCGGCACCGGTTCGGGTTACAACGCGGCGCTGCTGTCGCACCGTCTGGGCAGCGATCACGTCGTGAGCGTCGACCTCGATCCGGCGATCACCAGCGCTGCCAAGGAGCATCTGGCCGCAGCCGGGTACCGGCCGCGGGTCGTCACCGGCGACGGCGCGCTGGGGGTGCCCGCGCACGCGCCGTACGACCGTGTGATCGCCACGTGTGAGGTCCCGGCGCTGCCCGTGGCGTGGCTCGCGCAGTGCGTACCGGGGGCGCTGATTCTCGCGCCGCTGGCCACGGGGCTGTTGGCGCTGCGTGTGGAGGGGCCGGGGTCCGGTCAGGGCCGGTTCCTGCCCACGCCGGCCTTCTTCGTGCCGCTGCGCGGCGGTGGCGTGAGCGGCACCGGGGACGAGGGCACCTCGGGGGCCGGACCCGCCGCCCCCGGTATCGGAACCGGGGCCGCCGCCATCGGTATCGGGACCGGGACGGGTGGTGGCGGGACCGGGACGGCCGAGCCCGGGGCGGCATTGCGCGGAGTGCCGAGGCACGCTCAGCGGCAGGACTCCTTCCACTTCCTTCTCGGTCTCGCGGGCGGTTCGGCCGGGCCGTACGACGTGTACGAGTTGTGGCGTACGTCCGGGCGCCCGGAACGGGAGCGCTACGGCGTGACCGTCCGGGACGGCGCACAGTGGGCATGGCTGGACGATCCGGACGGGCCGCACATCTGGCCGCTCGGCGGCTGAACTTCGACTGTCGGATGTGAACTTCCGCACTCCGGAAGGGAATCCGTGGTCGGCCCCTCCAGTCTCCGCGGCCGGGCGTCTAGGTTCGAAGGATGCTCAGCGGCTGGCCCTTCCTCGCCCTGCTCGGCGGCACGGTGCTGCTCGGGTCCTCAGTGCAGCGGATGGCGGGCATCGGCTTCGGGCTGCTCGCCTCACCGGGTCTGGTGCTGCTGATGGGGCCGGTGCAGGGCGTCGCACTCGTCAACTGCGCGGGAGTCGTCATCGGCATCGCGGGCCTCGCGACGAGCTGGTCGCATGTGCATCTGCGCACGATGATCCCCCTCGTCGCTGCCGCCGCCCTCACCGTGCCGCTCGGCGCGTGGCTCGCGCTGCGCCTTCCGGAACCGGTGCTGCTGACCGGCTTCGGGGCGCTCATCACGGTCGCGGTGCTGCTGGTGATCTGCGGTGCACGCCTCAAGGCGCTGCACGGCAGGGGAGGGGCCGTGGCGGCGGGGGCGGCCAGCGGATTCATGAACTCCGCCGCCGGTACGGGCGGTCCCGCGCTCTCCCTCTATGCCGTCAACGCGGGCTGGACGGCAGGGGAGTTCGTGCCCAACGCGCAGTTCTACGGGCTCGTCGTCAACTTCATGTCCGCCGTCGCCAAGGGCCCGCCCCGGCTGAGCGGCCCCGCCTGGCTGCTGGTCGCCGTGACCATGGGCGCGGGCATCGTGCTGGGTCATCTGCTCGCCGCCCGTACCCCCGAGAAGGGGGCGCGCCGCATCGTTCTGGGGCTCGCGCTCGCGGGCGGGCTGGCGACCGGGGCCAAGGGGCTTTGGCTGCTCAACTGACGGCTGTACGAGGGCTGTTACGAAGGCGGCTCGGACTCCGCGCACGCTCAGTGCGGGCAGTACGGGAGGTGCGGGTGCTACCGGCGGTCCGGGCTACGAGGAACGTACGGGGGACCTACGGGGGCGGTGTTGACGGCGGGCCCGGCCCGCCGTGGAACCGGGCCGGTGCCGACGGCGTGTTCCGGAAGGAGCCGGGCTCGACGGTCCTCGAAGGTCCTCGGCGGTCATGGCGTCACGGCCTCCCGGACCCACGGACCCACAGGGGAGGGGGTCTTCGCCGTGCCCGTGGAACCGCCGCAGGTCCCGATCCGAACAAGATCCCGGTGGAAACAGTGTGGTTGGTGTTTCCCGTGGCCATACTCTGGCGGTGAAGACCCCGGACCGTCGCGACGGACCACATCGCACGGCACAGGCCACAGGCGGTACGGGGACGAACAGGGGGAGGGCGAACAAGCCTTGGAACAGGCGTACTCCAGGCGGGCGGCGCGGCCTTCGGCGCCCGCCGCGGCCAGGCCAGGCAGCCACGCTCGCAGCAGCAGCCGCGTTCTTTCGCACGGCCGTCGACGGTCGTGGAGCTGTTCCGCGTCGAGGATGGGTACGGACGACGGGGGAGGTGCCGCCGGCCCGTAGCGAGGGCGCCGGGCACACCGGCGTACCGACCCGCCGACGACCAGAGGAACACGAAGAAGCAGCGAGGTGATCGATGGGGCCCGCGGGACCCGCCGGACCGGTGATGAGCCGGGAGGAGGCCGACCGTGCTCTCGAACGGCTCACCGCCGAACACGAGGCGGTCGAGTCGTCGTTGCTCGCTCTCCAGGACCACGCGGGCCGCCGCCTGCTCGAAGGCGCACAGCTCACCGGCATCACCGCCCGGCGCTGGGCGCAGGCCGAAGCTGCCATAACGCGGCTGTGGAACGTCTTCGACCACTACAGCGGCACCCTCGCCAAGGCGCAGGAGGTGCGTGAACGCCGCCGCTGGCCCAGCCGGGACGATCTCGCCGAACTCACACGGCTGTTGCGCGGCCCCTGCACGCTGCCCGGCAGCGTGCTCGCCGACGGCGCACCCGGCCAAGGCGAAGGCGGCTCGGGCGGCGCTGCGGGCGAAGGCGCCCGCCTCGCGGAGGAAGTGACGCTCGCCGGCCTCGTCGAGTGGATGAACGGCTGGTACGCACAGGCCCTCGACGTCGTCGCCGCGGCAGACTCGGTGTGGTCGGCGCTGCCCGCCCGCATAGACATGCTCGCCGCCGAACTGCGCCGTGTGCGCTCCCTCGCGCACTCCGTGGGCGTACGCCCGGGGGAGCACCCCTCCGGCGACGATCTGGAGCGTACGACCGAGGAGTTGACCTCCCTGCGTGCCGAGGTGGTCTCCGACCCGCTCGCGTTCTGGACCCCCGCGGGCGGCAGCAGCGCACCCGGCGGCGGCAAGCCCGACACGTCGCGCTACGACCGTGCCGCACGCCAACTCGAGGACATCCGGCGGGAGATAGACGCCGTGCTCAACGTCCGTCAGGACTCCGAGCAGCGGTTGATGCAGCTTCGCGACGTGCTGTCACGCGCCGACCGCACTCTCGCGGAGGCCCGTGAGGCGCGCGGCGAGGTGCTGGCGAAGATCGCGGCCTCCGAGGTTCCGGCGGTGAGCGGACCGCCCACCGCGTTGCAGGAACAGCTCACGGCCGCCGCCGAATACCGTCGCCGCTCCCAGTGGCACCGGCTCTCGCCCCTGCTGGAGAGCCTGGAGCAGCGCGCCGAGGACGAGCTGGACCGCGCGCGTGCCCAACTTGCCGCCGTTACCGCACCGTTGGCCGTACGGGCGGAACTGCGCGGGCGTCTGGACGCGTACAAGGCGAAGGTGGCACAGCAGGGCATGGGGGAGGACCGGATGCTGATCGAGCGCTACGACGCGGCACGGCGCATGCTGTGGAGCGCTCCGTGCGATCTTCGGGCGGCCGAGGACGCGGTGCTGCGCTACCAGTACGCGGCGCAGGACGTGCTCTCGGCGCGGCAGGACCGGGGCGCCGCGGGACCCGCACGGGCGGAGGGGGTGGCGGACTCATGACCGGAACGCGGGAAGAGCCCGGCGGCCCAGCCGACGGGGACGGCCCCAGAAACGACGGGCTCGCGCAGTCCGCCACCGATAGGAATGAACCGGCGGAACGGACTTGCCGCTTCCGCCCCAGGACGTGGGTGTGACCATGCTTGATCAACTGTCCGCGTGTCCGAGCTGCTCCGAGCCGCTGGCGGCGGGGGAGCGCTATTGCGGGGTGTGCGGTGCCGATCTGGCGGCGGCGCGTCCGGCGTCCGCCGCCGGGGGCGGTGCCGCTGCAGGACTCGTCGGAGGCCCCGGTGCCGGGCCCGGCACCGGGGCCTCCGGTGAGCCGGACTTCACGCTGGCGCCCGCGGAGCAAGGCGCTCCGGGTACGCGGCCCGTTCACCCGGTGCCGGGCACGTCCGTACCGGGTCCCACCGGGCAGAGTCCTTCCGTGCAGGGTCCTTCCGTGCAGGGTCCTTCCGTGCAGGGTCCGCCCGTACCGCCTCCGCTGGCGCCCCCGGTCCCCGCGTCGGCCACGCATGAGCAGCCGGCCCCCGGCGCACCCGGCGCACCTGCGGGGCAGCCCGTTCCTCCCGCGCCCGGGCAGCCTGTTCCCCCCGCACCCGGGCAGCCCGTTCCCCCCGCACCCGACCCTCGTGCCGCGGACCCCCGGGTCGCCCTGGACGACTCGCCCCTGGAGACGGGGCGTTGCGTCGCCTGCGGTACGGGCGCGGTGGACGGCGACGGCTACTGCGATCACTGCGGCCACAAGCAGCCGCGTGAACGCGACCATATGGAGAGCGTGTTGGGGTCGGTGGCCGCGGCGAGCGACCGGGGGCTGAGACACCACCGCAACGAGGACTTCTTCTCCCTGCACGAGACGGTGACGCCGACGGGCGCCCCGGCGACCATCGCCGTCGTCTGCGACGGCGTCTCCTCGGCGACCCGCCCCGACGACGCCTCGGCCGCGGCCGCCACCGCCGCGGGCGCGTCGATGCGCGACTCCGTACCGCAGGGGACGTCCGCACAGCAGGCCATGCACAACGCGCTCGTCACGGCATCCGAAGCCGTCACCGCCCTCGCCGCGGAAGGGCCCAACGAGCCCTCGAAGAACGCACCCGCCTGCACCATCGTCGGCGCACTCGCGGCGGAGGGCATCCTCACCGTCGGATGGATCGGCGACAGCCGCGCGTACTGGGTGCCCGACGAGCAGGGCGCTCCGCCCGCCCGGCTGACCGAGGACGACTCATGGGCGGCGCAGATGGTCGCGGCCGGTCTGATGACGGAGGACGAGGCGTACGCGGACGCCCGTGCCCACGCCATCACCGGCTGGCTCGGCGCGGACGCCTACGAGGTCGAGCCGCACACCGCGTCGTACAAGCCGGAGGGCGCCGGGGTGGTGATCGTGTGCACCGACGGGCTCTGGAACTACGCGGAGTCCGCGGAGCAGATGGCGGCGGTGGTGCCCGGCGACGGCCGTGCCCGCCCGCTCCACGCGGCTCAGCGGCTGGTCGGCTTCGCGCTCGACGGCGGGGGACACGACAACGCGACGGTGGCGGTCATCCCCTTCCCGGGGCCGCCGGAGGGAGCGGGCCCGGCCTGAGGCGCTCGTCCGGTGCGCCGCTCCGGGGCGTTGACACGGCGCCTCGGTACGGCACCGAGGCGCATGGGCGCCGCGCCGGGAGCGCCGAGCGAGGCCCGGCTCGCCGCCGCATACGGGGGCGGCAGCACACGGTGCTCACAACTGCCCGTGCGCCAGGCCCACTTCGCGCTCACTTCGCGCCGTACGGCCTCGACGGCGCCGGCCACCTCGACGAGGACGACACCACGACACGACGACACCACGACTGCCCACGCTTCCCTACGCAACGGAGCAGGAGCGGAACATGACCGATTTCGCCGAGCCGCCGCACGCGCCGCGGTTCTCCGTCGACGTCTATCAGAACGAGTACCTGCCCGAGGGCGGGCACCAGGTCGACGCGATCATCACCGTCACGTCCGGGTCCCAGGCCACGTACGAGCGGGCGCCCGCCGCCGACGCGGCCCCCGCGGACGCCCGCAGGGGCGTCGCCGGGGACCGTACGGACACGGCGGTCGTGATCATGATCGACTGCTCGGGCTCGATGGACGACCCGCCGTCGAAGATGCGCAACGCGCATGAGGCGACCGCCGCCGCCGTCGAGACGCTGCCCGACGGGGTCTCCTTCGCGGTCGTCGCCGGTACGCACAAGGCCGAGGAGGTCTATCCCGGAGGGGGCAGGCTGGCGGTCGCGGGGCCGGAGACCCGGAGAGAGGCCCGTACGTCGCTGCGCAGGCTGCGCGCGGGGGGCGGCACCGCCATCGGCGGCTGGCTGCGCCTCGCGGACAAGTTGCTCGCCACACACGCCGGTTCGATACGTCACGGCGTACTGCTCACCGACGGGCGCAACGAGCACGAGGACCCGGAGAGCCTGCGGGCCGCCCTCGACGCCTGTGCCGGGCGCTTCACCTGCGACGCACGCGGCGTCGGCACCGACTGGGAGGTCAATGAGGTCACGGGGATCGCCTCGGCGCTCCTCGGCACGGCCGACATCGTCGCGGACCCGAAGGGGCTGGCCGCGGACTTCACGGAGATGATTGCGAACGCCATGCGCAAGGAAGTCGCGGACGTGGCGCTGCGCTTGTGGACGCCGCGGGGGTCGAAGGTCAAGTTCGTCAAGCAGGTCGCCCCCACGGTCGTGGACCTCACGGACCGGCGCACCGACGCCGGGCCCAACTCCGGCGACTATCCGACGGGTTCGTGGAGCGCGGAGTCCCGCGACTACCACGTGTGCGTCGAGGTGCCGCCCGCGGAGGTGGGCCAGGAGATGCTCGCCGCACGTGCCGCTCTGACGCTGCCGCCGCAGGACGGCGGTCTGCCGCGGACGCTGGCGCAGGGGCTGATACGGGCCGTGTGGACGGACGATCTCGCCGCCACCACCGGCATCCACCCGCAGGTCGCGCACTACACCGGCCAGGTCGAACTGGCCGAGGCGATACGGCAGGGCCTGGAGCTCCGCAAGGCCGGGGACGAAGAGGGTGCGACGGTACAACTCGGCCGTGCCGTACGGCTGGCCGAGGCCTCCGGGAACGCGGATACTTCGAAGCTGCTTTCGAAGGTGGTGGACGTCGTAGACGCCGTGAACGGTACTGTTCGGCTGAAGGCGAAGGTTGCCGACGCCGACGAGATGACGCTGGAGACGCGGTCCACACAGACGGTCCGCGTGAAGAGGTAACGAGGTAACGCGCCCGTGAGGGCCGTACCGCAGGTACGGAGATCCAGGAGCACGAGGGGGAGGCATTCACCATGCCGACTTGCCCGAACGGACACCAGTCGGCGGCCGACGACTGGTGCGAGGTATGCGGTCACCGCATGTCCGACTCATCTGCGGCACCCGCCGGTCTGGTACCGCCCTCACCGCCGGCACCGGGGGGCGGTTACGGCTACCCCGGGCCGCAGGCCGGGCCGGGCGGGCAGGGACCGGGGGGTCCTGGCGGCCCCGGCGGTCCTGGCGGGCCCGGCGGCCCGGGCGGTCCCGCGCCTTCCGGTCCTCCGTCTCAGGGGTACGGCTATCCCGGGCCCGGAAGTGCGGGCCCCGGCGGTCCCGGCGGCCCCGGCCCTGGTGGTCCGGGTGGTCCCGGTGGTGCGCCGGGCGGTCCCGGCGGTCAGGGCCCGCAGGCGCAGGGCGAGACATGCCCCCAGTGCGGCAAGCCCCGAGAGGGGCAGGCGCCCTTCTGCGACGGCTGTCGCTACAACTTCCTTACGAACTCCCCGATGACGTACGTGCCCGCGGATCAGTCGCCGCAGCCCGGCGGCTTCGCCCAGCAGGGCGGCCCCGGGGGTCCTGGCGGTCCCGGCGGTCCTGGTGGCCCCGGCTCAGGGGATCAGCAGGGCCCGCCTCCGGCGCCGCCCGGGTTCCCGGGCCAGCAGGGCCAGCCCGGCCCCTCGAACCAGCCCGGCCCGCCTCCGCCGCCGCCCTTCCCGGGCCAGCAGGGCCAGCCCGGCCCCTCGAACCAGCCCGGCCCGCCTCCGCCGCCGCCCTTCCCGGGCGGTCCGTCGTCCGGAAGGGACCAGCAGTTCGACTTCGACGGGACGAACAGCCCTTCGCAGGTCAACCGTCCCGCGGAGCCGCTGGGTGCCGACCAGCCGCCTCAGGGGCTCGGCGGCTATCCCGGCCCGGGACAGGGACAGGGACAGGGACAGGGACCGGGACCGGGGCAGGGACAGGGGCAGGGACCGGGGCAGGGCCCCGGACCGGGTCAAGGCCAAGGTCCGGGCCAGGGCGGTCCGTTGGCTCCTCCGCCTCCCGGAGGTCCGCAGCAGCCCTCACCGCCGAGCGGTGACTGGGCGCTCTCACCGCCCGTCACGCCGCAGCACGACCAGCCGCAGCCACCCGGGCCGCCGTCCTTCCCCGGCCAGGGTCAGGGTCCCGGACAGGGGCAGGGACCTCCCTTCCCGGGGCAGGGTCCCGGTCAGGGGCAGATGCCGAACCAGGCGCCGCACCAGGCACCGGACCAGGGTCCGCCGCCCGGCCAGCCTCAGCAGTCCCATCAGGCTCAGCACCCGTATCCGCAGCAGCCGGGCCAGCCCATGCAGCAGCAGGCGCCGTCCGGTTCGTGGATCGCCGTCGTCGCGCCCGACCGCGAGTACTTCGCCGCGATGCTGGACCGCAGCGGTCCCGAGGCGGAGAGCCTCAATCTGCCCGCGTACTCGCCCGAGCAGCAGCTTCCGCTCACGGGCAACCAGGTCACCATCGGACGCCGCCGCCACTCCACCGGTGAGGCGCCCGACATCGACCTCGCCCGTACGCCGGAGGACCCGGGGGTCTCGCACCAGCACGCCGTGCTGGTTCAACAGCCCGACGGGAGCTGGTCGGTGGTCGATCAGGACTCCACGAACGGCACCACCATCAACGGAGCCGAGGACCCCATCCAGCCCTTCGTGCCGGTGCCGCTCAAGAGCGGGGACCGCGTGCACGTCGGTGCCTGGACGACCATCACCCTCCACCTCACGTAGTCGCGCCGAGGGCCCGGCCACCGGGCCGCCCCGGCCTGCTCTGCCGTTTCGCCGCCCGCGCCGCCCGGACTCCGAGTCGGGGGCGCGGGCAGCGTCGGCATGCGCCTTGGACGAGTGAGCCCTGCGCGACTCGGCCGCCCCGCGACTGTGCCCCTACGCGGACGGTGCCGCCACCCGGGTCCGCAGCCCGGCGTCCGCCCGCCGCGCCCGGCGACCGCCGCCTCTACGCGCCCCGTCACGCGTAGTGCGAGAGCGTCACGCGTAGTGCGAGCGCAGCCGCGCGTGGGCACGCGGCGACGCACCCACCGCGTCGAGGCCGAGAAGCGCCGAGCCCAGCACCGGAGGCGCCGTGATCACCTTCGGCGTGGCCTTCGGCGCGTGCAGAGCCAGTTCACGTGTGAAGTGGTCGTGCAGCAGCGGATGACGGGCCGCCGCGACGCTGCCCCCGAGCAGGACCGGCGTGGGAGTCTGAAGGAGGTCGAGGCGTGTCAGGGCGACCTTCACCATCGTCACCAGCTCCTCGGCCTGCCGCTTCACGAGAGCACGGGCCACCGGGTCGCCGGCGGAGGCGACTTCGAAGAGGACCGGGGTGATCTCGTGCATGCGGGCGCGGGGCAGATCTCCCAGGTGGAGCGCCTCGATCAGCGCGTACATCGACGTAAGCCCGTAGTGCCAGGGCAGTTCGCGGGCGAGACGGGTCTCCTCGCCGCGGCCGTCCTCCGCACGCGCGGCGAACCAGACGGCCTCCGCCGCCAGTCCGCCTCCGCCGCCGAAGTCGCCCGAGATACGGCCCAGGGCGAGGAAGCGGTGGGTGCGGCCCTCGCCGTCCTGGCCCGCGCAGTTGACGCCGGCGCCGCAGACGACGGCGACCCCGTGGCGCACGGAGCCGTCGTCGGGCAGCCCGGCACGCAGAATGGCGAAGGTGTCGTTGGCCACATCGGTCGTACGGCCCCAGTTGCGCGCCGTCAGGGCGGCCGTCAACTCCCGCTCCTCACGCGGCAGATCGGCGTTGGCGAGGCACGCGGAGACATGGGCGACCGGAGGCTGGGGCCCGGTGCCGAGCGGCGCGGTCCCCGCGCCGGCGGACGGCCCGGCACCGGGTACACCCGGTCCCGCGACGGGCGCCCCCGGTCCGGCACCCGGCACCCCCGCAGCCGCGAGCGCCCGCGCCACCGGCTCTTCCAGCCTGTCCAGCGCCGTGCCCAGGCCGCCCGCCTGGGGGTGGAAACCGCCGCCGCGCGCCCTGCCGCGTACGTCGCCGCCCACGTCCACGACCGCCACGTCCGTCTTGGTGTTGCCCGCGTCGATGGCCAGGCAGGCGGAGGTCTCGAGTTCCCCGCCCGACACGGTCGTCAGGCCCACTCCAGATGCTCCCGGTTGTTGGCGGCGAGCAGGTCGGTCAGCGCCTCGGCACGGTCGTACTGCCCGATCAGCGGGTGCGCCAGCATCGCCTTGAAGACCCGCTCGCGCCCGCCGTGCAGCGCCGCGTCGAGCGCCAGATGCTCATAGGCGGTGACATGTGCGACCAGACCCGTCTGAAGCGGTCCCGCACCCGTCACCGGCAGCGGCACGGCACCCTCCGGGCCGATCTCCGCGGGCACCTCGATCACCGCGTCGTCGGGCAGATAGGGCAGCGTGCCGTCGTTGCGCACATTGACGACCTGCACGCTGCGGGACGTCTCGCTCCCCAGCAGCGACGCGGCCAGCGCCACCGCCGCCTCCGAGTAGAACGCGCCACCGCGGCGGCTCAGCAGCTCCGGCTTCTCCCTCAGCTCCGGATCGCCGTACATCGTGAGCAACTCCCGCTCGATCGCGGCGACTTCCTCCGCCCGGGACGGCTTCGTACGCAGCTCGCCGACGGCCTCGTCGTGTGCGTAGAAGTAACGCAGGTAGTACGACGGGAACGCGCCGAGGGTCTCCAGCACCCGGCGCGGCATCCGCAGCTCCCGGGCGAAGTCCTCCCCGTGGTCGGCGAGCAGCTTAGGCAGCACGTCGGTGCCGTCGGGTCCGCCCAGCCTCACGCCCAGCTCCCATGTGAGGTGGTTGAGCCCGTAGTGGTCGAGGTGGACCTCCTCCGGCGAGACGTCCAGCAGCCTCGCGAACTTCCGCTGGAGGACGACCGCGATGTTGCACAGCCCGATCGCCTTGTGCCCCGCCTGGAGCAGGGCGCGCGTGACGATGCCCACGGGGTTGGTGAAGTCGATGATCCAGGCGTCCGGGTTGGTACGGCGGACCCGCTCGGCGATGTCGAGCACCACCGGCACGGTGCGCAGCGCCTTGGCGAGCCCGCCCGCGCCCGTCGTCTCCTGCCCTACGCAGCCGCACTCCAGCGGCCATGTCTCGTCGCGCAGCCGCGCCGCCTGGCCTCCGACGCGTAGCTGGAGCAGCACGGCGTCGGCGCCGTCGATCCCCGCGTCGACGTCGGCGGTCGTGGTGACGGTCGCTTCATGGCCCTGCGCGGCGAAGATGCGGCGGGCGAGACCCGCCACCAGCTCCAGCCGCTCGGTGTCCGGGTCGATCAGCACCAGCTCGCTCACGGGCAGTGTCTCGCGCAACCGCGCGAAGCCGTCGATCAGTTCGGGGGTGTAGGTGGAGCCGCCGCCGGCCACTGCGAGTCTCATGTCGTACCTCGGGTCCTTCCGCTCGGCGCTGTCTGCCGGGCCCTGGCTGCCGGGCCGGGGCACGTGGGTCGTCGCGTGTGGGTCGTCACGTGTGGGGTTGTCGTCGTCCGGGCGGCGCGCTGTGACGCGTCGCGGGTCAGCGTGAGGTGTCGAAGACCTCGTCACGGGTCGTGGCCAGGGCGCTCTCCAGCGCCCCGTGCAGCACCGGATCGCCCGTGACCGTACCGAGCTTCAACTCGGGCCTGGGCACGGCGAGTTCGGCCAGTTCCTGCTGTACGAGCCGCCGCAGCCGCTCCCCTCCCGCGGTCAGTACGCCCCCCGAGAGCACGATGAGCTGCGGATCGAGCACGGCGACCATGGACGCCAGGCCGACGGCCGTCCCGGTGGCCAGACGGCGCAACAGCTCGTATCGCGGCCCGAGTTCACCGTCCTCGCCCTCCTCCGGCGGGGCCTCCTCGGCGGCACGCGCCACCAGGGCCGCGGCGTCGGCCTGTAGCGAGCCCACGGGGGCGTAGGGCAGGCCCAGCTCATGGGCCCACCGCAGCACCGCTCCCGCGCCCGCGAGCGCCTGGAAGCCGCCGCTGTTGTGCAGCGCCGGGTCCCGTACGAGCGGAGTGCCGGGCACCGGAAGGAACCCGACCTCGCCCGCGCCGCCCGTACGGCCGCGATGCAGCCGCCCCCCGATGACGAGCGCCGCGCCGATGCCCTGCTCGTTCCACAGCAGTACGAAGTCGTCATGGCCGCGGGCCGCGCCCAGGCGCTGCTCGGCTACGGCGGCGAGGTTCACGTCGTTGTCGTACTCGACGGGCATGGGCAGTGCGGCGGCCATCTCCTCCAGCAGCGTGGGGGAGTGCCAGCCGGGCAGGTGTGAGGCGTAGCGCAGCCGCCCGGTACTGGGGTCGAAGGCGCCCGGTGTGCCGATGACGGTGCGGTGGAGGGCGGAGGTGTGCACGCCCGCGGCCTCGGCGGCTCCCTCGACGGCGCGTACGACCAGTTCGGGAGGGCAAGGGCGGGGGCTGCCGGGACGCCGTGCGGGGGTGGGTACTTCGAAGGTCCCGGCGACGCGGCCGGTGACGTCGGCGACTCCGGCGAGGATGCGCGCGGTGGTGACGTCGACGCCGGCGACATGGGCGGCCTGCCCGTTGACGGCGTAGAGCTGGGCGTTGGGCCCGGGGCGGCCCTCGCTCCTTCCGGTGACGACGACCAGACCCGCGCTCTCCAGACGGGCGAGCAACTGGGAGGCCGTCGGCTTGGAGAGGCCGGTCAGTTCGCCGATGCGGCCCCTCGACAGCGGGCCTTGCGCGAGCAGCAGATCGAGTGCGGCGCGGTCGTTCATCGCGCGCAGCACACTCGGGGTCCCCGGCGTCGTACCGGCCATCTGCGCTCCGCCTCCGGCCCTCGGGCTCCGACCGCGGCCACCACTGTTAGGAAGCCTTCCAGTCGTTGGACCGTATGGGGCAGGGCTCGGCGCAGTCAATGGCGCTGCCGATGGGACTGCCCCGGGGGACGGCGATGAGACGGTACGCGGGGGCGGCGGAATGCGCGAGTGGATGCGCGAAGGGCTCGCGAAGTGCTGCGCGCGGCCGGGGGCCGGGGCGGTACCGGGCCCGGGCCCGGACCGCACCGCCGCTTACTTACGGGCCTTCTGCAACGGCACCTTGGAGCCGTCGGCCGGGCCGCCGCCCGTCTGCTTGCCGACCGGGACCTGCTTGCCGCCCGGGACCTGCTTTCCGCCCGTGACCTGCTTGGGGCCGGGGGCGACGGCGGCGCCCGAGCCGTCCGCCGCACCGGCACCGGCGCTTCCGGCAGCGGCACCGGCAGCGGAGTCCGCAGCGGCACCGTCACGCCCGTCGCGGCCCTCCGGCCCGTCCCCGGCGAGCGACGGCTGCTCGGTGCTCTCGATGCCCCTGCGGTCCAGCGCCTGCTTGATCCGCCAGCGCAGCTCCCGCTCCACGCCGAGCGCCTTGCCCGGCATGGTCTTCGCCGAGACCCGTACGACCGCCTCCTCGAGCGTCACCGAGTCCAGGCCGAGCACCTCGACCGGCTCCCAGAGCTGCTCGTCCCAGGGCTCGGTCCTGCCCAGCTCCTCGCCCACGGCGACGATGGCCGCCCGTACCTCGTCGAGGTCCTCGCTGGGGGCCACCTGTACGTCCACGGCCGCGGTCGCCCAGCCCTGGCTGAGGTTGCCGACGCGCTTGATCTCGCCGTTGCGGATGTACCAGATCTCGCCGTTGTCGCCGCGGAGCTGTGTGACGCGCAGCCCGATCTCCAGGACCGTTCCGGAGATCTCGCCGACGTCGACGCGGTCGCCGACCCCGTACTGGTCCTCGAGCAGCATGAAGATCCCGGCGAGCAGGTCCGTGACGACGTCGCGTGCGCCGAAGCCGAGGGCGACGCCGGCGACGCCGGCGCTGGCCAGCAGCGGGGCGAGATTGATGCCGAGGTCGGAGAGGACCATCAGCAGCGCGGTGCCGATGATCACGAACGAGGAGATGCTGCGCAGCACCGATCCGATGGCCTGGGAACGCTGCCGCCTGCGCTCGCCGCTGACGAGCAGCCCACGGAGCGCGTTGGCGCTGTCGGCGGCCTCCGCACGGCGGTTGACGCGCTTGATCAGCCTGCTGATGGCGCGGCGTATCACGTGCCGCAGGAGGATCGCGATGATCGCGATGAGCAGTATGCGCAGTCCGGCGGCGACCCACTCCGACCAGTTCTGCTCGACCCAGCCGGCGGCGTCGGCGGCGGACTCGTGTGCGTCCTTCAAGGACGTGGGGCCGTCGGGCACGCCGTCTCCCATCACCGCTCCCGCACGGTCGAGACCCGCGAGAACCTGCGGAGGGGCAGCGCCGGTGAGCCAGAACACAGCAGAACCTTCCGAGCGGGGAGAGTCGGGACCAACCCAGCGCCGGAGCCGGACGATGCGGATCCGAACGCGGCAACCACACTAACGGCGCACGGCCTTCACAAGCGGCGGCGGCCGGAGTCAGCGGCGCGAACCAGCCGTCGCGAAGGCCGGATCGCATCATGGTCCATTACGTCTTGACTGCTCGGAAGCGGGGCAGAAGTTCAAGGGGGAGTCAGGGGGTGTGGTTGAAAACACGCTCAGGGCGTTACCCGGTCGTGGTGGCGGAACGACCAGGGCGGGGGACACACTGAGTACGGATCGTCCCGGCGCGAGCCACGCGCCGCAGACGTACAAGGAGGCACCGTGCCGCATGTCCTGGTCCTCAACGCGTCGTACGAGCCGCTCGGTGTCGTACCGCTACGTCGCGCCCTCATCCTCGTGCTGAACGACAAGGCGGTCAGCCTCGAGGAGTCCGGCGCACTGATGCACAGCGCGACCCGTGTCATACCCGCGCCCAGCGTCGTACGGCTGAAGCGCTTCGTGCGGGTGCCCTTTCGGGGCACCGTTCCGCTGACCCGACGGGCGCTCTTCGCCCGCGACGGCGGCCGGTGCGCGTACTGCGGTGGTGTCGCAACCAGCGTCGACCACGTCATTCCGCGCAGCCGCGGCGGACAGCACACCTGGGAGAACGTGGTGGCCGCCTGCCGCCGCTGCAACCACGTCAAAGCGGACCGCCACGTCGCCGAGATCGGCTGGCGGCTGCGCCATCAACCCGCGCCGCCGTCGGGCCTGGCCTGGCGGATCATCGGCACGGGACACCGAGACCCGCGCTGGATGCCGTACCTACAGCCATACGGCGCGGACGACGCCCTCGCCCGGATCGAAGGCAGAGCTACTGCCTGAGACCGGGCTTCGTTGTTCTCCGGGGTTCTCCGGGGTTCTACGGGGCCCCGGGGTCTGTGCCGCCGGGCCGCCTGTGGCGTCGGGACGGAGGGGGAGGGGCCGTCAGCGGTCCCGCCCGGCTCCCTCCTTCACGGCGTACGCCTGCAACGACCACAGCGAGAGGCCGAAGCGCGTGGCCCGCTCGTCGCCCTGGACCCTCACGTAGCGCGTGTCGCGGGGCGCGTCCATGCGGACCGTCTCCTTGCCGCCCTTGCCGTCCCTCACGGACGCCGCCTCCCGCCAGCGCTTGCCGTCCGGCGAGACCTGCACGCGGTAGCGCTTGGCGTAGGCGTCCTGCCAGTGCAGCACCAGTTCGCCGAGTCGCGCCGGGTCGCGCAGCTTGAGCTGCACCCACTCGCCGTCCTTGGCGGGGGAGGACCAACGGGTGTCCTCGCGGCCGTCGTTGACGGCGGAGGCGGGGAAGTCGCCGGTCTCGTCGCCGGAGGAGGTGGCCTCCGCGTCACGTGCCAGATCCGGACCGCCGGTACGCGGGAACGCCCGTACCGTCAGCGTCCGCTTCTCGTCCTCGCCGAAGTGGAGCGTGATGCGGTGACTGCCGGACTTCACCGACGAGTCGGCCTCGATCTCCACGGGGACCTCGGTTCTGCCGCCGCGTGGTACGACCGTGCGCCGCGGCGTGCGCACCGTGAAGCCGTCCGGGGCCTCGGCGGTGACCCGGCCGCGTACGTCGGACGGAACGTGCCCGTGGAGTTCGACGGCGGTCCTGCCCGTGCCCCCGCCGATCGGCGCGTAGACGTCGTCCTCGGTCAGGGAGAGGGAGGCGTCGGGCCGGTCGGCGTACCAGGGGGTGATCTCGTGGACCACCGGCTCGTCCGAGCCCGGCGACCAGGCGAGACGCAGCGCGTCGGCCCTCAGGCCGTGTGCGTCCCGCTGGGTCCAGCCGCTGCCGGAGAGCGGGCCGAGGCGCCGCCAGCCCTCGCCCGGCACATGGGCCTCCACGCGGGCCCTGGTCCCGGAGCCGGGACCGGTCTGCACGGTGACCGCGTCCAGGGGGCGCTGCTCGGGCAGCCGCACGGTGAGCGCGGGGGTGTCCTGGCCGCTGCCGCCCCCCGAGCCCTGCCCCCGGCCTCCGCCCTGGCCCTCTCCGGGACCGTCCCACGGCCCGCCCGCGCCGCCTGACGAGCCGGAGCCACGGCCGAGACCGCCCGGCAACGACGCGCCGGGCAGCGGAGAGCGCGGCGCGAAGTACCCGGTGGCGGGGGCGGCTTCGGCACGGTAGGCGGTGTCCGGATCGCCGTCGACGGCGGCCTTCGCGGGGGAGTCGGGGCGGGCCGCCGGTCCGCCCTCGGCGGTGGCACGGTGGCGTCCCGTGCCCCTGTGGTCCGCGCCCGTCCAGGCGTCGGAGGCCTTCAGCGAACGCTTCACGAAGTCCTTCAGCACGCCCTTGCCGACGGTCGCCGACGGCCGGTCGGGGTCCTTGTCCCGCGCGTGCAGCCGCTCCACCGCCAGGCGGGCGTCCCAGGCTTCGCCGCCGTCGCCGCGCGCCTGCGCCGAGAGCATCCGCACGGCCTGCTCGCCCGCCTCGCCGTGGCGCGCCAACTCCTCCAGCCATGGCCGTACTTCACCGGCGAGCGCGCCCGGCACGCGGTCCTGGGCGGTGCGCATCGTATGGAAGGCGCCGCGCAACTCGCCGGCGGTGCGCCGCAGCCGCTTCAGCGAGTCCCGGTCCTGCGGGTCGGAGGCGTCGTAGGCGGCCCAGAAGTCCTTCAACAGCGGCCGCAGATAGGCCGATTCCTCGTTGCCGAGCACGGACGAGGCGTCGTTCCCCGCGAGCGCGCCCACGGCCTCGCGTGCCTGCGCGTCGCCGCCCGCGGCCTCGTCGATCGCCGCCTGCCAGGAGCGCTGAGGGTCGTAACCCTTCGGATTCCAGGCGTAGTCGGCGGCCGTGAACAGCGGAATGCGGGACGCGGCAGGCTGCTTCATCGCATTGGTCAGCACGGCGGCGGAGCGGGCGGCGACCGCCGGCTCCCGGCCGCGGTAGGGCCCGAGGAAGATCCGGTCCTGCGCGTAGTCGTTGACGGGGTAGTTGTCCATGGTGACCAGCGGATGCTGGTGGAACGCCTCGCGTACGGCGGTGAGTTCGCCGCCGGTGATGGTCCGGGGGACCACTCCGACCCCAGTCCAGGCGACCTGCACGCCGGGGTCCAGCCGCCCCGCCAGCTCGTCGCGGTACTCGGTGCCGCCGCCCTGGTAGAACTCGGTCGGCATCACCGACAGCGGCTCGGCGTCACGGTGGCGTTCCGCGAGGTGCCTCGCCACGTCGTTGGCGAGCTCGGCGTGGGCGCGTGCCGCGGCCTTCGCCCCGGAACCGTACTTCTGCGCGTCCTCGTCGCAGTGCCACTCGCTGTAGCTGACGTCCTCGAAGCGGAGCTGGAACGCCTCGAAGCCCAGGGCGCGCATGGCGTCCAGCTTCCGCAGCAGCGCGCGGCGGTCGGCGCCCGAGGAGAAGCACATGCCCTGGCCCGGTGCGACGGCCCAGCCGAGCTTCACATGGTTGCGCCGGGCGCGGTCGGCCAGTTCGCGGAACTCGTCGCGTTGCGCGGCCGGATAGGGGTCGCGCCAACGGGAGGACTGCCGGTACGGGTCGTCGGTGGAGGCGTAGAGATAGCGGTTCTGCTTGGTGCGCCCGAGGAAGTCGAGCTGTTCCAGGCGCTGTCGCTGTGTCCACGAACTGCCGTAGAAGCCTTCGGTGATGCCGCGCACGGGGGCGGTGGGCCAGTCCCTCACGGTCACGCCGGCGAAGCCGCGCCCGCCGTCCCGCTCGGTGACGAGCTGCCGCAGGGTCTGCACGGCGTGGAACAGGCCGTCGGCGTCGGCGCCTTCGAGAGCGACGGTGCTGCGCTTGTCCGTACGTCCGGCGGCGAGACGGTAGCCGCCGCGGGGCAGGTCGCCTCGCGGCGGCGCCTTCAGCGCGGCGAGGGCTTGCGGGGCCGTCGCCGAGTCCACGCGTACGACGAGGCCGCCCCCTCGGGGCAACTGCTGTCCTGGGCGCACCTGTCGGACGTCGCGCGCACCGGCGTCACGCAGCACCGCCCGCAAGGCGTCGAGAGCCGCGGGGTCGGTGTCCTCGTCGGCCACGACGGTCGCTTCGCGGCCTACGGCTACGAAACCGTCCCGCTGGCGCATCGACTGCGGGCGCGGCCACACAGGCGGCAGGGAACCGCCGCGCGCCTTCTCACCGTTCTGCGGCTCCTGGTCCGTGGCACCGGCGGAACGGTCGCCGGGTCCGGGGGCGGCACTGGCCTGCGTCGCGGGCACCCCGCCGAGAATTCCGCCGATGACGGCCGCGGTGAGCGCTGTCGCTCCGGCCCGCCGCCGTGCTCTGTCCCCCTTGGGCGCTGCGCCCACGACGTCCTCCCGTCCTCCCCGTACCGGGATCCTCACGGCTCGGCAGGCGGCCGTTCACCGTTCAGATCGCTCACATCGGTCACATTGTTCACCAGAGCTGAACTAGTGGCCCGCCGGGCACACTTGGAACGCCGAGCCCATCACCGCCGTGTCGGACGTGTCAACGCGGGCGCGGGCGGGGGCAGTCCGCGGATTCCGGCCGTGCTGCGGGCCGCCGGAATCCACGCGCGGGCGGTCCCGTGAACCGTCGGGTTCTGTGAAGGCGGACGCGTCGAGGCCGCGTTCCGGTTCCTGGGCAGGGGCGAACCGCCGGCCGGGGGCGCGCGGCCTCGCGCCGACGCATACGGGCGCGGCACGGCGTGAGGCGCCGGTGACGCCCAGTCGCGGTCCCTGCGGCGCGAGGGCTCGGGATCACCGTGTACACGCGGTCACGGAGCGTCCCCAAGTCCCCCGCGGTGTGCGGGGCGATGCGCCCGTAGCGCCGCAATTCGGTCTCCCGGTGGTGACCTTGGGTGAGTGGCCTGTAAAATTTCGTGCGGGATGGCCTGAAATCCCGCCGTCCGTTCGCCTTCAGGGGCAGGGCGCAGGCAAATCGCCTGCGGAGCAAACGTGACCTCGGCCACGTTCGCCCCCCGATCACGTCTGCGCGCGGCTCCACTGGGTAGGGCCACCCACCTGACCGTCGACGTCCACGAACGGAGGCCCGCCGTGGCCGCGTCCGCTGAACTTCTCGCAGTTCTCACCCCGCTTCCGAAACAGGTGCTCTCGAAACAGCAGGCACTCTCCAAACAGGGGCACGAGCCGGTAGACCTGTCCGGTGTCTCCGACCCCGACTCCGGACTTGACGGCTCGTGCTCGTGCGGGTGCTTCGAGGCACCGCTGACATCCGAACCGCCACTCGCCGACGTGGCCCCCCTCACCAGTGAACCGCCGCTCGCCGAACTGCCGCTCACCAGCGAGCCCACAGGCAGCGGCTTCGGAGCGGACACCACCGAGATCTGATCCGGCTGCCCGGCTTCCGGCATCCGGACTCTCGCCTTCAAGGCTTCCGGCCTTCCGGTTTCCGGAGTTCCGGCTTTCCGAAATCGTGCTCTCGGCTCCGGGGCAGACGCCCCCGGAGCCGTCGCTTGCGTCCCGCAGCCCCGAGGGGTCCTCGGGGAGACCCGGGGCCGAGGTGCCCGAGGCGGTCGGCTATGTTGACGGTGTGAGCGACAAGGTCGATACGAAGGTCAAGAAGAACGTTCTGCGAGCCGGCACCGTCACCGCCGCCTCGGCGCTGATGCTGCTGGTGTCGTCACCGGCCTTCGCGGTCAGCCGTGACGACGGTGACGACCCGGGCCCGGGGATCAGCGTCCTGGAGACGCTCGGGCTGTTCGTCGCCGTACCCGTCGGCGTCTTTCTCCTGATCGCCGCCCTGGTGATGCTCGGCGGCCGTTCCGGCGGCGGCAGGCAGCAGTCCTGAGTCTCAAGCCCTGAGCCTTCTCAGGGCTGAGTTCTGCGCCGGCTTCCCTGCCCCGTACGGGCGTCGAACCCTCATGTGCGCAAACGCCCGTGTGCGTCCCCGTTTCCTGTGTTCCGTATGCGCGGACACGCATGTGTGCGAGCCTGACCGATTCTCGAACGCCCGTACTTTAGGGCAGAGTTGTCCGGCTTTGTCGACGAGCTCGTAACAGCGGGTGGAAGGCCGTCCGATGCTGGGAATCGCCCGGACATGACGCACAACACCCCGCTCTCCCCTCGCCCCCTCAGCCACCTCACGGAGACCGCACCTCCGCGCGTGCTGACCGCGAACTCCCTTCGTGAGCACGGAGTATCCACGGCCGCCGCCGACGAGCGGTGCCGTCCGGGAGGCCCCTGGCAGATGCTGCTGCCGGGCGTCTATCTGCTCCACCCCGGCCCGCCGACCAGTGAGGAGCGGCTGCGGGCCGCACTGCTCCACGCGGGCGGCGAGCGGTCCCGCATCCCCGCCCAGCAGGGCACCGCGAACCGTACGGACCACGCCGGAGGCGCCCTCCCCGGCGCGCCGGGCACACCGCAACGCCACTGCCCGCCCCCGGAGCTGCCCGAGGCGATGATCACCGGCCTGGCCGCGCTCACCCTGCACGGCTTCACCGGCGCACCGTCGCTGCGTGCCGTCGACCGCATCGACGTGCTCGTACCGAGGACGAAGCGGGTGCGCTCCACGGGGTTCGCGCACATCGTCCGCGGCCACAGCCTGCCGGACCCGGAAGAGGTCACCGGGCTGCCCGTGGCACCCGTGGCACGCGCCCTCGCCGACACGGTCGCGCAGCTCACCGACGCCGGAGTGGTACGGCGGCTGCTGGTGGAGTCCGTACGCGGCGGGCACTGCGAAGCGGGCGCGGTGGTGGGGGAGTTGCTCAGAGCGAGGCTGCTGGGCAGGCCCCACGTGCGGGAGGCCGTCGACGCGCTGGTGGCGGAGAACCGCGCCCTGGCGGAGGGCCTGCTCTACGAGATGGTCTTCCGCCACCGCCTCCCCGACCCCTGCTGGAACGTCGACCTCCGTCTGCCCGGAGGCCCCGTGCTGGGCGGCGTCGACGCCTACTGGCCGGACCAGGCCGTGGCCGTGGAACTGGACACCCGTTCGCCGCGCCCGCACATCGACCAGGACGAGCAGTGGTCGCAGTACGCCCGCAAGCGCGAGGTGCTGGAAGGGCTCGGCATCACCGTCGTCCATCTCACACCCGCGAAGCTCCGCGAATCCCTCGGGCAGCAGGCCGCGATCGTACGTACGGCGCTGATGACGGCCGTCGAACGGGAGCCCGCCGAGTATGTGACGGTAACTCCGCGCTAGGGCAAGGGAGTCGAGGCGGGAAAGCCGCAGGCGACCGCGCAGCCGCTAGCCGCAGTACTCCGCCTCGACCAGGGCTTCCGTCTTGGCCGACCAGTCGCCGTTGAGGTGGAACGCCGCGGTGTGCGAGCCGTCGGACGTGGTCACGGCGGTGGAGATCGAGCCCTGGATGGTGCCCTCGTGGCCCCACACGGTGGTCCCGCAGGAGAGCCGGTGCTCGGTGAGGCCCAGCCCGTAGCGGTTGTCGCCGTCGGCGGGGACGGTGGACTTCATCTCCGTGAGCTGGCGCGGCGGCAGCACGTCGCCGCGCAGCAACGCCCTCATGAAACGGACCAGATCGCCCGTGGAGGAGATCATCTCGCCGGAGGCGCCCGCGAGGGAGGGATCGAGCGCGGTGACGTCGTGGACGCCGTCCCGCGAGCGGGTGCCGTGAGCGGGCGGGGCGCCGCGGGAGAGCGTCGAGTACGCCTGCCCGTGCGGCCGGGGGATGCGGGGGGAGTCGCCGGGGAGCGAGGTGTCGCGCAGCTTCAGCGGGCGGATGATGCGGCGTTCTATCTCGTGTGCGTAGGAGTGGCCGGTGGCCTTCGCTATGACCATGCCCGCGAGTACGTAGTTGGTGTTGGAGTAGCCCCAGTCGGAGCCGGGCGCGAAGCTGCGCTGATGCGACATGGCCGTACGCACAAGGGACTTGGGAGAGTGCGTGTCGAACCGGTGGGCGCCGAACCTCGGTCCGAAGTAGTGGCGCCTCATGCGCCGGTCAGCGGTGAAGTCGTACAGACCGCTGGTGTGGCCGAGGAGTTGGCGCACGGTGACCTGGCGCCCGTCCTGGCCGCCGCCCCGCACGGTGCCCGGCAGCCAGCGCTCCACGGGCGCGTCCAGGTCGACGGTGCCCTCCGACTGGAGCTGGAGCATCACCGTGGCGACGAACGGCTTCGTGAGGCTGCCGATGCGGAACTTGTCGTGCGGCATCGGCGGGCGGCCCGTACCGCGGTCCGCGACGCCCGAGGCGCCGTGCCAGACGCCGCCGCCGTCCCGGGCCTCGCCCAACACGCCCGGGACGCCGTCCTGTTGGACCTGGGCGTCCATCTCGTCCTGGGCGGCGGAGTGCCCCGCGTCCGCCGCCGCCGACGAACTCACGGAGAACGCCGCCACGGCGGCGGCCACCAGGGCTACGGCGGTGGAGCGCACGGACATGCGCCGACTCTAATGATCGGTACGGGTGGTGCGCCATATCGCCAGTACGACCAGGACACAGCCCGCGTACTGGCTGAGAGTGGGGCGTTCGGCGAGGAAACCGACACCGAAGAGGATCGCCAGGATCGGCTGGAGAAGCAGCAGCGTCGCGCCCTTGTCGGGGGCGAGCCGTGGCAGCGCCGGGTTGATGAGCAGCCACGCCACGACCTGGCCGAGGAACGCCATCGGTATCAGCCAGCCCCAGGCGGGCCATCCGGGATCGACGTCGACGCCCGTCCACAGCGCCCCGAGCACGCCCGCGGCGACGGCGGCGGCGAAGGTGGCCGCGCAGACGGGAGTGACGGTGTGGGAGGGGGCGGTTGCGACCGGGGTGCTCGCGGCGCCCGAGCCCGTGCCGCCCGCGTAGCCTACGCCCTCGGGGCACAGGGGCGTACCGTCCCCGGTACGGTCACTGCTCTCCGCCACCTCGGCTCCGCCGCGTAGCTCCTCCGGGCTTGCCGCGGACGGGAGTTGGGCGTCGCCGGCCCGGCCGCCGTCGCCGCCGAGCCGTATCAGGAAGAGATAGCCCGCGAAGGCCACGCCCGCGATCGTGCCGAAGAGCACCCCGGAGAGCGGGTCGGTCCCGGGTTCGGGCCGTCCGATGGCGCCTCCCGCCAAGGCCAGCCCAGCGAGCAGCACGAACGCGGTGAGCCAGAATCTGCGTGCCAGCCGAACGCCGGTCAGGAAGCGCGCCAGCAGCGGGAAGACGATCAACTGGACGTTGAGCAGCAGCGTCGCGACGCCCGCGCCCAGATCGTGGATGCTCCGCACCCAGCACACGTAGTCGAGTCCGAGCAGAGTCCCCGCCGCGAGATCGAGCGCGAGCAGCCGCCCGGGCCGGCGCCCGATGCGGCGGCACTCCACGAGTGCCATCGGCGCGAGCACGGCCAGCGCGAGGGCGCACCGCAGAAAGGCCGCGGTGCCCGCGTTCACCTCGGAGAGCTTGATGAACATGCCGGAGGACGAGGTGCATGCGGCGCCCGCCACCACCATCAGCGCGGGGCCGCCCTGCCGGGACGCCCGCGCTCGTCCGGTCCCGGGCGCGCGTCCCGGGTCCCGCCCGGGGCCCGGGACGTGACCGGTCTCCGGCCCGTTCCCCGGTGCGCCCGGCGTCCGCTCTGCTCGTTCGCCCGGTGCGGGCCGCCCCGTCGTGCCTCCGCCGTCCGTACGTGCCATGCCCGTCACTCTCCCCCTCTGGCGGCGGAAGCGACAGCGCGGGGCGCCACCGCGCCATGGGACCGGCCCGCCCAGCGCCCTGGGCCCGGCCGCCGATGCGGGGCGGTTCACGGCTTGCGCAGCAGCAGCGGGGCGGTTCACGGCTTGCGCAGCAGCAGCTCCACATTGCGGTCGTCCGGCTCGCCGCTCAACTCCTGGCGCGCGCCTGGGGAGTTGAGGGCCAGCTCGCGGTAGAGGGAGGCGAGCCCGGTCTGGGAGAGGTCGTGGAAATCGGTGCGTGCGGGGGCGGACGACTCGATCAGCGTGGCGAACAGCGACAGCGTCCCGTCGCCGTTGTCGGCGAGTTCCAGCGTCCTGGCGAGCTGCGGGAAGTCGATGTGGGAGGCCGTGGAGATCTCCCAGAACGTCCGGCGCGGTCTGATCCGGTTCTTGTGGCTGTGGCCGTTGATCCAGGCCACCACGTGGGGATTGGCGTGCAGCAGCGACAGCAGCCTGTCGCCCCCGTCGGGAATGGTGGTGCTGGTGTGGTGGCTGAAGAGCAGCACATAGGTGCCCTTGGCCCGCTCCTCCTTCAGCCGGCGCTCCAGCCAGGCGAGTTGGGCGTCGCCGACGCTGCCCGGGTAGCCGCCGTCGTGCCGGGTGGTGTCCAGGCTGACGCCCGTGACATCCTCCGAGATGCGGAAGGTGTAGTAGAGGCGGTCCTCGGCGAGGTTGGCCTCGGTGTAGCCGTGCCCGACGGGGCCCGCGCCCTCGTACTTCTTACGCATGTGCGCACGTACCCAGTCCCTCCTGGTGAACGGCGCACGCTGAAGATCGGCCGTGACGCGCCGCATCGTCCGGGAGCGCAACCGTTCGCGCAGCGCCTCCTTGAGCTGCTCGCCCTTGGGGTCCCCGCCGTCCTCGACGGTCTTCCACAGCCGTGCGGCCTCCGCCTCCGACTCCAGCTCCATCAGCTTCCGCCCGCCGACGGCGAAGTCGGCGAAGAAGGAGTCGCCCGCGTAGCAGCCCCCGGGCAGGGCGTCGTGGTTGCCGGAGGTGGAGTACCAGGGCAGCGCTAGACCCGGGCTGTTGACCTCTCGGATGGCCGCCCGCAGATAGCCGTCGATCCGGGGGAAGCCCAACGCCTTGTCGTCGTCGCGCAGTTCGTCCTCCGGCTGCCAGTAGAGCCTCAGCCCGCTGCTCTGCACACCCTCGTACGCGTCGACGTCGCCGGTGTTGGGGGTGATGCGGCCGCCGGTCATCGCCGTGAGGAACCAGTCGAGTTCGGCACGGCAGTTGTTGTCGGTGTTGTCGCCGGTGGTGACGACGAAGGACAGCGGTTCGCCGGTCGCCGGGCCTCCGCGCAGGCCGTTGACGCGTTCGATCAGGGAGACGGCGCCCGCCACCGACAGGGCCTCCTGCGGACGCCAGGCGCTGGTGGTCTCGGTGCGCAGATACTCGTAGCGCAGCGGATGCTGCACGTCGACCATGTGCAGATCGGTGAACTGGACGAAGGCCGTCAGCAGCCGCCGCTTCTCCGTGCGGCCTTGGCGCGCCTCCGCGAGGTCCGTACGTACGAGACGCTTCCAGCCGGGGCCGTCGCCGAGGCGCCGATAGCCGCCGGAGCCGCCGCGCGGAGTGGAGACCCGGGCGAGCGTGGTGCCCTCGGGGGAGGGTTCCACGGGTTCGGCGCGGGTGACGGGAGCCTGCGCTCGTGCACGGGCGGCGCGAGCGCGGGCCGAGGCCGACGCGCCTGGTGAAGGGGACGACTTCGAAGGCTGACCGGCGTTGGCGGAACCCCCGTTGAACACCGGCGCGGCCCCGAGTACGGTGGCCGCCCCGGCGGCACCGAGCGTGAGGAGGGTGCGGCGGTCGGGCAGACGGGTCTGCCACCGGCTGCTGCGGTCCATGCGGGCTGCCTCTCCTGTGACGGACGCGAATCCTGTGACGCGCGAAGCGGTCGCGTGCCGTGCCGCGCCTGCGCCGCTGGTGCGTACCGGCTCGGAACGACCCGCTCACCAGGGATGTTTGGCATCCGGAGTGACCTGCGCCTGAACGACGGCGGAACGCCGCACGCCCATCGGCACTCATGGATCACCGACCGGAACCGCCGCTTCCTCCCCGTTGCCCGCGTCCGGTCCGCCGTCGCCCTGCTGCTCACCCGCCGTTCACCTCGCCCCGCCAGGAGGCCGGGGCCGCGTGGAAGCGGAGCGGGGCGCATGAGTCCCGGCGTTCGGGGCACGCCGGAAGCGCCCGCCCCTCAGGCGGGCGGATGGGAACACCGCACCGCGGCCACGTGGAAGGATGGCCGAACTACGACATCGTGAGATTGCGACAGCAGGGGAGAGCACCAGGTGCCTGGCACGAATCTGACACGCGAGGAGGCTCGCCGGCGCGCGCGCAGCTCCTCCGCGTGGACTCCTACGAGATCGAGCTGGATCTGAGCGGCGCACAGGACGGGGGCACCTTCCGCTCCCGGACGCTCGTCCGCTTCGAGGCCGCGGAGGCGGCGCCGAGCTGGATCGACCTGGTTGCCCCCACGGTGCACGAGATCGTCCTGAACGGACAGGCCGTCGACCCGGCCGAGGCGTTCGCCGACTCACGCATCGCGCTCCCGGAGCTCGCCCGGGGCGAGAACGAACTGCTGGTGGTGGCGGACTGCGCGTACACCAACACCGGTGAGGGCCTGCACCGCTTCGTCGACCCCGTCGACCAGCAGGCGTATCTCTACACGCAGTTCGAGGTGCCCGACGCCCGCCGCGTCTTCGCCAGCTTCGAGCAGCCGGACCTGAAGGCGGCCTTCCAGTTCACCGTGCGCGCCCCCGAGGGCTGGACGGTGATCTCCAACTCCCCCGCACCGCAGCCGGAGGACGGGCTGTGGTGCTTCGAGCCGACGCCGCGGATCTCCACCTACGTCACGGCGCTCGTCGCCGGCCCGTACCACTCGGTGCACAGCACGTGGGAGGGCGGCGGACGCACCATCCCGCTGGGCGTCTACTGCCGCCCCTCGCTGGCCGAACACCTCGACGCGGACGCGATCTTCGAGGTCACGCGGCAGGGATTCGACTGGTTCCAGGAGAAGTTCGACTACCCGTACCCCTTCGGCAAGTACGACCAGCTCTTCGTCCCGGAGTTCAACGCGGGCGCCATGGAGAACGCCGGCGCGGTCACCATCCGCGACCAGTACGTCTTCCGCTCCAAGGTGACGGACGCCGCGTACGAGACGCGTGCGGAGACCATCCTCCACGAGCTGGCCCACATGTGGTTCGGCGACCTCGTGACGATGGAGTGGTGGAACGACCTGTGGCTCAACGAGTCGTTCGCCACGTACACGTCCGTGGCATGCATGTCCGCCGCTCCCGGCTCGCGCTGGCCCCACTCGTGGACGACGTTCGCCAACCAGATGAAGACCTGGGCGTACCGGCAGGACCAACTGCCCTCCACGCACCCGATCATGGCGGAGATCCGCGACCTCGACGACGTGCTGGTCAACTTCGACGGGATCACCTACGCCAAGGGCGCGTCCGTGCTGAAGCAGCTCGTCGCATATGTGGGCGAGGACGCCTTCTTCAGCGGCGTGCAGCGCTACTTCAAGCGCCACGAGTGGGGCAACACCCGCCTCGGGGACCTGCTCGGCGCGCTGGAGGAGACCTCCGGGCGCGATCTGGCGTCCTGGTCGAAGGCGTGGCTGGAGACCGCGGGGATCAATGTGATGCGCCCCGAGATCGTCACCGACGCCTCGGGGGAGATCACCTCCTTCGCGGTACGGCAGGAGGCGCCCGCCCTGCCTCCGGGCGCCGCCGGGCAGTCGACGCTGCGCCCGCACAGGATCGCGATCGGCGTGTACGACCTGCGGGAGGGCAAGCTCGTACGCACGGACCGCATCGAGCTGGACGTCGACGGCGAGGTGACCGAGGTGCCGGAGCTGTCGGGCCGCAGCCGCCCGGCCGCCGTCATCCTCAACGACGACGACCTGTCGTATGCGAAGGTCCGCCTCGACGCGGAGTCGCTGGCGACCGTCACGGAGCACATCGGCGACTTCGAGGAGTCGCTGCCCCGCGCGCTGTGCTGGGCCTCCGCCTGGGACATGACGCGCGACGCTGAACTGCCCGCCCGCGACTATCTGGACCTCGTGCTCTCCGGCATCGTCAAGGAGTCGGACATCGGCGTGGTCCAGTCGCTGCACCGGCAGGTCAAGCTCGCGCTCGACCTCTACGCCGACCCGCGTTGGCGGGAGACCGGTCTGCTGCGCTGGTCGGAGGCCGCGCTCGAACAGCTACGCGCTGCGGCACCGGGCAGCGACCACCAGCTCGCGTGGGCGCGCGCTTTCGCCTCGTCCGCTCGTACGGACGCCCAACTGGCGCTGCTTGAGGAGCTGTTGGCGGAGGCACCGGCCGGAGGCGAAGGAGCGGGCGAAGGCGGCGCAGGCGCCAAGGCCGTGGAGGGCCTGGTCGTAGACACCGAACTTCGCTGGGCACTGCTGCACCGCCTCGCCGCCACGGGACGCGCCGGGGAGAAGGAGATCGCCGCGGAGCTGGAGCGCGACGCGACCTCGGCGGGTGAGCGCTACGCGGCGATGGCACGGGCCGCACGGCCCACGGCGGAGGCGAAGGCCGAGGCGTGGGCGTCGGTGGTCGGCAGCGGAGCCGGGGCCGAGACCGGCCTGCCGAACGCGGTGCAGGAGGCCGTCATCGGCGGGTTCCTCCAGACCGACCAGCGTGAACTGCTCGCGCCGTACGCGGGGAAGTACTTCGAGGTGGTCAAGGACATCTGGGAGCAGCGCAGCCACGAGATGGCGCAGCAGATCGCCGTGGGGCTCTACCCGGCGCTCCAGGTGTCGCAGGAGACCCTCGACGCCACGGACGCATGGCTGGAGGAGGCCCGGCCGGGCGCGGCGCTGCGGCGGTTGGTGACCGAGTCACGGGCGGGCGTCGAGCGGGCGCTGCGTGCGCAGAAGGCGGACGCTGCGGCCGGCTGACGCTGCGGGAACGAGGCGCAGGGGCGGGGGCGCAGGGTCCCCGCCCCGGGGCCTGACCTCACAGGGTCCGGCCGGGTAGCGCAGAGGTCCGGCCGGGCACGCTGCCCCGCGGACATCGCCGCCGCAGTCGCGAACTCGGCCGCGGCGCCTGCGAATTGGCTGCGGCGGCCGGTCACCGGGACGTCCTTCACGGTGACCGGCCGCCGCTGTCGTACCCGGAGCATCCCGGGCCGGTGTGGCGGGCATCCGGCGGCCCCCCGCGCGGACGGCAGACCCGTCACTCCGGCCCGGCCGCTCCGGAGGCTCCCGGCGCATCCACCACACCGACGGCACCGGCCCACTGCCGCGCCCGAAGGCCCCCGGTCTGCTGCCGGGGGCCTCCGTGTGGGGGGATGCGGGCCGTGCAACTTCGGCGTGGTGCGTGCGGTTGCGCTGTTCTTCGGTGTTCAGGCGTGGTGCGTCTTACGGGTCGCGCTGTACCGGCGTGGTGCTGGCTTTTCCTGCTCGTCATGCCTCGTGCTGTTCCCGGAGTCCCGGGCGCTGCCGCCTACTTGGCGAAGGCGGCCTGGTCGAAGGCGGCGCTGGCCACGCCGTTCGCCCACAGCGACTGGACCTGCGCGGCCTCGTTGGCGTCCGGCTTGTCGTTGGTGCAGGACGGGCCGGGGCCGCCGCCGGACATCAGCTCGCTGCACGGACCCTCGTAGTGGTCCGGCAGGCCGAGCACATGGCCGGTCTCGTGGGCGACGACGCGGTTGGAGTCGTACTCCTGGTTCTGCGCGTAGTCCAGGAAGATGTAGCCGTTGCCGTGACCGTCGGTCGAGGCGTACGAACCACGCGGGTCGTCACCCTCGCGGTAGTCGAAGCTGGCGCTGCCGCCCTCGGCGAGCTGCACGTTGGAGACGGCCGCGTTCCACACCGCGGTGCTGTTGGCGATCTGGCTCGCGAAGGTGGGGGCCCCGCTCGCGTCGTAGTTGACGGTGACCGCCTGGATGCCCGGCTTGGCGGCCTGCTTCTTCAAGGCGTCCTTCACCACGGCGTTGAAGAACGCCTCGGTCGCCTTGTTCGATTCGCCGATGTATCCGGAGCGGGTCGCGCTGCTCTTCGCGGTGCTGCCACCGTCGTCCGGCGTCGCTGCCGAGGCGGGCATCGCACCCAGACCCAGGGCCAGTCCGAGGCCGAGTGCCGCAGAGATTGCCGTGGTGCGGGTTCTCATGGGGGGTCTCCATTCTGGTCCGTAGCGACGTGACCGCTGCAAGGTGGGGTGCGGTCCGCGCTGCCGGAAGAACTCCTGCTGACGAAGAGTCTGTTGGAGACTTTGCCGCGAGGGATGATGGCAACTAGTGATAGCTCCGTCGCATCACCCGGTACGCAGGACGTTCTGAGACTCCTCGGCGTCTGGTGTGACAAACGTCCGCTTGGCTATGCTCCGGCGTGTGGAGCTCGAAGTGAGGCATCTTCGTGCGCTGTGCGCGATCGCCGACACGGGCAGTGTGCACAAGGCGGCCCGTCAACTCGGCATGACCCAGCCCTCGTTGACCACACAGCTCCGCCGTATCGAGCAGGCCGTCGGCGGCCAGCTCTTCTCCCGGGAGCGTACGGGCAGCGTCCCCACACCGCTCGGCAAGTTCGTGCTGTGCAGGGCACGGCCCCTCGTCGCCGAGATGACCGCGCTCGTGAGCGAGGCCAGGGCCGCCGCGAGCCGTGCCGGGGGAGAGTACTTGCGCATCGGCAGTACGGGAAGCCCTGCCGTGCCCGGCTGGCTGCGGCGGCTGCGCGCGAGGCTGCCCGAGGCCGACACCACCTTCCACATGGACGCCTCCGCGCACACCCTGCTGCGCATGGTCGCGGAGAACCAGCTCGACGCCGTCTTCGTGCACGAGGTCGAGGGCTCGCCGTTGCAGATACCCGACGGCGTGGAGGTGCACGTACTGGTAGAGCGCGAGCCGCAGTTCGTCGCCCTGTCCGCCACGCACCCGGCCGCGTCCCGTTCCGTGCTGAGCCTGACGGAACTCGCACACGAGCGGTGGATGGTCGACCCCGCCGCCGACGGCGAATGGACCGGTCTGCGCAGGGTCTTCGCCGAGGCGGGCATCAACCCCCGTGTCGTGCACGGCGACAACCTCGCCGCCGCCGACCTCGTGGCCGCCGGAGAGGTCGTCGCACCCTGCCAGCCGACCGCGCCCGCCCGTCCCGGCCGGATAGTACGGCCGCTGCGGGGCGACCCGCTGGCGGTACGGCTGCTGCTGGCCACAAGGGAGGCGCCGCCCGACGCCGCACCCGGCACGGCGCCCGCGATCGAACCCGCGGCACTGCTCGCGGACCTCGAAGCCGCGTATCGCGAGGTGGCGTGGGCGAGCGACGCCTACCGCCACTGGTACCAACGGCACGACGACAGCTCCTCGTTGCCGTTCACGGTCGTGGCGTAGCCGGGCGCGCTGCGTTCCGTAGCCGCGCCACGCGTTCACCTGCCCGTACGGCCGGGTGCCCGCACGACCCCCCTGCGCCCGGCGCTGTGCCGCCGTATGGCCGGGCGCCCTTAGGCGTGCTGCGTGCCGTGCGCGTCGCGGTCGCCCGCGTCCGAGGGAGCGTCCCTACGCAACCCGGTCCCCGGCCGTCTAACGGGCTGAGGCCCCCGCGGCCGCGTCGCAGCGCTGCGCCCGCAGCGCACGGGCCAGATCGTCACGTGCCTCCAGCACGAGGCGCCGCAGCGCGGGCGCCGCGTCCTCGTGCGCGGCCAGCCATGCGTCGGTCGCGTCCAAAGTGGCCTGGTCGCCCTGGAGATCGGGGTAGAGCCCGCGCACGATCGACATCGCGATCTCGATGGAACGGGTGCGCCAGACCTCCTCCAGCGCCTCGAAGTAGGGCTGTGCGTACGGCGCCGTCAGCTCCTGCTGACCGGGCTGGGCGAACCCCGCGATGGTGGCCTCGACCAGCGCGTTCGACAGCCGGTCGGAGGTCATCACCGCGTCCCACGCACGCGCCTTGACCTCCGGCGAGGGGCGCGCCGCCAGACAGCGCACATGGTGGCGCTTGCCGGACGCCGTGTCGTCGCGGGCGAGTTCGGAGTCGAGCAGTTCCGCGTCGGCTTCGCCCCGTGCGGCGAGCGTCTCCAGGAACGTCCAGCGCAGCTCCTGGTCGATGACCAGCCCGTCGATACGGGCCGCTCCTTCGCCCCCGGACCCCTTCGAACCGCCCGGCGCGGGCGAGCCCAACAGCCCCCGCAGCAGCCGCAGATCCTTCTCGTCGTCGGCCACGGCCGCGAAGAAGCGCGCCCACGCCAACTGGTGCCCGCTGCCCGGCTCCGCCAGGCGCAGCATGCTCAACGCGCCCTCCGCGAGCGCCCTTCGGCCCTCGTCGCGCCACTCCGGGGCGGCGTAGCTGACGACCGCGGACCGGCTCCAGGCGTGCAGCATCTGTAGCACGCCGACATCCGACTCGGTGCCCGCGAAGGAGAGCACCAGCGAGACGAAGTCCCTCGCGGGCATCAGCCCGTCACGCGTCAGATTCCACATCGCCGACCAGCAAAGCGCCCTGGACAGTGAGGGGTTGTGACCGCCGTCGGCCTCCGCCTCCGCCGCGCCTCGCTCCTCGCCGGGCCCGGCGGCCAGCTCACCGAGGTGCGCGCGCAGCGTCGCCATCGACACCTCGTCGAGGCGGGTCTTGCAGTACGTGAGGTCGTCGTCGTTGACGAGCACCAGATCCGGGCGTTCCGCACCGGACAGCTCCTCGACGACCGTACGGGCGCCCGTGACGTCCGTCTCCGCACGTGCGTAGCGCACCAGCCCGCGCCCCATGCCCTCGTGCCGGTACAGGCCGACGGCCACACGGTGCGGACGCAGCACGGGATGGCTGCCGGGCGCCTCCTGGAGCACCGCCAGCTCGGTGACCCGTCCGTCGGCGTCACAAGTGACCTGCGGCGTGAGGGAGTTGACGCCCGCCGTCTGCAGCCACGCCCGCGACCACTCGTCCATGTCGCGCCCGGAGGTCTCCTCCAGTACCGCCAGCAGGTCCGCCAGCGTCGTGTTCCCCCACGCGTGCCGCTGGAAGTAGCGCCGCGCCCCCTCCAGGAAGGTCTCCCGCCCCACGTATGCGACGAGCTGCTTCAGTACGGACGCGCCCTTGGCGTAGGTGATCCCGTCGAAGTTGAGCTTGGCGTCCTCCAGATCGCGGATGTCCGCCGTGACGGGGTGCGTCGAGGGAAGCTGATCGGCCCGGTACGCCCAGGACTTGCGGCGGTTGGCGAAGGTGATCCAGCCGTCCTTGAAGCGCGTCGCCTCCACCAGCGCCAGCGCGCCCATGAAGTCGGCGAAGGACTCCTTCAGCCACAGGTCGTCCCACCAGCGCATCGTCACGAGGTCGCCGAACCACATGTGCGCCATCTCGTGCAGGATGACGTTCGCCCGGTGCTCGTAGGAGGCTTCCGTGACCTTGCCTCGGAAGACGAACTCCTCGCGGAAGGTGACCAGTCCGGGGTTCTCCATCGCGCCGAGGTTGTACTCGGGCACGAACGCCTGGTCGTACTTGCCGAACGGGTACGGGAAGCCGAAGTGCTCGTGGAAGAAGTCCAGGCCCTGCTTGGTGACGGTGAAGACGTCCTCCGGGTCGAAGTGCTTGGCCAGGCCCTTGCGGCACAGCGCGCCCAGCGGGATCTCCAGCTCGCCCCCGGGGCTGCGGTAGGTGTCGGTGACGTAGTGGTACGGCCCGGCGACGACGGCCGTGATGTACGTGGAGATCGGTTCCGTCGGGGCGAAGCGCCAGACGGCGGCGGCGCCCTCGTCGAGCGGCTGCGGCTCGCCCTGGCTCGCCCCGTTGCCGAGCACCGTCCAGCGCGCCGGCGCGGTGACGGTGAAGGCGAAGCGGGACTTGAGGTCCGGCTGCTCGAAGTTGGCGAAAACCCTGCGGCTGTCGGCCGGTTCGTACTGCGTGTAGAGGTAGACCTCGCCGTCCTCGGGGTCGAGGAAGTGGTGCAGGCCCTCGCCGGTACGGCTGTAGGCGCAGGCCGCGTCCACCGTCAGCTCGTTCTCGGCCTCCAGCCCGTCGAGCGCGATGCGGGAGCCGTCGAAGACCGAGTCGACCGGCAGCGAACGCCCGTTGAGGGTCACCGAGTGCACCTGGGGCGCGATGAGGTCGGCGAACGTCGAGGCACCCGGCTCCGAGCAGCGGAAGCGGATCGTCGTCGTCGAACGGAACGTACGCGGCCCCTTCGCCGGCGGGGGAGCGGTCGCGGAGCGCAGATCCAGCGCCACCTCGTAGCCGTCCACCGTCAGCAGGCCGGCCCGTCGCTGTGCCTCTTGGCGGGTCAGGTTCTCTCCGGGCACGGCGTGGCTCCTCGTCTCGAGTTCTCGGCGACGCCGCTCAGCATTTCACGCGCCGTAGGCGGCGGGCACATGGGAATTGCGGCCGTCGTCCGTGCGTTGCCGCAGAGACCGGCCGACCCGCCGGACCGACGGACCATCCTGCCGAGCAGAGCCGAGGAGAACGTGTCATGCCCGAGAAGACCGTCGCCGACTTCTGGTTCGACCCCAGGTGCCCGTGGGCCTGGCTGACCTCCCGCTGGATGCTGGAGGTGGAGAAGGTGCGGCCGGTGGAGGTCCGCTGGCATGTGATGAGCCTGGCCGTGCTCAACGAGGACAAGCTGGACGAACTGCCCGAGGGCTACCGGGAGATGCTCGCTGCCGCGTGGGGGCCGGTACGGGTGTGCATCGCCGCGGAGCAGAAGCACGGCCCCGAGGCGCTGGGCCCGCTCTACACCGCGCTCGGCACCCGGCTGCACAACCGGGGCCAGGAGCTGTCGCGGGAGTTGCTGACCGCCGCCCTGGAGGAGGCCGGGCTGCCCACGGACCTGGCGGACGCCGCGGACTCCACGGAGTACGACGAGGCGCTGCGGGCGTCGCACAAGGAGGGCATCGACCTCGTGGGCCAGGACGTCGGCACCCCGGTGATCGCCGTGCCCGGCGCGGACGGTTCGCGCATCGCGTTCTTCGGGCCCGTCGTCACGCCTGCTCCCAAGGGCGAGGCGGCGGCGAAGCTGTGGGACGGCACGCTGATGGTGGCGTCCACTCCGGGCTTCTTCGAGATCAAGCGCACCAGGGACGTCGGGCCCGTCTTCGACGACTGACGACGACCCGGCGACTGAAGACCCGGCGACCGGCGACGGGCGGCTGGGCGGCGAAAGGCCGCGCCGGGACGCACAGGCAGGAGGGTCCCCGTACGTCACGCCCGTACGGGGACCCTCCCTTTCTCTCCGCCTGCCCGGTGAAAGGTGAGAAGACGATCACGAGGGCAGGAGGTCCCAGGGGCCCGCAGCGCCGCGTTCACAGCCCAGCGCTCACAGGGCCGCGCTCGCAGGGTCTACAGGGCCGTCAGCAGGGTGTTCCCCTTCTCCTTCGCCGCCGTGTAACGCGCGGCCACGTCCTGCCAGTTCACTACGCGCCACATCGCCTCGACGAAGTCCACCTTCTGGTTGCGGTACTGGAGATAGAACGCGTGCTCCCAGGCGTCGAAGACCAGGAGCGGCACGCTGGCCTGGCCGACGTTGCCCTGGTGGTCGTAGACCTGCTCGACGATGAGCCGCCCGGTCACCGGCTCATAGGCGAGGACGCCCCATCCGGAGCCCTGCGTGGTGGCGGCCGCCTTCGACATCTGCGTCCTGAACCTCGCGAAGGAGCCGAACGACTCGGCGATGGCGTCCGCGAGTTCGCCCGTGCCGTCCTTCTCCAGGGGCTCGCCGCCGCCGTCGCCCGTCATGTTCCGCCAGTAGATGCTGTGCAGGATGTGCCCGGAGAGATGGAACGCCAGGTTCTTCTCCAGCCCGTTGACCGCGCCCCACTGGTCGCTCTCACGGGCCTCGGCGAGCTGCTCCAGCGCGTCGTTGGCGCCCTTCACATAGCCCGCGTGGTGCTTGTCGTGGTGCAACTCGACGATCTCGCCGCTGATGACCGGCTCCAGTGAGGAGTAGTCGTACGGCAGCTCAGGCAGCGAATACAGGGCCATGGGCGTCTCCTCTTATTGCACATTACTTGCAAGAAGACGCTAGCAGCAACAGCGGCAGAGAAAACGGAGCGGCCCCGCATTGCGGGACCGCTCCGTGATGCCTCTTCGGGCCGTCGGTTTCAGAGGCCGGGGCCGGGGCCGGGAACCGGGGTCAGGCCGGGTCGTCACCCGCATTCGAACCGCCCGTCTCCTCACCCGACTCGGCGACCCGCCCGGCGCCCTCGCCCGCCTCGCCACGGCCGGGGCCGCGCTCACGTGCCTTCTGCCGGGCCAGTCCCGTCGCGATCAGCACGGCCGTCAGGCAGCCGGTGAAGGCGAGTTGGGTACGGGTATCGCCCTCGCGCAGCATCAGCACGAGCACGGCGAGGATGCCGAGCAGGGCCACCACGGTCAGGACGGGGTAGGCCCACATCCGCACCACGAGCTTCTCCGGTGCCTCCCGCTCCAGCTTCCGCCTGCTGACCAGCTGCGAGACGGCGATGAACCCCCAGACGACGAGCGTCGCGGCGCCCACCGTGTTCAGCAGCCACTGGAAGACGGTGTCCGGCCACCAGAAGTTCAGCAGCACCGCCACGAAGCCGAAGACCGACGAGGCCACGACCGCCGGACGCGGCACGCCGCTCGCGCCGACCCTGCCGAGTACACGGGGGCCTTGCCCGCGGGCGATCAGGGAGTACGCCATGCGGGACGCACCGTAGATGTTGGCGTTCATGGCCGAGAGCAGGGCCACGAGCACCACGATGTTCATGACCTGCGCGGCGGCCGGGATGCCGATGTGGTCCAGCACGGCGGCGTACGGTCCGGCGACGACGGACTTGTCGTCCCACGGGATCAGCGTGACGATCACCAGCATCGAGCCGACGTAGAAGACCGCGATGCGCCACATCGCCGTGCGCACGGCCTTCGCGACGCCCTTGACCGGGTCCTCGGACTCGGCCGCCGCGATGGTGACCGTCTCCAGGCCGCCGTATGCGAAGACCGAGGCGAGCAGGCCCACGACGAGACCGTTGGTACCGGCGGGCAGGAAGCCGCCCTCGCCGGTGAGGTTCGCGGTGCCGGGAGCCTCCACGCCGGGCAGCACTCCTGCTATCGCGGCGGCGCCCAGCAGCAGGAACGCCGTGATGGCGAAGATCTTCAGCGCGGCGAACCAGAACTCCGTCTCGCCGAAGTTCCGTACGGCGACGAGATTCGTC
This sequence comes from Streptomyces marispadix, assembly GCF_022524345.1. Lineage (NCBI taxonomy): Bacteria > Bacillati > Actinomycetota > Actinomycetes > Kitasatosporales > Streptomycetaceae > Streptomyces > Streptomyces marispadix. The sequence continues at coordinate 1,783,879 of NZ_JAKWJU010000002.1, read as the reverse complement.
AGGCAGAACAGCGCCATGAAGGCAGCGACCCACATCCACGGCTCGGTGCCCGGCAGCCACTGCGTGACGATGTCGCCGGCAGCGGTCGCCTCGGTCGCGATGGCGACGCACAGCAGCGCCCAGTAGATCCATCCGGCCGTGAAGCCCGCCCAGGGGCCGAGCGCCCGCTCCGCGTGTACGGAGAAGGAGCCGGAAGCGGGGTTCGCCGCGGACATCTCGCCCAGCATGCGCATCACGAGCATCACCAGGAGGCCGGATGCGGCGTAGGCGAGGACGATCGAGGGCCCCGCGGCGGCGATGCCCGCGCCGGAGCCCACGAAGAGCCCGGCTCCGATCACGCCGCCGAGCGCGATCATGGACAAGTGGCGCTGCTTGAGGCCGTGGGACAGGGCGGATCGTTCGGAGTCGGTTCTGGAGCCCTTCGGTGACGGTGGGGGCGCGTCGGACAGCTCGGTGCGCGTCATGAGAGGCCGTTCCTGTTTCCTGAGGGGACTGCGGTTGGATCGGTGTAGCGGCAAACCAGTCTCGCAGCGGGTTCCGGCGGTGGATCAAGCGCCCCGTGGGGATCGGCGGCCGATGAGCGGACGACGCGGAAGCCGGTGCGGGAGGCGCCCTTCAGACCCCGGGGTCACGGCCGGCTCCCGCTCAACTCCCCCTCCTGTCCCCGTACTTCTGTTCGCCGGGTGTACGCCGGGTCACATCGCTCTGTGGCGGTTTCGGCTAGCGTCGGACAGTTCGCACACCGCCGTATCGACACATCATCCGGAGCCGCCCGATGAGCGCCCTCACACCCGCCGCCGACCCCCGCCCCGGCACCGTTCTCGCCGATGTGCTCGCCCCGGCCACGGCCGTCGCCGACGGGCCCCGGGCGCATGTACGCGACGCGGTGCTCGTCCTCGGCGGAGCCGCGCTGACCGGTGTCGCCGCCCAACTCGCCGTCCCCGTACCGGGATCGCCGGTCCCGGTCACCGGGCAGACCTTCGCGGCGCTCCTCGTGGGCGCGGGTCTCGGCGCGCGCCGCGGCTTCCTCGCCATGGCGCTGTACACGCTGGCGGGCGCCGCCGGGGTGCCGTGGTTCGCCGACGCCGCCTCGGGTGCGGCGATGCCGTCCTTCGGCTACGTGCTCGGCATGCTGCTGGCCGCCACCGTCGTCGGGGCGCTGGCCCGGCGCGGCGGTGACCGCGGGCCGCTGCGTACGGCCGGGACGATGGCCGCCGGAACGGCGCTGACGTATGCGGTGGGCGTGCCCTATCTCGCGGTCGCGGCAGGCATGTCCGCGTCCGAGGCGGTGGCGGCCGGGCTGGTGCCCTTCCTCGTCGGTGACGTGCTGAAGGCGGCGCTCGCGATGGTCGCGCTGCCCGCCGCGTGGAAGCTGGCGGGGCGCCGGAGCTGACCCGGGCCCGGCACCGGTCGCAGCAGCCGCGGCCCCGGACGGCGAACGCGTCCGCCGGGGCCGCGTGTTGGCCGGGCACCGGATGGGTCTCGGCCGTGAATCGGCGGTGTCCTGGCCGCGTTCTGGTCGCGTCTTGCGAGGTCTTCCGAGGTCACGCCCGGTGCGCCGCGCCCGCACGGCGCCGCATAGACTCCTCGCCATGCGCGTGTACCTCGGCTCCGACCATGCGGGCTACGAACTCAAGAACCACCTCGTCGAGCGGCTGAAGGCCGCCGGGCACGAGCCCGTCGACTGCGGTCCCCACATCTACGACGCGGCGGACGACTACCCGCCCTTCTGTCTGCGTGCCGCCGAGCGCACCGCGAACGACGGCGAGAGCCTCGGCATCGTCGTCGGCGGTTCCGGCAACGGCGAGCAGATGGCCGCGAACAAGGTCAAGGGCGTGCGCTGCGCCCTGGTCTGGAGCGAGGAGACGGCGACGCTGGCACGCGAGCACAACGACGCCAACGTCATCAGCATCGGCGCGCGCATGCACAGCGAGGACGAGGCGCTGCACTTCGTTCAGACGTTCCTGCGTACGCCCTTCTCCCGTGGGGAGCGGCACGAGCGCCGCATCGGAATGCTCTCCGCGTACGAGGAGACGGGGCAGCTTCCTCCCGTACCCGCACACCACCCGGAGTCCTGACCGCATGCCCGAGGGGCACACGATCCACCGGCTCGCCCGCGACTGCCGCGAACGCTTCGGCGACCGCAAGGTGCGCGCCGCCAGCCCCCAGGGGAAGTTCGCCGACGGCGCGGCCCTCGTCGACGGCCAGGTCCTCACCGGCGCCGAGGCGCACGGCAAGCACCTCTTCCTCGGCTTCGACGGCACGGGCTGGGTGCACGTACACCTCGGCCTGTACGGCAAGTTCACCTTCGGTACGGGACCGGCACCGGCCCCCGTAGGCCAGGTGCGGCTGAGGATCAGCGCCGACGGGGACGCGTCCGGCCACGACGCCGGCGGCTACGCGGATCTGCGCGGACCGACCCGCTGCGAGCTGATCACCGACGCCGAGAAGCAGGCCGTCGAGGAACGGCTCGGCCCCGACCCGCTGCGTGCCGACGCCGACCCGGAGGCCGCCTGGTCGCGCATCTCCCGCAGCCGTACCACCGTGGCCGCACTGCTGATGGACCAGAAGATCGTCGCGGGCGTCGGCAACGTCTACCGTGCCGAGGTGCTCTTCCGGCACGGCATCGACCCGTACCGCCCCGGACGGGGCCTCAGCCGTACGGAATGGGACGCGATCTGGGCCGACCTCGTCGCGTTGATGCACGAGGGGGTGCGCAACAACCGCATCGACACCGTGCGGCCCGAGCACACGCCGGAGGCCATGGGGCGCGAGCCCCGGGTCGACGACCACGGCGGCGAGGTGTACGTCTATCGCCGCGCGGGGATGGAGTGCCTCGTCTGCGGCGCACCGGTCCGCACGGCCGGGCTGGCCGCACGCAACCTCTTCTGGTGCCCGGGGTGCCAGACCGGCTGACCGGAACATCCAGCGTGCGCCCCACCGGACATCCGCCTGACCCTGCCCGGCCCGGGCGCGTCCGCAATCCCCATCGCCGTCCCGTCCCCTCCCGTCAGAAGCCGTGCGGCAGCCATGGCGCGACATCCGTGGAGAAGGCGCATGAGGCCGCGCCCAGCGCCCCCTTCCTCCGCTCCCGCACCCGCCCCGCCGAGGCCAGCGCCCGCAGCGCCGTGCCACCGAGGTAGGCGGCCCCCAACTCCCGTACGGACAGCGAGAGTTCCGCCGCGTCGCCGGTACGCTCACACGTCGCGCCCGTGCTGTCGCCGCTCAGCCGCCAACGCCCCGCGTTCCAGGGGCAGAAGGCGTCCTCGACCTCCAGCACCACGTCGACGGGCGCGCTGTAGCTGCGGGCCGCCAGCGCGGCCCCCACCTCGACAGGCCGCAGGAACAGACCGTCCCGCCAGCGCGGGCGGCACAGCCTGACGCTGTCGCCCGTCATGTGCAGCCATGGATCGTCCACCGGACGGGCCTCCACCCGCAGCAGCGGCATCAGATCGATCTCCCACAGGAATCGCCACAGCGCCCCGTAGGCCGCGGTGTCCAGCGCCTCCAGATCCCGCAGCAGCACGCTGCCCTTCGGCACGTCGTCCTCGTCCCAGCCGTTCTTCAGCGAATAGCGGGCGTAACCGCGCACCTCGCCGTGCTCGTCCTCCGCCAGTACGCAGGCCAGCGGCGTCGCGCCGTTCCGCTTCTCCGGGATGTCCAGCAGCGGGCGCCGCTCCCAGCCGGGGGCACGTTCCAGCATTCCGGGCCGCTCCGGGACCCGGCGTGCGTAGACGGCCTCGCACTCCTTCATCACCGACGCCGGGTCGTCGACGACGCGCAGCCGTGTCCCCTCCGACTCCGGGGGCGGTTCGAAGGCGACGCGACCGGTGTCGATCTCGGCGTGGAGCTCCCGCGTCGCCATGCCGTAGCCGAATCGTCCGTAGATGTGCGGTTCCGAGGCGGTGAGCACCGACAGCGGCTCCGCGCCCGCGGCCCGCGTCTCGTCCAACTGCCGCCGCATCATCGAGCGGAGGATGCCGCGGCGCCGATGCGTCGACGCCACATGCACCATGGACAGGCCCGCAGCGGATACGAGCGCTCCACCGGGCACGGTCATCCGGAACGAGATCAGACTCGCGGAGCCGACGAGCCGGTCACCGTCCCAGGCGCCGAGCGAGCGGCCGACCTCGGTCAACTCCCGGTGCAGCTCCCGTTCCTTGTCACCCACAGCACCGAAAGCGCGAAGAATTCCGTCGTACCAAAAGTCCCATTCACCGGGGCGCAGGATGCGCAACTCTGTTGCCATGCGCCTTCTCTAGCAGGGGTTTTGAGAAACGGCGAACGTATTTCCGTGCTTCACCGTGCTGCTGCACGTGCATACGCACGTTCCGTCGTTCGTGCACGTCGTGAACGGAATCGACGCACTGGTCAAAGCCTGGATAAGGTCCATCTGCATGGCGGTACGACGTCCGAGCCTCACACCCTCGAGGGCCCGGTTGCACAAGACGCGAAGAGCGTTGCACCGGGCTCGCACAGGGCTGCGCCGCTCCGCCGTCGACTATTTCCGCGGCGGAGTCTCCGACTGGCTCGCCTTCAGCGCTCTGCTTCTCACCATTCCGGCACTGACCGTACTGACCGTCGTGATGCCGCTGTGGGCCGCCCCCGAGGCGCTGGTGATGCCGCTTATCGCGGGCGGTCTGCTGCTGCGGCCCGCAAGCCTTCTCGCGCTCTACGCGTCGGCCGCGGGCGCCCTCATCGTCGAGTCCGCGATGCTCGGTCCGTACGAGGACGGCGCGGGCCGGGTCACGCCCGGCACCATCCTGGTGGTGGCCGCCGCCGGGCTGTCGGGCCTGCTCGTCGCACAGTTCCGCAGCCGCGTGGGCGTGCCGTGGCGTCGCGGCGGCACCATGCTCTTCGACCTCCGCGAACGCATCCGCGTACAGAGCAAGCTGCCCAGGCTGCCGCGCGGCTGGCACCGCGAGATGGCGCTGCGCCCGGCGGGCGGGCAGTCCTTCTCCGGGGACTTCGTGGTCGCGGCGCGCACCGGGCCCGGCGAGCGGACCCTCGAAGTGGTGCTGACGGACGTGTCGGGCAAGGGCATGGACGCCGGTTCGCGTGCGCTGCTGCTCTCCGGCGCCTTCGGCGGTCTGCTGGGCTCGCTGCCCCCGCACGCCTTCCTGCCCGCCGCCAACGGCTATCTGCTGCGCCAGGACTGGGACGAGGGCTTCGCCACGTCCGTACATCTCGTACTCGACCTCGACAGCGGCGACTACGAACTCTTCTCGGCGGGACACGTCCCCGCGCTCCAAAGGGGCGCGGGCACCGGCAAGTGGGAGGAGAAGTCGGGCGACGGGCCGCTGCTCGGCGTGTACGAGGGCGCCCAGTTCGACCCGGTGAAGGGGACGTTGCTCAAGGGCGACGTGCTGATGCTCTTCACCGACGGCCTCGTCGAGACCTCCGAGCGGGAGATGGCCGACGGCATCGACCGGCTCACCGGCGAGGCCGACCGGCACGTCGCCTCCGGCTTCCACGGCGCCGCCTGGCACCTCATAGAGACCGTGGCACGGGACGTCAACGACGACCGTGCGCTGCTGCTGCTCTGCCGGGGCTGAACCCTTCGCGGGCTCCGGGCACTTCGCAGGCTTCGCCGCTGTCCCCGGGACCGGTGCGACCGGCACGGGGACGGACGTGACCGTCGATCACGGACGGAAACAGCGGGAGGGGCGTTCCGGGGCGCCCATCGCGGCACGCTCCCGGTCGCCCCTCCCGCCTGCCTTCGGTCCTTGCCTGCGCTCTCGGCCGGTTGCCCTCGGCCTGATGCTCTTGTCCGGCGTTGCTCTCTGCCCGGTCGTCTACCTGGCGTGCTTGCCGCCGCTGCCGCCTCGTGAGGCCGACTCGTACGACCCCGACTCGTACGGCCCGGACTCGTACGACGCCGTGCCTGAGCGGTGGTACGCCCCTGAGCCCGCGCCGGTCCGCTCGGGAGCCGCGGCGGCGCCCGGCTGCCCGGCCGGTGCCGGCCTCCCCTGCTTCCCGTGCGCACGCGCGGCGGAAGCGGAAGCGTTCTCACGCGCCCGTGCCTGCTCGCCCGCGTCCCGCTTGAAGAACCACTCCAGCTTCGGCTCCATCACGAAGCGGAAGATGCGGCGGATTGGCGAGGTACACAGCACGGTCATCATCACCGCGGCCAGCAACGTGATGGCGACGCGGCTCGCGGGGTGGTCGACCCAGTCCATGTCGTACCACTCGAACTCACGCGAGATCTTGATCGGGTAGACGTGCAGCAGATACGCGTACAGCGTCCCGGCGCCGAGGCTCGTGAACCACATGTGGCGGCGCGGCACCAGCGCCAGGAACGCCGCGGTCAGCACGAGCCCGCAGCCGAAGGTGGCGAGCGTCATCACACCGCCCACCCAGGCCGGCGCCCCGAGGTCCTGCGAGGCCTTGTCGTGCAGGAACCAGCCCTTGGACATCCGCGGCACGGCCCAGTAGGCGAACAGCAGCGCGCCCGCGAAGACCGGCAGCGCCAGCATCCGGACCTTCCTGCGCGTGACGATCTGGAAGTGCTCGGGCCGCAGTTGGAGGCCCAGCACGAAGTACGGCAGGAACGCGGCGACGCGCATCAGGTTCAGGTCGCTGTTGATGCTCGGGGTGACGCCCGCGGCGACCGCGACCGCGAGGGCCACCGGCAGCGGCCAGCGCATGCTCTTCCACAGCGGCGTCGTCAGCCGCCACAGGAAGAGCGCGACCAGGAACCACAGGGCGAAGCCGGGCTCCTGGTAGTGGAACTCGCGGTCGGGGTTGTCGCTCGCCCACCGCATGAAGAACGTGTAGACGGTCTGGAAGACCACGTACGGCACGAGCACGCCGGTGACGAGCCGCTTGATCTGCCGGGGCTTGCCCGAGAAGCTGCGCGAGAGGTAGCCGGAGACGATGATGAACGCCGGCATGTGGAACGCGTACAGCACGAAGTAGAGGGCTCCGGCCATGCGGCTGTCGTCGCGCAGCGGATCCCATACGTGCCCGATCGCGACGAGCACGATCGTGAGGTACTTCGCGTTGTCGAGAAAGGGGTCCCGCTGGTCGGCGGGCTTTTTCTTCACCTTGGTAAGCGGCTCCGTCGACGCGTCGGACGTCGCGGAGGGGGACTCCTGGCGGACCGGGGGGAGCGGTGCCCGCTCATAACCAGCGTGCAACATCTGTCGCACCTTAGTGGTCAAACCTGCGAGGCGTAAATTCTTGGCGAGATTCCAACACGCCTACCCGGCACAGTTTTCGACACACCTGCGCGGGCTTGGATTTCCTGTGGCAGAGCTGCTACGGCAGTGCGTTCTGCCATGACATGTCCGTAATGCCAGGACATAAAGAGGGCTCGGGTGGTCGCGCGGGCAGCGCGCACGGGGCCGGATCGCCCCCGGATCGGGGCTTGTTCGCCACCAGGGAGGACCGTTTACGTAAACGGTCTGTGATCGAGTCCACAACACCCGGCGATGCGGGGGCAATTAGCCCCGCAGTCGCGCCGGTGAAGTCGCGTCCCTCTTGCACATGTTGCATTATCGCTGCGCAGCGCATTGATCGGCCCGTAGCGTCCCGAATTACCGTACGTATTACGCCCCGCCGCCCGGTGGGAGATGCGTCACGACTGTGTCCGGAGCGTGTAGAGGGTGTGCAGGCTGGGGAGAACGGCAACGACCGGGGAAGGTCCAACGGCGCCGACGATTCGTCACCCATCTCCACGTGCACACGACTTGGTGGCACGATGGTCCGCGGCGGGGGGAGTGGTGGCGACGGGCCCCTCGGCCGCTGAGGCTTTCCGACGGGCAAGGGTGTGATCAGTTGTGGCCATTTCACTGTCTGTGGTGCTGCTGTTGGCAGTCATCCTGGTGGTGATGATCAGGGGTGGATCGATAAAGGCGGGGCCCGCGATCGTTGCGGTGCTCTTCGGGTTCTTCCTGGCCTCGACCGACATCGCGCCGTCCGTGAACAGGTTCATGAACTCGCTGGCGGACATGATCAATCAGATCAGCTTCTAGCGCGCATCAGCTTCCGGTGCGCGGCGGCGCCGTCCCGCCCCTCGGCGGCAGCACCGGCGCCGCTGTCGCACGCCGAAGGGCCGGCCCCGGTGGGGGCCGGCCCTTCGTGATCGCCGAGCGGGCGACGGGAATCGAACCCGCGTAGCTGGTTTGGAAGACCAGGGCTCTACCATTGAGCTACGCCCGCAACTGCCCCGCCCCGTACGCCTGATGACGACTCTCCTGCATGATCACGGCTTTCCGGGACCTGCATCGGACGCCCGTCGGAGCGGCACGGACTGCATCGTAGTCCATGTCGGAGCGGCACACTATTCTGACCTGCTGCCGAAGAGATCGAACAGACCGCGACCTGCGAGGACGGGTCGCCGAGGCCGCTCGTGGGCGACGAGGAGGACGATCCCCGCAGACCCCTGCCCGGGGTGCAGGGTCCCCCGCCTGCGGCGCAGGTCCGGCGGCGGCGACCGGGAGCGACCGGCATGCCACTGACCGGCACTGTCCGACGCTGGCAGACACAGAGCTGACGGACACGGACCGGCATCTTCCTTGCGGGGACGCCCAGTTGACGCGTGCGTACGGCGAACGCGCCCACCGGGGGCCGTAGGCAGCGGGGCCGGAGCCCTCCCGGTGCCGGCTCACCGGCCCCTCCCACGTCCCACGCGCAGCCGGCACCTCACGCGAACCGCCCTTCACGCAAAAGCACGAGGCGACGCCAAGTGCCCGTAGGACGCGGGCAGTTCCTCCACGGCCGCTCGGCGGGGAGGGCGAGCGACGGGCCTTGCGGGACCTCCCGTCACCGCGCCGCGAGGTGCCGGGCCGCGCACCGGGCGTGAAAGGCGGGGCGGGCCCCGGTCGCGCCCCCCGATACGCCCCCGTAAGCGCACCTCAGCGCGGTTACCCGTGTTGACCTGGGCCTGACTTGATACCCGGACTGACCGCGTGGAAGTCGATGTACTCTACGTGTCGCACCGACGGGGTGTGGCGCAGCTTGGTAGCGCGTCCGCTTTGGGAGCGGAAGGTCGTCGGTTCGAATCCGGCCACCCCGACCACGTACTATGCAAGACGCGCGTGCCTGCGTCGTGTCCGGATTCCGAGCCGTTTGCGGGGCGCCCGGCAAAGCGTGAATTCCCCAGAAGTCAGCCCCAAGGAGACCGACCGTGAAGAGCGCCGTGGAGACCCTGAACCCCACCCGGGTTCGGCTCACAGTCGAGGTGCCCTTCGAGGAGCTCAAGGACAGCCTCGACGCGGCGTACAAGAAGATCAACCAGCAGGTCACCGTCCCCGGTTTCCGCAAGGGCAAGATCCCGGCCCGGGTGATCGACCAGCGGTTCGGACGCGGCGCGGTGCTGGAGGAGGCGGTCAACGACGCGCTTCCGAAGCTCTACCAGTCGGCCGTCGAGGAGGGCGAGCTGAACCCTCTGGGCCAGCCCGAGGTCGACATCACGGACCTGAAGGACAACGAGCTGCTGTCCTTCACCGCCGAGGTCGACATCCGTCCCGAGATCACCATTCCCGACTACTCGGGAATCGAGGTCGAGGTCGAGGCCGCCGAGGTCTCCGACGAGGACGTGGACAAGGCCGTGGAGCAGCTCCGTGAGCGCTTCGCCTCCACCACGGTCGTCGAGCGTGCCGCAGCCGAGGGCGACGTGGTCAAGGTCGACCTGGAGGCCAAGGTCGACGGCGAGGTCCTGGAGGACGGCGTCGCGGAAGGCGTCGACTACACGATCGGCTCGGGCGAGCTGCTCGAAGGCATCGACGAGGCCGTCACCGGTCTCGAGGCCGGCGGCACCGCCACCTTCACCTCCGAGCTGAAGGGCGGCTCGGCCGCCGGCAAGGAGGCCGAGGTCTCGGTGAAGGTCCAGACGGTCTCCTCGCGTGAACTGCCCGAGCTGGACGACGACTTCGCCCAGCTCGCCAGCGAGTTCGACACCCTTGAGGAGCTGCGCGAGGACAGCCGCAAGCGTCTCGGGCAGCAGAAGAAGTACGAGCAGGCCACCGAGGCCCAGGAGAAGGTGCTCGACGCCTTCCTGGAGCTCGTCGAGGTCCCCGTACCGGACAAGCTGCTCGCCGACGAGGTCGCCACCCGTAAGAACAACCTCGTCAACAACCAGCTCGCCCAGATGGGCCTCGACCTGGCCACCTACCTTCAGATGCAGGACAAGTCCGAGGAGGACTTCGACAGCGAGCTGAAGGAGCAGGCGGAGAAGGGCATCCGCACCCAGTTCGTCCTCGACGAGCTGGTCAGCGAGGAGAAGCTCAACGTCAGCCAGGAAGAGCTGACGGAGCACCTGATGCGCCGTGCGCAGTCCTCCGGCATGAGCCCCGACCAGTTCGCGCAGGCCGTCGTAGAGGGCGGGCAGGTGCCGATGCTCGTGGGCGAGGTGGCGCGCGGCAAGGCCCTGGCCACCGTCGTGGAGAAGGCCACGGTCAAGGACTCCAACGGCGAGGTCGTCGACCTCGACGACGAGGAGGACGAGACCGCGGAGACCGTCGAGGCCGAGTCTTCCGAGACCGAGTCCTCCGAGGCCGAGTCCTCCGAGGCTGCGGAGACCGAGACCGCCGAGGCCAAGGCCGACGACGGCGACGAGGAGCAGGAGAAGAAGTCGGAGGGCTGACCTCCGCACGCCCCTTCGCTCCTCTACGCGCCCTCACAGCAACGATCCGGCCGTAGGTCCGGTGAGCGCTACGGGCCCGCGTACCGCTACGGCGGCGCGGGCCCGTAGCGCTCAGAGGGCGCATGGGACCTGCGCTGACAGCGAACAGCTCCCGATGCGGGATGGCGGCGCCCGTGCCGCGCGTTAGGGTCCCAAGTGCATGAAGACCCCAGAGACGGCACGCCTTCGGCTACCGTCCGGACACGAGCAGGTGGACACGTGACGCTTCCGATGCCTTCGGCCGCCGGTGAGCACCTTGGTGGTGGCCTCGGCGACCAGGTCTACAACCGGCTGCTCAACGAGCGGATCATCTTCCTCGGCCAGCCCGTCGACGACGAGATCGCCAACCAGATCACCGCTCAGTTGCTGCTCCTGGCGGCCGACCCGGACAAGGACATCTTCCTTTACATCAACAGTCCCGGCGGCTCGATCCAGGCCGGCATGGCGATCTACGACACCATGCAGTACATCAAGAACGACGTGGTCACCATCGCGATGGGCCTCGCCGCCTCGATGGGCCAGTTCCTGCTGAGCGCCGGCACCCGCGGCAAGCGCTTCGCGCTGCCCAACGCGGACATCCTGATCCACCAGCCTTCGGCCGGCCTCGCGGGCTCCGCCTCGGACATCAAGATCCACGCCGAGCAGCTCCTGCGTACGAAGAAGAAGATGGCGGAACTCTCTGCCCAGCACACCGGCCAGACCGTCGAGCAGTGGACCCGTGACGCCGACCGCGACCGCTGGTTCTCCGCTCAGGAGGCCAAGGAGTACGGCCTGATCGACGAGGTGTACGGCAGGGCGGCACAGCTTCCGGGAGGCGGCGGTACGGGCGCGTGAGCCGCGCCGCAGGACAGCAGCAGGCTCAGGCTCCGCAGCAGCGCACCGACCGCAGTCAGCCCATCACCAGGAGAAGGCTCCGATGACCAATCTTTCCGGACTCCCCGCCTCCGGCGGCCTCCGCGGCGAGGAGAGCACGTACTCCTCCGAGGGACAGTTCACGGGCCCGCGGCCCGACTCCCGCTACATCGTTCCGCGCTTCGTCGAGCGCACCTCCCAGGGTGTGCGTGAGTACGACCCGTACGCGAAGCTCTTCGAGGAGCGTGTGATCTTCCTCGGCGTCCAGATCGACGACGCCTCGGCCAACGACATCATGGCGCAGCTCCTGTGCCTGGAGTCGATGGACCCGGACCGGGACATCTCGCTCTACATCAACAGCCCCGGCGGCTCGTTCACGGCGCTCACTGCGATCTACGACACCATGCAGTTCGTCAAGCCGGACATCCAGACGGTCTGCATGGGGCAGGCGGCCTCGGCCGCCGCGGTGCTGCTCGCCGCCGGCACCCCCGGCAAGCGGATGGCGCTGCCCAACGCCCGCATCCTGATCCACCAGCCCTACAGCGAGACGGGCCGCGGCCAGGTCTCCGACCTGGAGATCGCCGCGAACGAGATCCAGCGGATGCGCGTCCAGCTCGAGGAGATGCTCGCGAAGCACTCCACGAAGGAGATCGAGCAGATCCGTGACGACATTGAGCGTGACAAGATCCTCACCGCCGAGGAGTCCCTCGAGTACGGGCTGATCGACCAGATCGTCTCCACCCGCAAGTCCTCGGTCGGCATGGGCGTCTGACCCCTGCCGCCCGGACGGCGCACGTCCCGTTCCCCCTTGGCACGCCTCTACGGAGTCGTCCCAAGGGGGGCCCAATTCGACGGCTCGGCAGGGTACCGTCGTCAGAGCACGTACCTCGGTCCGACGGCTGATGGACCGGTCCCAGGCGAAGGGGAAGCACCTCGTGGCACGCATCGGTGATGGCGGCGATCTGCTCAAGTGCTCGTTCTGCGGGAAGAGCCAGAAGCAAGTGAAGAAGCTGATCGCAGGGCCAGGGGTGTACATCTGCGACGAGTGCATCGACCTGTGCAACGAGATCATCGAGGAGGAGCTGGCGGAGTCCTCCGAGGTGCGCTGGGACGAGCTGCCCAAGCCTCGTGAGATCTCCGAGTTCCTTGAGGGGTACGTCGTCGGCCAGGAGGCCGCGAAGAAGGCCCTCTCGGTGGCGGTCTACAACCACTACAAACGGGTCCAGGCCGGTGAGAACGGCGGGCCGCAGGGCCGGGACGACGGCATCGAGCTGGCGAAGTCCAACATCCTGCTGCTGGGGCCCACCGGCTCCGGCAAGACGCTGCTCGCGCAGACCCTGGCCCGCATGCTCAACGTCCCCTTCGCCATCGCGGACGCCACGGCGCTGACGGAGGCCGGGTATGTGGGCGAGGACGTCGAGAACATCCTGCTGAAGCTGATCCAGGCCGCGGACTACGACGTCAAGAAGGCCGAGACCGGCATCATCTACATCGACGAGATCGACAAGGTCGCCCGTAAGAGCGAGAACCCTTCGATCACACGTGACGTCTCCGGAGAGGGCGTCCAGCAGGCCCTGTTGAAGATCCTGGAGGGCACGACCGCCTCGGTGCCGCCGCAGGGCGGACGCAAGCACCCGCACCAGGAGTTCATCCAGATCGACACGACGAACGTGCTGTTCATCGTGGGCGGCGCCTTCGCCGGACTGGAGAAGATCATCGAGGCGCGTGCGGGCGCGAAGGGCATCGGCTTCGGCGCGACCATCCGCTCCAAGCGGGAGATCGAGGACAGCAACCAGTTCGAGGACGTCATGCCGGAGGACCTGGTGAAGTTCGGGATGATCCCGGAGTTCATCGGACGTCTGCCGGTGATGACGAGCGTGCACAACCTCGACCGTGAGGCGCTGCTCCAGATCCTGATGGAGCCGCGTAACGCCCTCGTCAAGCAGTATCAGCGGCTCTTCGAACTCGACGGCGTGGAGCTGGACTTCGACCGCCCCGCGCTGGAGGCGATCGCCGATCAGGCGATCCTGCGTGGCACCGGTGCCCGCGGGCTGCGCGCCATCATGGAAGAGGTCCTGATGTCGGTGATGTACGAGGTGCCCTCACGCAAGGACGTGGAGCGTGTCGTCATCACGGAAGAGGTCGTCCACTCGAATGTGAACCCGACGCTCGTTCCCCGCTCGCGCGGCAACGAGCAGGAGCGGCACGAGAAGAGCGCCTGACGGGCCGAGGGACTGAGCCGGAGTCTGCGGGAGACCGACGGCGGCCCGTATCCGTACGGCACGACGAAGGGGGCGCCAGGCCGAGTTGACCGGCCTGGCGCCCCCTTCGCATGGCCTTCCTCCTGGCTGCGCTCGTCACCGGAGCGTGTGCCGGGCTACGGCGGCCTCGGGCCGTCCCGCGTTCAGTCCGCCGTGACGAGGGCGTCCTTGCGTACCTTCGCGGCGAGTTCGGCGGTCGACTTCAGATCCACCGGCTTCGTCGATGTGCCGTCGCTGGTGAGGATCATCGACGAGACGGTGCCGACGGTGCTGGAGTCGGCCCAACCGCACATCGCCAGGCTCATGTTGGAGATCTTGTACTCCTGGCACTTGAGTACGTCCCCGTCGAAGGCGGACGGGGAGAACTTCCGCAGCCGCCCCTCGGCCCTGGCGCCCGTCTCCGTCTTCAGCGACTTGCCCGTCTGCTCGAAGACCCAGTCGACGGCCTTGCGCGGATCGGTCACCGAGCCGTAGGCGCCGCCGAGTTGGAGCTTCTTGGTGGCACCGGCCTTGTACTCGGCGCTGACGTCCGCGTTGCTCGTCATGCCGGGCACCTTCTTGTTGTCGAAGGCATCGCCGTCGCCCTTCTCGCCCTTGCCGTCGCGCTGGTACTCGCCCGCGAGGGTCTTCGGCGTCGTCAGCCTGTGCCGGGGGGCGTCGGTGCCGCCGAAGAGGAAGTAGCCGCCTACCAGGGCCGCTACGACGACCAGCGCGCCGCCGGCCATCGCCGCGTTGCGGCCACGCTTGCCGGAGCCGGAGCCGGAGCTGCCGGAGCCCCCCGTGCCGCTGGAGCCGCCGGTCCCGCCGGTGTCCTGCGCGGCGGCCGGTATGCCGCCCGGCTGACTGTCACTCATCGCTTGTGTCTCCTCCGTCGAACGACGGGCCCGGCATCCGTACGCACTGCGCAGGCGCACCTGAGCGATGCGCCTGCGCGGCGCGGCCTGCGCGGCCTGCGTGCGCCGCGCATCGGACGGACCGGGCCCCGAATCCGTTGCCCCCGTCGGCTACTTGATCTCGACCCGTGCGTCGTCGCGCAGCTTCTTCGACAGCTCCGCGGTCTGGTCGATCGTCATGCTCCTGCCGGTGAGGACGGCCGCACCGTCCTGCGCCGACACCATCGCCACGGTGCTGTTGTCGGCCCACATGCAAAGCGGCGCCTTGAGCTCACCGGTGCCCGAAGTGGAGGCGCCGAGGGAGACCTTGATGATCTGGCACTTCATCACGGCCTCATCGTCGAGGCCCGCCGGAGAGACCTCCTCCGGGCTGCCTACGAGTTCGGCGTTCCTGCCGGTGCGTTCGGCGTTCTCCTCGCTGTCCTCGGCCATCTTCGCGAAGGCCGCGTCGACCGTGGACTCGGGGTCCTCGACGGAGCCCCAGACGCCCTGGAAGTTGAGCTGCTTCACGGCGGTGCCCGTGCCCGACTTGTACGAGCCGTGCTCGTCCTTGGGGTTGTCGACGCCCGCCTTCTCGAACTCCGAAAGCTCGGACTGCGTCATCGCGTTCGTCGTGCCCGCGCTGTTCTTCTGGTACTCGCCGGCGACCGTCTGCGGGGACGTCAGCTTGTACTTCTTGCCGTCGGCACCGACGCCGCCGGAACCGCCGCCGCCCACATTCCCGAACAGGAAGACGCCGCCGATCACGGCGCCCACGATCACCAGCGAGCCGATCACGATGGCCACCGTCTTGCCTGCCTTGCCGCCCCCCTGCGGAGGCATGGGCGGACCGGGCTGTCCGTACGGACCGGGCTGGCCGTAGGGATTCGGCTGCCCCGGCTGCTGAGGAAAGCCGTACGCGGGCTGGGCCGGCTGACCGGGCTGTCCAGGCTGCTGCGGGTATCCGTAGCCGGGAGCACCGGCCTGACCGGGAGCACCGCCCGGAGCCCCCTGGGCGTACGGATTCGGCCCCTGCGGCGGCTGCCCGTACGGTCCCGGCGGGGGCGGCTGCTGTCCGTAAGGTCCGGGCTGGTTCTGACTCATGGCGGCGCTTCCCCTCCGTTTGATGTGCGTCGTCGACGACGCGGTCGCGCTCGCGCTCGCGCGCTACGCCTACATCCTTGCGGACGTCCCGAACGCTTGCCCCACCGGTCCCCAAACCGATTCGAGACTGCGACATTGACGCCCGTACACTGCCGTCGTGACCGAGAACTCTCAGCAGCGCCCCGACTCCCGAGGGCCGAACGCAGCAGCCCCCGCAGACCTGCCGACGCAGTACGCACCGGCCGAGGTGGAGGAGGAGCTGTACGAGCGCTGGGTAGCCCGCGGTTACTTCGAGGCTGACGTCAAGAGCGAGAAGCAGCCGTACACGATCGTCATCCCCCCGCCGAACGTCACGGGCTCGCTGCACCTCGGCCATGCCTTCCAGCACACGCTGATGGACGCCCTCACCCGCCGTAAGCGCATGCAGGGCTATGAGTCGCTGTGGCTGCCCGGCATGGACCACGCGGGCATCGCCACGCAGAACAAGGTCGAGCAGCAGCTCGCCGAAGAGGGCAAGTCCCGGCAGGACTTGGGGCGCGAGGCCTTCGTCGAGCGCGTCTGGCAGTGGAAGGAGGAGTACGGCGGCAAGATCCTCGGCCAGATGCGCCGCCTTGGCGACGGCGTCGACTGGACGCGTGAGCGCTTCACCATGGACGAGGGCCTCTCCCGCGCCGTCCAGACCGTCTTCAAGCAGATGTACGACGACGGGCTGATCTACCGCGCCGAGCGGATCATCAACTGGTGCCCGCGCTGTCTGACCGCCATCTCCGACATCGAGGTCGAATACCAGGAGGACGACGGCGAGTTGGTCTCCATCCGGTACGGCGAGGGCGAGGACTCCCTGGTCGTGGCGACCACTCGCGCCGAGACGATGCTCGGCGACACCGCCGTCGCGGTCCACCCGGACGACAGCCGCTACGCACATCTGCTGGGCCGCCGGATCAAGCTTCCCCTGACGGACCGCACGATCCCCGTCGTGGCGGACGAGCACGTGGACCCGGAGTTCGGCTCCGGCGCCGTGAAGGTCACACCCGCCCACGACCCCAACGACTTCGCGATCGGACAGCGGCACGACCTGCCCGCGCTGACGGTCATGGACGAGCGCGGCGTGATCACCGCACACGGCCCCTTCGAGGGTCTGGACCGCTTCGAGGCGCGCTCCACGATCGTCGCCGCCCTGCGTGAACAGGGCCGCATCACGGCCGAGAAGCGCCCGTACACCCACAGCGTCGGCCACTGCTCGCGCTGCAAGACGACGATCGAGCCGCGGCTGTCGATGCAGTGGTGGGTTCGCGTGGAGCCGCTGGCGCAGGCCGCGGGCGACGCCGTGCGCGACGGCCGTGTGCGTATCCACCCCGCCGAGATGTCGGCCCGCTACTTCGACTGGGTCGACAACATGCTGGACTGGTGCATCTCGCGCCAGCTCTGGTGGGGTCACCGCATCCCCGTCTGGTACGGGCCCGACGGCGAGGTCCGCTGCGTCGGCCCGGACGAGCAGCCGCCCACGGGCGAGGGCTGGACGCAGGACCCGGACGTCCTGGACACCTGGTTCTCCTCCGGCCTCTGGCCCTTCTCCACCCTCGGCTGGCCCGAACAGACCCAGGATCTGGCGAGGTTCTATCCGACGGACGTGCTGCTGACCGGGCACGACATCATCTTCTTCTGGGTCGCCAGGATGATGATGTTCGGCCTCTACGCGATGGACGGGCAGGCGCCCTTCCACACGATCGCGCTGACGGGCCTGGTCCGTGACGACCACGGCAAGAAGATGTCCAAGTCCAACCCCAACTCCGTCGATCCGCTGGACTGGATGAACGCCTACGGTGCCGACGCCGTCCGCTTCACCCTCACCAGCGGCGCCAACCCCGGGGCGGACGTGCCGATCGGCGAGGACTGGGTCAAGGCGTCCCGCAACTTCGCCAACAAGATCTGGAACGCCACGCGTTTCGCGCTGATGAACGGCGCCACCGTCGAGGGCCCGCTGCCGGACGCGTCCGAACTCGGCGCCACCGACCGGTGGATCCTCTCCCGGCTCAACTCCGTGGTCGCGGAGGCCGACGCCTGCTACGACGACTACCAGTTCGCCAAACTCTCCGACACCCTCCGCCACTTCGCGTGGGACGAGGTCTTCGACTGGTACGTCGAGCTGTCGAAGACCACCTTCGCCGCGGGCGGCCGTCCCGCCGAGGTCTCGCGCCGCGTGCTGGGCGAGGTGCTCGACGTGATGCTGCGGCTGCTGCACCCGGTGGTCCCGTTCGTCACCGAGTCGCTGTGGACGACGCTGACGGGCGGCGAGTCCGTCGTCGTCACCTCTTGGCCGACCGACTCCGGCTTCCGCGACGCGGAAGCGGAACGGGAGATCGCCACCCTTCAGGACGCGGTGACGGAGGTCCGCCGCTTCCGCGCCGACCAGGGCCTGCAACCAGGCCAGCGCGTCCCGGCCCGGCTCACCCTGGACGGCTCCCCGCTCGCGGCGCACGAGGACGCCATCCGCCAGCTCCTGCGGCTACAGCCGGAGGGCGAGGGCTTCCATGCCACGGCGTCGCTGCCCGTCACGGGCGGCACGGTCGAGCTGGACCTCTCCGGAGTCATCGACGTCGACGCCGAGCGCAAGCGGCTGACGAAGGACCTGGGGGCCGCCGAGAAGGAGCTGCGCCAGACGACGGCGAAACTGGAGAACGAGGGCTTCCTGGCCAAGGCCCCCGATCATGTGGTCGCGAAGATCCGCGAACGCCGCGCGGCGGCGGAGGCCGACATCGAACGCCTCCAGCAGCAGTTGACGCGCCTGCCGCAGGCGTAGGCGAGGGTCCCACGGTCCTCCAAAGGGCCCCGGACGCCGACGACTTGGCGCCCGGGCCCGGTTTCGTGCGGCTCCGGTGTGCGAGCCGGGGGGCGCCCTCTCCCGCAGCGTGCCCCGAACCTCGCGGGCGTACGGCGCAGACCCGCGTACGACCGGGGTCCCGTAGCCACGCCGCTACGCCCCCGCCCCCGGCGGCTGAAGGCTGCGGAGCCGCCCTACGTAGACTTGGCGCCGTGAGTGACCAGCCCCAGCCCCCCGACCACGGCCCCGGCGACGACGACGGCGGCACCGCGCCCACCCCCTCCGAGTTCGAGGAGATCGTCGGCGCGGAGACCGACCGCGACCCGGATCTCGCCGTCATCGAGGCGGGCAGCCGCACCCTCCGCGCGCAGGCGGGCCCCCCTCAGGCCGACGTCGTACCGGCACGCCCCGAGGACCCGGAGACCGACCGCGCCCTGCGGGAGGTGGAGGCGGAGCTGATGGGCCGCTGGCCCGAGACGAGGCTCGACCCCTCGCTGGACCGCATCAGGGCCCTGATGGACGTGATGGGCGAACCGCAGCGCGCCTACCCGTCGATCCACATCACCGGCACCAACGGCAAGACCAGCACCGCCCGCATGATCGAGGCCCTGCTGAGCGCCTTCGAGCTGCGCACCGGCCGCTACACCTCGCCGCACGTCCAGTCGTTCACCGAACGCATCAGCATCGACGGCGCACCCGTCAGCGCGGAGCGCTTCATCGAGGCGTACGAGGACGTCAGGCCGTTCGCGGAGATGGTCGACGCACAGCAGCCGCACCGCCTGTCGTTCTTCGAGATGCTCACGGGCATGGCCTACGCGGCCTTCGCCGACGCCCCCGTCGACGTCGCCGTGATCGAGGTCGGCATGGGCGGAAGCTGGGACGCCACCAACGTCATCGACGCCGGAGTCTCCGTCGTCACGCCCATCTCGCTGGACCACGTCGCCCGCCTCGGTGACACCCCGGAGAAGATCGCCGGGGAGAAGTCCGGGATCGTGAAGAAGGACGCCACCGTCGTCCTCGCCCAGCAGCCCGTCGAGGCCGCGTCCGTCGTGCTGAAGCGGGCCGCCGAGCTGGACGCCACCGTCGCCCGCGAGGGTCTGGAGTTCGGCGTGGTCTCACGGGAGGTCGCCGTCGGCGGGCAGTTGCTCACGCTGCGCGGCCTGGACGGCGAATACCCGGAGATCTTCCTCCCGATGCACGGGGCGCACATGGCGCACAACGCGGCCTGCGCGCTCGCCGCCGTCGAGGCGTTCTTCGGCATCGGCACCCGTGAGACGGACAAGGGCCGCACTCTCGACGCCGACGTGGTACGCCAGGCCTTCGCGTCCGTGTCGTCCCCTGGCCGGCTCGAACTCATGCGTACCAGCCCCACGGTGCTGCTCGACGCGGCGCACAACCCGGCGGGCGCCCGTGCCACGGCCGAGGCCGTGGGCGAGGCGTTCGGCTTCAGCCGGCTCGTGGGTGTCGTGGGACCCAGCAGGGACAAGGACGTACGGGGCCTGCTCGAAGCCTTCGAGCCGATCTTCGCGGAAGTGGTGCTCACGCGTAACTCCACGACCCGCGCCATGGACGTCGACGACCTCGCCGCCGTCGCCGTCGAGGTCTTCGGCGAGGACCGCGTCCAGGTGGAGCCGCGACTCGACAGCGCGCTGGAGGAGGCGATCACGCTCGCCGAGGAGGAGGGCGAGTACGCGGGCGCGGGCGTCCTGGTCACCGGCTCCGTCTTCACCGCCGGGGAGGCCCGGCTGCTGCTCGGAAGGGAGCGGTAGTGCGCACTCTCTGCGCGAGCACGCTGATCGGTGAGTTCTTCGTCATCGGCTTCGCCGGTCTCGTCGCGATGCGTACGAGCGGACTGCCCGCCGGCACCGTGTGGACGGTCTGCGGCGTGGCGATGGCGCTCTGCGTGCTGCTGTGCGGCGCGCTCTCCCACAAGGGCGGCGTCACGCTGGGCTGGGCCCTCCAACTGGCGCTCGTCGCCTCGGGGTTGGTCGTCCCTGCCATGTACTTCCTGGGTGTGTGCTTCACCGGGCTGTGGTGGGCGTCCGTCCACTTCGGACGGAAGGTGGACGCGGCGAAGGCCGAGCGTGCCCGCCTGGAGACCGAGCCTGACACTGCGTGACCATGAGCGCTCGCGCACGTGTAGCCTCTGGGCATCCTTAACCGGCCACATCCGGAACCGGAACGTCCATGACGTGTGTCCGGTGCCGCGATACATCCATCCCCGAGGAGCCCCCACCATGAGCGAGCGCACCCTGGTACTGCTGAAGCCCGACGCCGTACGCCGCGGCCTGATCGGTGAGATCACCCGCCGCATCGAGAGCAAGGCGGACTGGGCAGTGAAAGCAATGGAGTTGCGCACGCTGGACCGCTCGACGCTCGAGCAGCACTACGCGGAGCACGTCGGAAAGCCCTTCTACGAGCCGCTGATGGAGTTCATGGCGTCCGGCCCGTCAGTGGCGATGGTCGTCGAGGGCGAGCGCGTCATCGAGGGCGTACGGGCACTCGCGGGCCCCACGGACCCGATTGCAGCCGCACCGGGCTCCATTCGGGGGGACTTCGGCACGGTTGTGCGGGAAAACCTGATTCACGCTTCGGACTCGGCGGAGTCGGCGGAACGTGAGTTGAAGATTTTTTCCCCGACTTCGGATGACGCGCCGCTGACGCGTCATCAGTCGTCAGGGCCTTGATGACCTGGGGCGACCCACAATTTCCGGCCGCCCCTCGGCATATGCGACCGAGTTCGGGGGAACGCATCACCCCGACACGACGTCACTGATTACAGGGACGACGGCTGTTGCGCCGACAATGGCGGGACACCCTCGCTACGTGTTCGAGTCCGCGTCTACGATGGAACCTCGCGTCTCCACAGCGTTAGCGCGGACCACCTCTCCTGCCGTCCTCCCGAACACACCGCTCCAGTTGGAAGGCCAGACGCATCCTATGGCGAACAACATGTCGTTCATCGGCCGTGATATGGCTGTCGACCTCGGGACCGCCAACACGCTGGTGTACGTCAGGGGTCGCGGGATCGTCCTCAACGAGCCGTCGGTCGTCGCCATCAACACCAACACCGGGGGCATCCTGGCTGTAGGCGCCGAGGCGAAGAAGATGATCGGCCGCACCCCGGGCAACATCGTGGCCGTGCGTCCGCTGAAGGACGGCGTGATCGCCGACTTCGAAATCACAGAGCGGATGCTCCGCTACTTCATCCTCAAGATCCACAAGCGACGTTATCTCGCTCGTCCGCGCGTGGTCATCTGCGTTCCCTCGGGCATCACCGGTGTCGAGCGCCGTGCCGTGATCGAGGCCTCGACCCAGGCCGGCGCCCGCCAGGTGCACATCATCGAGGAGCCCATGGCCGCGGCGATCGGCTCCGGTCTCCCCGTGCACGAGGCCACCGGCAACATGGTCGTCGACATCGGCGGCGGCACCACCGAGGTCGCCGTGATCTCCCTCGGCGGAATCGTCACGGCGCAGTCGATCCGCGTCGCCGGCGACGAGCTGGACAACGCCATCATCCAGCACATCAAGAAGGAGTACAGCCTGCTCCTCGGCGAGCGCACCGCCGAGAGCATCAAGATCACGATCGGTTCCGCGCACTCCCTCGACAAGGACGAGCACACCGAGATCCGAGGACGTGACCTCGTCAGCGGCCTCCCCAAGACGGTCGTCATCTCGGCCGCCGAGGTCCGCCGGGCCATGGAGGAGCCGGTCAACGCGATCGTCGACGCCGTGAAGACCACGCTCGACAAGTGCCCGCCCGAGCTGTCCGGCGACGTCATGGACCGCGGCATCGTCCTCACCGGCGGCGGGGCCCTGCTGCGCGGCCTGGACGAGCGGCTGCGCAGCGAGACGGGCATGCCGATCCACATCGCCGAGGATCCGCTGGACTCCGTGGCGCTGGGCTCCGGCAAGTGCGTGGAGGAGTTCGAGGCGCTTCAGCAGGTCCTCGACTCCCAGCCCAGGCGATGATCTGAACTCAAGCGATCTGCCGTGCGGTCTGCCGCAGTACGACCACCAGTCCGCCCGCGGATCGTTGACAGTTCCGGAAGCACCGCCGCATCGCGACACCGCTCCGGAACGGACACCGGTCCGACCGACTGAGGAAAGGCACGGCCGCCGCACGTGAGGGACACCCGAGAGAGCCGGCTGCTGCTCGTCCTTCTGATCGCCATCGCGTTCGCACTGATCACGGTGGACATCAGGAAGGGCGAGCAGTCCCCTATGGACAGCGCGCGGCACGTCGCCGCCTCCGCCTTCGGACCCGTGGAGAACGGGGTCTCGGCGGCCGTCGACCCCGTGGGGAACTCCATCGCGGCGGTACGGGACTCCGGTGTGCGGCACGACCGTATAAGCCGTCTCGAAGCCGAGAACGCGAAGCTGAAACAGCGTCTGGGCTCCAGCGACCGGCACCGCGCCAGGTCCAAGGAACTGGACAAGCTGCTGAAGACGGCGGGCGCGGGCGGCTAC
The DNA here is from genome assembly GCF_022524345.1 of Streptomyces marispadix. Lineage (NCBI taxonomy): Bacteria > Bacillati > Actinomycetota > Actinomycetes > Kitasatosporales > Streptomycetaceae > Streptomyces > Streptomyces marispadix. The sequence goes on along the minus strand of NZ_JAKWJU010000002.1, from coordinate 1,760,872 downwards.
GGGCTCAAGGGCGCCCAGGTCATCGGGATCGGCTCCGCACAGGGCTTCTCCTGGACGATCACGATCGACGCGGGCACCCGCGACGGCATCGCACGCGACATGACGGTCATCAACGGCGACGGTCTCGTCGGCCGTGTCACCACCGTCAGTTCCTCGACGTCGACCGTGCTGCTCGCCAACGATCCCGACTTCTCCGTCGGCACGCGTATGGAGAAGAGCAGTGAGCTGGGCTTCGCCACCGGCCGGGGCGGCGACGCCATAACGGTTCAGCTCCTCAACGGCAAGTCGGAGGTGAAGAAGGGCGACCGGATAGTGACTTTCGGCTCCCGCAACAACAAGCCCTTCGTGCCGGGCGTGCCCGTGGGGACGGTCTCCAAGGTCGACAGAACGGCCGGGGACCTCACGCGCAGCGTCAACGTCCGACCGTTCGTCAGCTTCAGCAAGCTCGACATCGTCGGCGTCGTCGTACAGCCCCCGCGGACCGACCCCCGGGACGAGGTGCTGCGCGTGAAGAAACCGCCGAAGCCGAAGCCCGCGCCCACGGTGACCGTGACCAAGACGCCGAAGCCGGACGCTTCGGAACCCAGGAGCTGACCGATGTACCTCAACCGGATCCTGCTCTCGGCCGTTCTCGTCGTCGGTGCGCTGATCGTGCAGGTCAGCGTGCTGGCGAGGCTTCAACTGCCCGGGGCGGTGCCGGATCTGCTGCTGCTCGTCCTGCTCGGTCTCGCGATGGTCTACGGGCACACCGCCGGTGCGATCACCGGTTTCCTCGGCGGTCTGCTCGCGGACCTGGCGCCGCCCGCGGAGCACGCGGTGGGCCGCTACGCGCTCGTGCTGTGCGTCATCGGATACGTCGCGGGCCTGACCAAGCCGGAGGGCTCACAGCACCGTTCGGCGACGGTGCCGATGCTCGTCGTCGCCAGTGCCGCCGTGGGGTCGACGCTGCTCTACGCGGGCGTCGGGACCCTCGTGGGCGACACGGCGGCCGGTCAAGTGGGGCTGTTTCCGCTGCTGTTCACGGCCACGCTCTACGATCTGCTGCTGGCGCCCTTCGCCGTACCGCTGATCATGTGGGCCGCACGCCGTACGGAACGGGGCGTTGTCACCTCCGACGCCTCCGGCGTGGGAAGTATGGGCCGCAGTGACAAAGGCGCCTACGGCTGGCTCAGTTCGGGTACAGGACTTCAAGTCGGCGGCGGCAGCATCTTCGGCAAGAGCCGCAACGGCGGCACGACGCGCAACTCGCGCAACGGCAAGGCCATCCGGATGGGCATCCAGCGGGGCAGCCTGCTGGACCGGTCGTCCCGTAAGAGCAGGACCGGGAAGATCAAGGGGGTCAAGCGGCTGTGAGCAACATCCCTGAGACCGGACGCAGTCACCGGGTGAACATCCGGCTGGTCGCCATTCAGATCCTCGTGATGTCCCTGCTGCTCACCCTCGGCGGACGACTGTGGTATCTCCAGGTCCGCAACGGCGACCAGTACCAGAAGGAGGCCGCCGGCAACCACGTGCAGCAGGTCGTGCAGCCCGCGACCCGCGGCGCCATCCTCGACTCCCGCGGCGTGCCCATCGCGGACAACGAGACCCGGCTGGTCGTCTCCGCCTCCCGTACCGAGCTGATGAAGATGGACGACGGCGGCAAGGCCGTGCTGACGCGTCTCGCCGGTGTCCTCGACATGAGCCCGAAGACCGTGCAGGAGAAGGTCCGCCTCTGCGACGCCAAGACGCCGCAGCCCTGCTGGAACGGCTCGCCCTACCAGCCGATCCCCGTCACCGACGACGCCACCACGCAGCAGGCGCTCCAGATCCGCGAAAGGGCCGAGGACTTCCCCGGCATCACGGCCGAGCCCACCGCCGTCCGCCGGTACCCGGCGCCCTACGGCTCCCGTACCTCCCAGGTGCTGGGCTATCTCTCGCCCGTCACCGACGAGGAGATCCGTAAGACCAAGAACACCGACTCGCCCTTCCTCTCCTCCGACGAGATCGGGCGGTCCGGCCTTGAGCGTACGTACGACGCCATACTGCGCGGCAGTTCGGGCGTGACCCGCTACGAGGTCGACAATCTGGGCCGGGTCATGGGACGGGCCAAGAGCGACAAGGCCGAGCCGGGCTCCAGCCTCGTCACGAGCATCGACTCCCGGGTCCAGGCCGTCACCGAGAACGAGCTGCTGACGGCCATGAAGAACGCCCGCAAGGAGCACGACAAGAACACCAACAGGAACTACAAGGCCGACGCGGGCGCCGCCGTCGTCATGGAGAACAAGACGGGCCGGATCGTCGCGATGGCCTCCAACCCGGAGTACGACCCGAACGAGTGGGTCGGCGGCATCTCCGGCAAGAAGTACAAGCAGCTCACGGGCAAGAAGTCGAACTACCCGCTGCTCAACCGCTCCATCCAGGGCCTCTCGGCGCCCGGTTCGGTCTTCAAGGTGATCTCCACCGCGGCGGCCGTCAAGGCGGGCAACAAGTTCGGCGGCAACTACAACTGCTCGTCCTCGTACAACGTCGGAGGACAGACCTTCAAGAACTACGAGTCCAAGAGCTACGGGTCCATCGACCTCGCCCGTGCCCTGGAGGTCTCCTGCGACACCGTCTTCTACGACCTGGCGTACAAGCAGTGGCTCAAGGACGGCGGCAACCACCCGAAGAAGAACGCGAAGGACTACTTCTACAAGACGGCCCACAAGTTCGGCCTCGGCAAGAAGACCCGCGTCGACCTCCCCAACGAGGTCGAGGGCCGCATCCCGGACCGCCAGTGGAAGAAGGACTACTGGAAGGCCAACAAGGACGCCTGGTGCAAGCAGGCCAAGAAGCCCAAGTCCTACGCCGACAAGATCGCCAAGGAGAACTGCGTCTCCGGGATGAAGATGCGTGCCGGTGACAGCGTCAACTACTCCATCGGACAGGGCGACACGCTCGTGACCCCGATCCAGATGGCCACGATCTACTCCGCCGTCGCCAACGGCGGCACCATGTACGACCCCACCATCGGCAAGGCGACGATAGGGCCGAAGGGGAAGACGATAAAGGAGATCAAGCCGAAGTCCCACGGCAAGCTGCCGGTGAAGAAGAGCATCCTGAAGAAGATCGACAAGGCGCTCGCCGGTGTGGCCGAACGGGGCACCGCGGCCTGGCGGTTCGGGGACGCGGGCTGGCCGCAGGACAAGATCAAGATGCATGCCAAGACCGGTACGGCCGAGGTCGCGGGCAAGCAGACCACGTCCTGGTTCACGACCTACACCAAGGACTACACGGTGGTCATGACGATCTCCCAGGGCGGCACCGGCTCCGGCGCCTCCGGTCCTGCCGTGCGCAACATCTACAACGCCATCTACGGCGTCAACGCCGACGGCGACCTCGACGAGGACTCGGCGCTGCTGCCGAAGCCGGAGGACGGGCTCCCGAGGGTCGACAGCCACGGCAACATCGAGGCGCGCGAGGACAAGGACTTCAAGAAGCGGGCCGCGCGGGCGGTCAAGGGCGCACCGGCAGGCGGAGCGGCCGGATGAGCACGCACTCCTACACCCTCAGCGGCTACGGGCCGCACAAGAAGTCGGCGTGGGGCAGGCTCACCGCCCGCGACTCGGCGGTGTGGCGGCTCGACTGGATCATGGTGCTGTCCGGCATCGGGCTGTCCATCGTCGGCTCGCTCCTCGTCTGGTCGGCGACGCGCAACCGCACGGACCTCAACCAGGGCGACCCGTACTACTTCCTCACCCGCCATGTGCTCAGCCTCGTCGTTGGGCTGCTGCTCATGGCGGGGATGGTGTGGCTGGGTCACCGCAGGGTGCGGGGAGCGGTGCCGTTCCTCTACGGGGCGACGGTGCTGCTGGGGCTGCTCGTACTCACACCGCTTGGCGCGACGATCAACGGGCAGCGGGCGTGGCTCCATCTCGGCGGGGGCTTCTCGCTACAGCCCGCCGAGTTCATCAAGATCACCGTGATTCTCGGCATGGCGATGCTGCTGGCCGCGCGTGTGGACGCGGGCGACCGCGAGCATCCCGACCAGCGCACCGTCCTTCAGGCGCTGGGGCTGGCCGCCGCTCCGATCGTGGTCATCATGCTGATGCCCGACCTCGGCTCCGTGATGGTCATGGTCATAATCGTCCTGGGAGTGCTGCTGGCGTCCGGTGCCTCGAACCGCTGGATCGTGGGGCTGTGCGCCGCGGGCACCACGGGGGCCGTGTGCGTCTGGGCGTTCGGGCTGCTCGACCAGTACCAGATCAACCGGTTCGCCGCTTTCGCCAACCCCGCGCTCGACCCCTCCGGCGTCGGCTACAACACCAACCAGGCGCGGATCGCGATCGGTTCGGGCGGGCTGGCCGGCAAGGGGCTCTTCGAGGGGTCGCAGACCACGGGCCAGTTCGTCCCGGAGCAGCAGACGGACTTCGTCTTCACGGTCGCCGGCGAGGAACTGGGCTTCCTGGGCGGCGCGTTGATCATCGCGCTGCTCGGTGTGGTGATCTGGCGTGCGTGCCGCATCGCCCGTGAGGCGTCGGAGCTTTACAGCACGGTCGTGGCGGCGGGCGTGATCGCCTGGTTCGCCTTCCAGTCGTTCGAGAACATCGGCATGACGCTGGGCATCATGCCCGTGGCGGGGTTGCCGCTGCCGTTCGTCTCCTACGGCGGTACGTCCATGTTCGCGGTGTGGATCGCGCTGGGGCTGCTTCAGTCGATCAGGGTTCAGCGGCCCGTCTCCGCGTAGAGGCGCGGCTGTTCGGCCCCGCGGCTCGGTTCGGTTCGATTCGGTTCGGCTCGCTCTGGCTCCGGTTCCGCCCGGCCCGGCGGTCGGCGGGGCCGCAGCCCCTCGGTCCGGCGGGTTGGGGACGGCTCCAGTCCCCGCGTTACGCTGAATGGTCACCCGTACCGCGAAAGCGTCCCGATCCGAGGAACCCCCATGCCAGTCGAGTCGGTCTTCCCGCGCCTGGAGGCCCTCCTTCCACACGTCCAGAAGCCGATCCAGTACGTGGGCGGTGAACTGAACTCCACCGTCAAGGACTGGGATTCCTGCGACGTCCGCTGGGCGCTGATGTACCCGGACGCCTACGAGGTGGGTCTGCCCAACCAGGGCGTGATGATCCTCTACGAGGTGCTCAACGAGCGTGAGGGCGTACTGGCCGAACGCACCTACAGCGTCTGGCCGGATCTGGAGAAGCTGATGCGGGAGCACGGCGTCCCGCAGTTCACCGTCGACGCCCACCGCCCCGTGGGCGCCTTCGACGTACTCGGTGTCTCCTTCTCCACCGAACTCGGCTACACCAACCTCCTCACCGCCCTCGATCTCTCCGGCGTACCGCTTGAGGCGAAGGACCGCGGCGACGAGCACCCGATCGTGATGGCCGGCGGGCATGCCGCGTTCAACCCGGAGCCCGTGGCGGACTTCCTCGACTGTGCCGTCGTCGGCGACGGCGAGCAGGCCGTGCTGGAGATCAGCGACATCATCCGCGCCTGGAAGTCGGAGGGCCGGCCCGGTGGCCGCGACGAACTGCTGATGCGCCTCGCGAAGACCGGCGAGGTCTACGTCCCGAAGTTCTACGACGTGGAGTATCTGGCGGACGGGCGCATCTCCCGGGTGGTGCCCAATCGCGCGGGCGTTCCCTGGCGGGTCGCGAAGCGCACCGTCATGGACCTCGACGAGTGGCCGTATCCGAAGCAGCCGCTGGTGCCGCTGGCCGAGACCGTCCACGAGCGGATGTCGGTGGAGATCTTCCGCGGCTGCACCCGCGGCTGCCGCTTCTGCCAGGCGGGCATGATCACGCGGCCGGTGCGCGAGCGTTCCATCACCGGAATCGGCGACATGGTGGAGAAGGGCCTGAAGAACACCGGCTTCGAGGAAGTCGGGCTGCTGTCCCTCTCCTCCGCCGACCACAGCGAGATCGGCGATGTGGCCAAGGGCCTCGCCGACCGCTACGAGGACGACAAGATCGGGCTGTCGCTGCCCTCGACCCGCGTCGACGCCTTCAACATCGACCTCGCCAACGAACTGACCCGCAACGGCCGCCGCTCCGGCCTCACTTTCGCGCCCGAGGGCGGCAGCGAACGCATCCGCAAGGTCATCAACAAGATGGTCTCGGAGGAGGACCTGATCCGCACCGTCGCCACCGCCTACGGCAACGGCTGGCGGCAGGTGAAGCTGTACTTCATGTGCGGACTCCCCACGGAGACCGACGAGGACGTGCTCCAGATCGGCGACATGGCCGTCAACGTCATCGCCAAGGGCCGCGAGGTGGCGAAGTCCAACGACATCCGCTGCACCGTCTCCATCGGCGGCTTCGTGCCCAAGCCGCACACCCCCTTCCAGTGGGCGCCGCAGCTCTCCGCGGAGGAGACCGACGAACGGCTCGGCAAGCTGCGGGAGAAGATCCGCGGCGACAAGAAGTACGGGCGCTCCATCGGCTTCCGCTACCACGACGGCAAGCCCGGCATCGTCGAGGGCCTGCTCTCGCGCGGCGACCGCAGGGTGGGCGCGGTGATCCGGGAGGTCTACGACCGGGGCGGGCGCTTCGACGGCTGGCGTGAGTACTTCAGCTACCGGCTGTGGATGGAGTGCGCGGCCCGTACGCTTCCGCAGTTCGGCGTCGACGTCGACTGGTACACGACGCGCGAGCGCACCTACGAAGAGGTCCTGCCCTGGGACCACCTGGACTCCGGCCTCGACAAGGACTGGCTCTGGGAGGACTGGCAGGACGCGCTCGACGAGACCGAGGTCGAGGACTGCCGCTGGACGCCTTGCTTCGACTGCGGGGTGTGCCCGCAGATGGACACGGAGATCCAGATCGGTCCCACGGGGAAGAAGCTGCTGCCGCTGACCGTCGTCAACTAGGGCGTACATCGGGGTCGTTCGCCGTCCGGTGTCCGGAAGGTTCCTCGGAAGGTCCTCGGAAGGTTGTGCCGGCCGGGATGAACCGGGCGGGGCGTGCGGGCGTCCTCGGTGGTGTGAGCGAGCATCAGCCTGGACATGACCACGCGGGCCCCGCGGGCTCCCCGCCTTCGGCGGGGGTTCCGGGCGCGGCGGCGGAACGCGACGTGCGCCGCGTATCCCTGGTGAAGGCCGCGCCCCCGGCGGCCGGGACGGCCGAGGGCACCGGGGCGGCCGGGCACTACGACGTCGAGGCGCCCTTCGAGGGGTGTCTGACGAGGGTGATCCGGGTGCCCGTACGGATCGTGACGCTGGTGCTGATCCTGCCCGTGCGGATGGTCTGGGACGTGCTCGCCGTCTGCGGGCGGGCGCTTCGGCGGACGCTGTGGGTGCCCTTCGCGCGTGCGATGGGACGGGTGTGGCGCCAGGCTCTCGCGCCGGTGCTCTACGCGCTGTTCGTCTGGCCGTGGTGGGCGCTTTGGCGGTACGTGCTCGCCCCGGCCGGGCGGGGGCTCGTATGGCTCGCGAAGGCGGTGGGCGCGGGCATTGCCTGGGCTGCGACGGGCACTTGGGCCGGGCTGGCTTGGCTTGGCCGGACGCTCGTCGTCGCGCCGCTGAGTCTGCTCTATCGGTACGTGCTGACACCGGCGGGGCACGGAGCGCTGGCCCTGGCGCGGGCGGTCGGCGCGGGCCTGGCATGGCTGGGACGCAATCTGGTCGCGGCGCCGGCGGCGCTGCTGTACCGGTATGTGCTGAGGCCGGTCGGTCTTGGTGTGGTCGCGGTGGTGCTGGGCGTGGGCGCGGGGCTGGCGTGGTCGTGGCGGTGGCTGGTGGTGGCGCCGTGCGCGCTGCTGTACCGGTATGTGCTGACGCCGCTCGGTCATGGTGCGGTCGCGATGGTGCGCGGCGTGGGCGCCGGGCTGGCGTGGCTTTGGCGGTATCTCGTGGTGGAGCCGTGCCGCTTCGTACACCGGTGGGTGCTCAGGCCCGTAGGGCGCGGCATCGCCGTCGTGGCGCGCGAGGTCGCGGACGCCGTCGGGCACGCGTGGCGGGTCGCGGGACGGATATCGCGGGCGGTCCTCCGGTTCTTCGGGTGGCTGCTGCGCGTGCTCTTCGCCGACCCTGCCGTGTGGGTGTGGCGGCATGCGGTCCGGCCCTTCGGCCGCGGCCTGCGGGACGGCGTGTGGCGGCCGGTCGCGCGGGCCGTACGGGAGGCGGGGCGCGGCGTGCGTGCGGCACTCGCCTCGGCTCGGGCTTCCGTACGGGAGACCCGCGCCGAGCTGCGGCGGGCCCTCTTCGGCGGACCGCGCGTGGGCAGCCCGGTCCCCAAGGGCGGGGCCCTGCCCGGGAGCGGGCGCGTACCCTGGGACGCAGGATCACCGCACAACAGCGCGACGCCGCCGGGAGTTTCCGGGGCGAAGCGCGACGATGCGGACTTCCGCACCCGTTGAAGCACCGCGGCTCCTGAGGCGTCCGCGAACACCGCAACGCCGGCACAGCCGAAAAGCAGCACCTTGCACCCGTACGTATGCCGAGGGCGGCAGGCTCCCCATCCGCAGCCGCCCCGCACCAGCCACTGAGGAGAGAACCACTGGGCAAGCGACAGCCCGAAGGCCCGCCGCCCGCACCCGCCGTACAGCGTGTGCGGCTGCGATACACCAAGCGCGGACGCCTCCGGTTCACCAGCCATCGGGACTTCCAGCGCGCTTTCGAGAGGGCGCTGCGCCGGGCAGGGGTGCCCATGGCGTACTCCGCCGGTTTCACCCCCCACCCCAAGGTCTCCTACGCCAATGCCGCACCCACCGGCACCGGCAGCGAGGCCGAGTATCTGGAGATCGCCCTCGTGGAGCGGCGCGATCCTGACGAACTGCGTTCGCGCCTCGACGAGTCGATGCCGCCAGGGCTCGACATCGTCGAGGCGGTCGAGGCCCGTACGTCCGACTTCACCGACCGGCTGGAGGCCTCCGAGTGGGAACTCCGGCTCGACGGGGTCGCACGGGAGGAAGCGGAACGGGCCGTGGAGGTCTTCCTCGCGGCCGGCTCCGTGGAGGTCGAACGGCAGACCAAGAAGGGCCTGCGTACTTTCGATGCCCGAGCCGCCGTCACGTCGCTGACCTCAGCGGAAGCGGCGTCCGGTGCAGGGCCCGATGGTCCCGGGGAGGGACCCTGTGCGATACTGCGCCTGGTGGTACGGCACGTGACACCTGCCGTACGACCCGACGACGTCCTGTCCGGCCTCCGAGCTACGGCCGACCTGGCGCCGCCGGTCCCCGCAGCGGTGACCAGGCTGGCGCAGGGGCCGCTCGATGAGGAGACCGGCACGGTGACCGACCCGTTGGCGCCCGACCGCGACGCACCCCTCGTCGCGACGGCGCCGGGCGGCAGCGCGTAGGCCGAGAGCCTGGAGGATCAGCGTTGAAAGCGCCACCGCCGACGCAGGCACCAGGGAGCCACCCGGGTCCGTGTCGTGGCAGGCAGGCGCAATGACCAGAAGACTTTCGCCGTAGCCGGGCCGTCTGTACGAAGGACAGACCGGAACCGGCGAGTGAGACACAAGCTCCCGTGTGGCGCCCGCGCCCTGGAGCACGGCTCGCCCCCGATCGCGGGCCGTGACCGTGAGGATGAGGCGCGGCGCCCGGGAGCGTGACGGGAGAAACGCCCGCATGCTCGAACCGAACAACGAGAATGAAAGCGCAACCGCAGAAAGCGTGGAGAGCGCAGGGAAGACGGTTGACGTACCGGGTGCACCGAGTGCCCCGAGCACACCGGGTGCACCGGGTGCGGAGCACGCCGGGGACGCCGGGCAGTCCGAGGGAGGTTTCCTCTCGCCCAGCGACACCCTGCCGCCTCGTCGCCGCAGGGCGGCGAGCCGTCCGGCAGGGCCTCCGTCCCAGCCGTCGGTGGCTCCCGAGGTGATCGCGGCGAGCGATACGTCCGTATCCGCGGGGGCTGCCGGTGCCGCCGGGGTTACCGGCGCTTCGGATTCGGCTTCCGATTCCGGCTCCGGCGACTCGGGCCCCGGTGCGGGAGGTGGCGCTGATGACGCCACCGGCGACGGTTCCGAGGCTCCGGCCCCGGTGTCCGCGCCGCCGCGTCGCCGTGCCGCCCGCCGGGCGAGCGCCCCCGCGGGCACGCCGAGCGTGAGCGAGCCGGAGGTCGCGGAGCAGGTCGTACCGGCCGAATCGCAGCAGTCCGCAGCGGATGAGTCGGCTGCGGACTCCGATTCGGGCTCTGCCGCCTCGGGTTCACAGAGTTCCGAAGGGGGCTCGGAGGCCGTGGCCGATCCGGCGCCGCCCCCGCGTGCGCGGCGCAGGGCCGCGGCACCGGCAGGGACGCCGGTCGTGGCGGAGACCCCCGCGGCCGACGCGGACGGCGATGCCGCGCGGTCCCGTACGGATGACGAAGAGCCCGCCGCTCCCGCACGGACCCGGCGCAGGACGGCTCGCAAGACCGCTGCCTCCGCGGAGACGGACGCTCCCGCGGAGAGCGCGGGCGCGGGCGCGGAGGAGCGGAGCACAGCCGAGGGCGGGCCCGAGGGCTCGGGCGAGTCCGAGGCGGTTGCCGAGGAGCCCGCACGTACCACGCGCCGCTCGGCGGCCACCGCCCGTAAGAGCACATCGACTCGTAAGACCGCCGCATCGGCTCGGACGTCGGCGAAGGCGTCCGCCGAGGCGTCGGCCGGTTCCGCGGCGCAGGCCGAAGGCTCGCAGGAGGGCGACGGCGCTGACGGCACCGGCGGCTCCGAGGAGTCCGGTGCCCGTACGCGGCGCCGCACCACGACACGTAAGACGGCGAAGACCGCCAAGTCCGCGGCCACCGAGTCGCGTTCCGCAGCAGGAAGCGGAAGCGGCGCCGGCAACGGGAGCGCCGATTCCGAAGGCGCCGCGCCCACCGGGACGGAGTCCGGGAGCAGCCAGGCCCGTGCTCCGCGCAAGCCTGCCGGGCCGCCGGTGGCGCTGTTCCAGGCGCCGGTGTTCACGGAGCCCGCGTTCCAGACCCCGCAGAGCGCAGCCGCGGCTGCCGCTGCCGACGCGGCGGCCGAGGAGGCCGACGAGATCGACGACGAGGAGGAAGAGGAGGCGCCGGTCGCGGCCGAGCGTCCGCGCCGCCGCCGTCGTCGTGCCGACTCCTCGGGCGACGGCGGGCAGCCCGCCGACGAGGGTGCCGATACGGCCGCCGACAGCGAGGAAGAGACGAAGGAGTCCGGCGACTCCGACTCCGACTCCGACTCGGACGAGGAGCAGGAGGAGCGCCCCGCCCGCAGGCGACGCCGCGGCGGGCGCCGCCGTCGCCGGGGTGAGAGCCCCGAGTCGACGGACGAGACCGAGGAGAGCGGTGCCGCCTCGGGCGCCCGCGACGGCCAGGACAAGCGGTCGCAGCGTGGCGACGGCGGCAAAGGCGAGAGCGGGGGCGCCGACGGCGGCGCCGAGTCCGCCGGATCGTCCGACTCGGCCGCTTCCGGCGAGGCAGGCGGAGGCGCGGACTCCGGCAAGGCGGGCGAGGACGACGACGAGAGCCGCGGCCCCGGTTCCTCCAGCAGCTCCCGGCGCCGTCGCCGCCGCCGCCGTCGCGGCAGTGACGCGGGTGACTCGGGCGCGGGCCGCGAGGTGGAGGAGGACGACCCGGAGCGTACGGTCGTCAAGATCCGCGAGCCTCGCCGCAGGAAGGAAGAGCCCACCGACGAGGTCCAGGCGATCAAGGGGTCCACGCGGCTGGAGGCGAAGAAGCAGCGCCGCCGTGAGGGCCGTGAGCAGGGCCGCCGCCGGGTGCCGATCATCACGGAGGCCGAGTTCCTGGCGCGCCGTGAGGCCGTCAAGCGGGAGATGATCGTCCGGCAGAGCGGCGAGCGTACGCAGATCGGCGTCCTGGAGGACGACGTGCTCGTGGAGCACTTCGTCAACAAGGAGCAGTCGACCTCGTACGTCGGCAACGTCTACCTCGGCAAGGTGCAGAACGTACTTCCGTCGATGGAGGCCGCCTTCGTCGACATCGGCAAGGGCCGCAACGCGGTCCTCTACGCCGGCGAGGTCAACTTCGAGGCGCTGGGCATGGCCAACGGCCCCCGCCGCATCGAGACCGCGCTCAAGTCCGGCCAGTCGGTGCTGGTGCAGGTCACCAAGGACCCGATGGGCCACAAGGGCGCCCGACTGACCAGCCAGGTGTCGCTGCCCGGCCGCTATCTGGTCTACGTCCCCGAGGGGTCGATGACCGGCATCAGCCGGAAGCTGCCCGACACCGAGCGTTCGCGGCTGAAGCAGATCCTGAAGAGGATCGTGCCGGAGGACGCGGGCGTCATCGTCCGTACGGCCGCCGAGGGCGCGAGCGAGGACGAACTGCGGCGCGACGTCGAGCGGTTGCAGGCCCAGTGGGAGGACATCCAGCGCAAGGCGCAGAAGGGCAACGCCCCGACGCTGCTCTACGGCGAGCCCGACATGACGGTGCGCGTCGTGCGCGACATCTTCAACGAGGACTTCTCGAAGGTCGTCGTCAGCGGTGACGAGGCGTGGGAGACCATCCACGGCTATGTCGCGCACGTGGCGCCCGACCTCGCTGAGCGCCTGGAGAAGTGGACGTCGGACGTGGACGTCTTCGCCACGTACCGCATCGACGAGCAGTTGATGAAGGCGCTGGACCGCAAGGTGTGGCTGCCGAGCGGCGGTTCGCTGGTGATCGACCGCACCGAGGCCATGGTCGTGGTGGATGTCAACACCGGGAAGTTCACCGGCCAGGGCGGCAACCTGGAGGAGACCGTCACCAGGAACAACCTGGAGGCGGCCGAGGAGATCGTGCGCCAGCTACGGCTGCGCGACCTCGGCGGCATCATCGTGATCGACTTCATCGACATGGTCCTGGAGTCCAACCGCGACCTGGTGCTGCGGCGGCTTCTCGAGTGCCTGGGACGGGACCGTACGAAGCACCAGGTCGCCGAGGTGACCTCGCTGGGGCTCGTGCAGATGACGCGAAAGCGGGTCGGGCAGGGCCTGCTGGAGTCCTTCTCCGAGCAGTGTGTGCACTGCAACGGGCGCGGCGTGCTCGTACACATGGAACAGCCGGCGACTGTCGGCGGCGGCAAGAAGAGCAAGAAGCGGGGCGGCGGCAAGGGCGGAGGCGCGCAGGCGCCGAGCCAGGCCAAGGCTCCGGCCGAGGAGGCGCCCGAGGTAGAGGCCGCCGCGGAGGCGGCCGTTCCGGCCGGGGTGTCCGGGGCTGCGAAGGAGAAGGTCTCCGTCGCGGAGCCGAAGGCGTCGCGGGCGGCCGAGTTCACGCCGGACGAGGAGCTTTACGGTTCGGTGGCCGAGGCGGAGGCGGCCGCGACGTCTGGCCGCAGCCGTACGAGGCGGCGGGGCAGCCGTAAGGCGACGGCGCGGCAGGGCGCGCCGCAGACCCAGACTCAGTCGCAGGGCCAGCCGGAGGGGAAGGCTCAGGCGGAGCCGGCGGCGGTGGAGTCCGCGGCCGGTGCGGGCGCCGAGCCGGGTGCCCGGGAGCAGGCGAGTACCGAGCCCGAGAGTCCCGCCGGACGGAGAACGGCAGGCGCGGAGACCGCAGACGCCGAAGCGAGCACCCCGAAGGGGGCCACCGGCCCGGGAAACGGCCGAAGCCGTTCGCGGGAAGGCTCCGTGACTGGTGGCGAGGGCGCCACCGGTGACGTGAGCACCGCGGGCGGCGTGCAGGAGGACGCCGGTCACACAGCCACGGGCACGGACACGGCGAGCGGTGCGGCTGCGGCACCGGCCACGGAGACCGACCGGGCGGAGGCGGAGCGCCCCGCGCGACGGCGCCGACGTGTGGCACGCAAGGTGTCGGCCCCCGCCGGATCTCCGCCCGCCGCCGAGGAGGCGGTGGTCACGGTCGTCACGGCGAGGACCGAAGAGCCGTCCGCCCCCGAGCAGTCGCCGCAGCCCGCGTCGGACGCGTTGGACGCGTCGGCTGGGTCGGCTACAGCGGACGCGGCTGCGGCCCCGGTGGCGGAGCCCGCGCCGGAGGCGGCTCCTCCGGCCAGGCCGAGGCGCCGTGCGAGCCGCAGCGTCTCGGCACCGGCAGGTTCGCCGCAGTCGTCGGACGAGGCGGCGGGTGCGATCGTGCTGCCCGCGTCGGAGCACTCGCCCGCGCCGCAGCCGGTGAGCGACGAGACCCCGGTGGAGGCACAGCCCGTCTCGGAGGCAGCTCCTCCGGTGGCCCGGCGGCGTCGCGTCACTCGTAGCGTCTCCGCTCCGGCGGGCCCGCCCCCGGCATCGGACGACGCCGGCTCGCAGCCGGGGCCTGAGGCGGCGACGGAGTCCCGGCCGGGACAGGAGCCTCAGGCGGCGACGGACTCGGAGGAGGTCTCCGCCGAGGGGACCACGGCGGCCAAGAGGCCGGCGGCGAAGAAGACGTCGGAAGCCGCTTCGAGGAGGACCACGACAAGGAGGACGGCCGCAGCCGAACAGGACGCTCCGTCCTCGGTGTCGGCATCCGCCGACCCTCCGGCCGAGCCGTCGGTCGATTCGCCCGCGGACTCGTCTCCCGACGAGGAGTGACCCGCGCTGTTTGAGGCCCCCGGCCGGTAACGCGTCCCCCCGGAAGCACACTTCGGACCGCGTACCAGCCGGGGGCCTTGCCACGTAAGGGAGTTGGGGGCTGCTCGCCCCTCCGGAGGTGCCGCAGCGGCGGCGGGCCGGTCGCCTCGGCGGGCACGGCCGGGGCCCCATGGGGCGGGGCTGACCCGGTTTGACCAGCGTGTGCGGCGCCCCGTAACCTTGGCCGTTGGCGTGTCACCCAGGATGCGCCACGCTCCTGAGCAACTCCCTCCCGCGGCGTCAGCCGGGGAGAGGCCGCTCAATCCACTCGGATCAGATCGTGGTCCCGGGCGGCGGTGTCTTCTCATCGTCCGCCGGTTCCGCGCCGGGCGGCTGGCGTCAGGGGCTCCGTGACGAGCGAGAGAGAGTTCCGCGTGTACGCAATCGTGCGCACCGGCGGCCGCCAGCAGAAGGTGTCTGTCGGCGACGTCATCGAGGTCGACCGTATTTCCGAGAGCAAGGCCGGAGAGCGCGTCGAGCTCTCGACCCTGCTCGTCGTGGACGGTGACACGGTCACCAGCGACCCGTGGGTGCTGGACGGCGTGAAGGTCTCGGCAGAGGTGGTCGACCACCACAAGGGCGACAAGATCCGCATCCAGAAGTACAAGAACAAGACCGGTTACAAGAAGCGGATCGGTCACCGCCAGCTGCACACCGCGCTGAAGATCACCGACATCCCCACCCCGGCCAAGAAGAAGTAAGGGACTGAGTAGAGATGGCACACAAGAAGGGCGCATCGTCCACCCGGAACGGCCGCGACTCCAACCCTCAGTACCTGGGTGTGAAGCGCTTCGGCGGTCAGGTCGTCAACGCCGGTGAGATCCTCGTCCGCCAGCGCGGTACGCACTTCCACCCGGGCGCGGGCGTCGGCCGCGGCGGCGACGACACGCTGTTCGCGCTGGACGCGGGTGCCGTGCAGTTCGGCACCCGTCGTGGCCGCAGGGTCGTCAACATCGTTCCTGTCGCCGAGTAACAAGCCGCGTCGGCGGCGCGCCTCGCAGACGCGCGCCGCGTCGCTACGCACACCATCGAGGGCGGACGGCCGCTCCTGTGAGTACGCATCGCTCGTACCTGCGGGAAGCGCGTCCGCCCTCGCTGTTTCGGGGCGCGGGCCCCGGGGTCGCGGCCCCCGCCCCCTGCGTACGTCTGCGAGACACGCGAACCGCACAGAGCAAGCACCTCGAACCGCGCACGCTCCGCCCGCGGTTCGGCACCGATCCTCAGCCGGGAGGCACCTCACATGACCACCTTCGTGGACCGCGTCGAGCTGCATGTCGCCGCGGGTAACGGGGGCCATGGCTGTGCCTCCGTGCACCGGGAGAAATTCAAGCCGCTCGGCGGCCCGGACGGCGGCAACGGCGGGCGCGGCGGCGACGTCGTACTCGTCGTCGATCCGGATGTGACGACGCTGCTCGACTACCACCACAGCCCGCACCGCAAGGCCACCAACGGCAGGCCGGGGGAGGGCGGTCACCGCTCCGGCGCCGACGGCAAGGACCTGGTGCTGCCCGTCCCGGACGGCACGGTCGTCCTCGACGCCAAGGGCGAGGTGCTTGCCGACATGGTCGGCAAGGGCACGGTGTTCGTGGCCGGGCAGGGCGGACGCGGCGGCCTCGGCAACGCGGCGCTGGCCTCACCGCGCCGCAAGGCGCCCGGCTTCGCGCTGCTCGGCGAGCCGGGTGAGTCGCGCGACATCGTGCTGGAGCTGAAGACCGTCGCGGATGTGGCGCTCGTCGGCTATCCCTCGGCGGGCAAGTCGTCGCTCATCTCGGTGCTTTCGGCCGCCAAGCCGAAGATCGCCGACTATCCCTTCACCACGCTCGTGCCCAACCTCGGTGTGGTGACGGCCGGTTCCACGGTCTTCACGATCGCGGACGTGCCGGGGCTGATCCCGGGGGCGAGCGAGGGCAAGGGCCTGGGCCTGGACTTCCTGCGCCACGTCGAGCGCTGCTCGGTCCTCGTGCACGTACTGGACTGCGCGACCCTCGAATCGGACCGCGACCCGGTGAGCGACCTGGACGTCATCGAGGCCGAACTCGCCCAGTACGGCGGCCTGGAGGGACGGCCGCGGGTCGTCGTGCTCAACAAGGTCGACATCCCCGACGGGCAGGATCTCGCAGACATCATCCGCCCCGATCTGATCGCCCGCGGATATCAGGTCTTCGAGGTCTCCGCCGTGTCCCGTAAGGGGCTGAAGGAGCTGTCGTTCGCGCTCGCCAAGGTCGTCGACGAGGCGCGTGCCGCCGAGCCGCCCGCGGAGACGACGCGAGTGGTCATCCGTCCCAAGGCCGTGGACGACGCGGGCTTCACCGTCACCAAGGAGGGCGACGGCTTCTTCCGCGTACGGGGCGAGAAGCCCGAACGCTGGGTCCACCAGACCGACTTCAACAACGACGAGGCGGTGGGCTATCTCGCCGACCGTCTCAACCGCCTCGGTGTGGAGGAGGAGTTGATGAAGGCGGGCGCCCGGGAGGGCGACGGCGTCGCCATCGGGGGAGAGGACGACGCGGTCGTCTTCGACTGGGAGCCGACGATGATGGCGGGCGCGGAGATGCTCGGCCGCCGCGGCGAGGACCACCGCATGGAGGCGCCTCGCCCGGCCGCGCAGCGCCGCCGTGACCGTGAGGCGGAGCGTGACGAACTCCTCGGGGAGTACGAGGAGTTCGACCCGTTCGAGGACTAGGGCGTGGCGCGCGAGCGGTAACGTGGAGACGTGTACACCGCGTTCCTCTCGCTCTGAGTCTGGCTGGTTCGAACGGGCCGCCCGGCGCCCTCTGAGGTCGCTGGAAGCCGGCCCGTTCTCTGTGCTGCCCGTGGGCAGCGGCATCCGATTCCAGCCCGCAGAGAAGAGAACTGCCATGAACACCACTCCTGCCGTCGTGCCGACCGCCTGGACCCGTCAGCACACCCACACCCTGGCCGGCCTGGACGTCCACGCCGGCCTGGACGGACTCGAACCCCTGCGCAAGATCGTGGGCGACGCCCGCGTCGTGGCGATCGGCGAGGGCGCGCACTTCGTCCGGGAGTTCTCCCAGGTGCGTCAGCGAGTGCTGCGATTCCTGGCTGAACGGTGCGGATTCACCGTCTTCGCCTTCGAGTACTCCTTCGCCGCCGCAGACGATCTGGACGCCTGGCTGCACGGCCGCGACGACCGTCCTCTGGCGCAGGTGTCTCCGGCTGCGGCCGAGTGGGGAGCGGCTGACCTGATGGCCTGGTTGCGCGAGCACAACACCACCGGCCCCGCTCCGTTGCGGTTCGCGGGTGTGGACGTGCCCGAGGCCGGCGGCGCGCTGCGGCCCGTACTGGAGCCGTTGGCGGACCTGTTGGCCGTGGCCGACCCGGAGTCGGAGGCCCTGGCGCGCAGGGCCGTCACGATCAGCGACGAGTTCCTGTCCGGGCTCGGTTCGGGCGCGGCGGCGGCACCCGCCTGGGCGGGCCTGCCGACCGCGTCTCAGGACGAGCTGACCGCGCTTCTTGCGCGCCTGGAGCTGCGCCTGAGCGCGATAGAGCCGTTGATGACCGACCGCGCGCCGTCGGGACTGGTGCGCCGTGCTGAACGGCTGCTGGCGGGGGCACGGGCCACGGACTACATGTTCGGGGCCGCCAACGACCTCGGTTCCGCGAAGGGCAAGACCGCGGACCTGTCGGTGCGCGACCGCTACATGGCCGAGACTCTGGCCTGGCACCTGAGCGAGGCGGGCCCTGAGGCGAGGGTCGTGATCGCGGCGCACAACAACCACATCCAGAAGACGGCCAACGTCTTCAACGGGCAGATCACCGCGCTCCCCATGGGTCAGCACCTGGCGGGCCTGCTCGGGACCGACTATGTCTCGGTGGCGGTCACCCACACGGCCCGGGCCGTGCCCGAGATGATTCCGGACCCCTCGATGCCCGTGGGTTTCCGATTGCAGGAGGTCCCCGCGGCCGAGCCCGTGCCGGGCAGTATCGAGCACGCGCTGGAGCAGACCGGGCTTGCCGGACAGGCGACGCTCACCGACCTGCGTCAGGCCCCGCGCGATGCTCGGGGCGAGAGTCTGCTGGGCGGCATCCGCACGCAGTCGGGGGTGATGCTCACCGACCTGACGGCCGCGTTCGACGCTGTCGTCTCGGTGCCCACCGTCACGCGGGACCTGACGGTCTCCTTCTGAACTGATCCGCACCGGTTCTGAATCGACCGCATCACCGGGTCGGGCGAGAGGCCCGCGGGTGTCTCGCCCGACCCGGTGTGCTGTCCAGGCCGCTCAGCGCACGCCGTCGGTGGTGCGGCGGTATGTCGAGCGCCGGTCGTCGATCTGGCGCCAGTGCTGCCCGTAGACGACCCCCTTCACGCCTTCCTCCATGAGGAAGTCGTGCGGGAAGCCCAGCGGTACGGCACTCACCTCGTCGAGACGTGCGACGGCGTCGGCGTCCAGCGTGACGTCCAGGCAGCCGAGGTTGTCCGCGAGCTGTTCCTGCCTGGTCGCGCCGACGATAGGGACGATGTTCCCGGGCCGCTGCCGCAGCCAGGCCAGCGCGACCCGCGCCGGGCTCCAGCCGCCCTGTTCCGCGACCTCCATTACGGCGGTGACGATCGCGTCCGCACGCGGGTCGGCGCCGGCGTCCTGAGGGCTGTCGGCCAGCCTGCCCGAACTGCCCTCGCCCCGCAGGTACTTGCCGGTGAGCCTGCCTCCCGCCAGGGGGCTCCACGCCAGGACCGTCTGGTCGAACGCACGGGCCTGCGGCAGCAGTTCGCGTTCCGGCGTACGTTCCAGCAGGTTGTACTGGAGCTGGGAGCCCGCGAAGGCCGTCCAGCCCCTCAGCTCCGCGAGCGTGCAGGCCTGTGCGATCTCCCAGGCCGCCCAGTCGGACACCCCGATGTAGAGCACCTTTCCGCTGCGTACGAGATCGTCCAGGGCCCGCATGACCTCCTCGACCGGGCTGAAGTGGTCGCGCGCGTGCACCCACAGCACATCGATGAAGTCGGTGCGCAGCCGCGCCAGGCTCGTCTCCACCGACTGGACGAGATTCCTGCGGTGGTTGCCGGTGGCGTTCACATCGCCGGGGCGGGGCGCGCAGGTGTACTTGGTCGCCAGTACGAACTGCTCCCGGCGGCCTTCGAGCAGCTCACCGAGGACGGTTTCGGAGCCGCCGCGGGTGTAGCTGACCGCGGTGTCGATGAAGTTCCCGCCGAGGTCCGCGTAGGCGTCGAGCATCGCCCGGGACGCGTCCTTGTCGGCGCCGCGGCCCGATGCGTCTCCGAACGTCATTGCCCCGAGGCTCAGTTCGCTCACCCGTAGACCGGTCCTGCCGAACAGCGTGTAGCGCATCGTCGTCCCTCTCCGCGTCCTGTGCGTCCAGTGCCTCTCGTATACGAGTCGGTCGTCCGCGGCGCACGCTACGGATTGGAGTGTTCTCCAAGGCAAGCGGTTTTACGGGTACGCGCCGTGCCCTGCCGGGCAAGGCCAGGGTGGGCCGAACTGCCTTGTGCAAGGCCGACGTTCGTCCTCGGGATATTCGGGGTCCTCGGGGTCCTCGGGTTTGTGACGGCCCTGAGAGACCCCGAGGGCCGTCAGGGCACCAGCCAGGGCTCCCGCGGCAGTGGACTGCCCGTCTCCAGGAGGGACTTGAGGTTGGAGAGCACGGCGGCCCAGCCCCGCGCCGCCTCGTTCCGCTCGGCCTCGTCCTTGAGGTCCTCGTGTGTCACGGTCAAACGGACGATCTCGCCATACGGTTCGATGTCGAAGGTGACCCGCGAGGGTTCCTGCGCCCGCGCCGCCTCCGAACCCGACCCGGACCCCGATCCGGACCCGGACCCGGACTCCGCCCGGGTGCCGCCCGGTTCGGCGCCGGGACCGGCGTCGGGATCGGCCCACGTGGTCACCAGCCGGCGGGGCGGCTCGCTCACCTCCACCGTCCCGACCACGTCGGCGATGCCGCTGCCGTCCGTACGCCGGTGCTCCCACGGTGAACCCGCCTGCCAGTCGGAGACGTTGCGGTGTCCCCAGTACGCGCCGGAGATGTCGGCGTCGGTCAGCGCCTGCCACACCTTCTCCGGGGTGCTCTCGATGTAGACGACGTATACGAAGCTCGGTTTCACGGTCATGGCGTTCTCCGCTCGTTGTTTCAGTGCGCTGAGTGAACGCAGGCGCGGGCGTTCGAACTTGTCGATCCACCGCTCCTGAATCGTGTGCAGCGGCACGGGGTTGAGGTAGTGCAGCTTCCGCCTGCCGCGACGCACCGTGGAGACCAGGTTCGCGGTCTCCAGGATTCCCAGATGCTGCGTCGCGGCCTGGCGGGTCATGTCGAGGCGGTCGCACAGCTCGCCGAGCGTCTGCCCGTTGTTCTCGTGCAGACGGTCCAGCAGGTGCCGCCGGGTCCGGTCGGCCAGGGCCTTGAAGACCAGGTCCACGTCATCGCTCACGAAACCATCATGCAAGTAAATGCCTGCATATTCAATTCGTGCAGGTCAGAGCCTTGTGGGGCCCGCCGCGTCGCGTCTTGGCCCGTAATCGCGGTGCGGTGCGAGCCGGCCCCGGGCTAGCGTCCGGACATGCTCCCGCCTCGTGTACGCCCACGGTTCGACGCCGACGAACGCACCCAGCTCGTCGGATGGCTCGGCATGCAGCGCGCGATCATCCACTGGAAGTGCGAAGGGCTCTCGGAGGAGGACGCCCACCGGTCCGTGCTCCCCGCGTCCCCGTATATGACGATGGCCGGTCTCGTCTCCCACATGCGCTGGGTCGAGCACTGCTGGTTCGAGGTGCTGCTGCTCGGAGGGCCCGCGGAGGGGCCGCAGTTCGACGACGGGCCCGAGGACGCGGACATGATGGTCGAGGGTGTGCCGCTGGCCAGGCTGCTCGACGAGTACGAGAAGCAGTGCGCCGTGTCCGACGAGATCATCGCCGCGCACGCCCTTGAGGACATCGGCAGACACCCGGGCTACAAGGCCGATCAGACCTCGCTGCGCTGGATCCTGCTCCACATGATCGAGGAGACCGCCCGTCACGCCGGGCACGCGGACATCCTCCGGGAGCTTCTGGACGGCAGGAAGGGCTACTTCTGAGCGGTGCGGGGGGAGTTCGGCGCCGTGTTCCGCGGTCGGTGCATCGGCGGCCCTCGACCGGTGACCGGTGTCACACTTTCGTGTGTCATACGGGGAGCTGCCCCGGTCCGTGTAGCGAGTGGTGCGGGAACACGCACCGACGCAAGAACACGGGGAGTTACACCATGCGTAAGAGGTTCGCTCTGATCACCGCGACCGTGGGAGCCGCCCTGACCCTCGGCCTCACCGCGCCGGGCGCACAGGCCGCCGTCCCGCAGGACGGCGCCGCCCACGCGAAGGGGCTGAAGGTGCCGGGCGTGGACTGCTCGACCGGTGTCAGCGAGAGCGACGATCTGGAGGGATACGCCAACTGTGACAACAACACGGCAGGCCCGGTCGAGTTCCGCGTGAACCTGGTCTGCGGCGTCGCGCCCGACGTCTCCAGCGAGTGGGTGCGTCTGGAGCCCGGCGCGGGGGCGCAGGCCGTCGCGGGCTGCGCGCCCTACAGCACGGGCATCGGGGGAGTCAGCGCGGAGTCGCGCCCGGCCTGACCCGGTCGCGTCCCGTCCCGCCACGGCACGACCGGTGGCGAGGGCCCCGCACGCCTCGCGCGTGCGGGGCCTTTCCCTGTTCGCGTGCGGGCGCCGCCGCAGGCCCGTCGCAGTCGCGCACACCCGTGAACCCACTCGTCCGCCCCCGCCCGCATCCGCTCAACGTCTCCGCGCGCCAAGGCCGTTGAGCAGCGCCCGTAACACCGCGAGCCGGTGGGCGCGCAGCCGTTCCGCGGCCTTCGACTCGGCCGAAGTCCCCAGGGCCTTACGGGCCGCATGCGCGGCCAGCACCGCGAGGATCAGCCGAACTGCCGCACTGCTGGCGGCGATCGACAGCATCACCCAGGCGGCCGTCTCCGTAGTGAGCATCTTCGATCACACCTTCACGGTCGGGTCGAAGACCTGTCTAACGCGGCCGCCGGACCGCCCGCAGCAGCGCAGCCGCGCGGTATATGTGCCGTCTGGGCCCCGCAAAGGACACAGCGCAAACCTCCGCGCAACTGCGCCCCTGTCCTACGGGCACGGACCCGGCAAGTATTGCGGGCATGGCGAACACCGACGAGCCGCGGGCCCCGAGAGGCAGGAAGCGCGACCTGCCCTTCCCCTACGACCGTGATCTGTCACCCGTGCTGCGCAACCTCAACCGCCGTACCCGCCCCTTCCGGGTACGCCTCGCCAACGACCCCGTCACGGCTGCCTACTTAGCGGCCGGGATGCGGCTGCTCGCCCGCCACCTCGGCCCGGGCGGCGGCACCGGCGCGGACGGCCGGCGACCGCTGCTCGGCTTCCTCTCGCAGCGGGCCGTGACGGCCGAAGTCGCCAACAATCCCCGCCCGTTCGCCCGCCGGGGCACCGTCTCCGCGATGCGGGACCGCTGGAAGTCGCAGTCCGAGTTCGTGGCCGACCTCATCAACTTCGCCGTGTGGCGGGAGAATTACCGCCCCGGCTACCGCGAACAGCGCGACGTCAACACCGAACGGCTCGTCCACGGGCCGGACTTCGTACGAGCCGTCCACGAGACCGCGTACCAGCACACCGCCGAAGGCGTCGAGATGCCCTCCGTCCGTCTCGGCCTCGCCCTCATGACCGCGTCCGAGGGAGACACCGAGGTACGTGAGGCCATCTCCGCCATGTACGAGGACTATCTGGGCTCCTGGAAGAAGCTCTACGCGGACGTCATGCGCGAACGCGGCCTCCGCCTGCGCCCCGGCCTCACCCTCGACGACCTCGCCAACGCGCTGTCCGCCGCCACCGACGGCATGACCTTGCGCGCCATCGGGGACCCGGGCGCGGGCGTCCTCGACGACGAGAGACGCCGCTCCCTCATGGGCACCGTCGCCCTCGCCGTCATCCACGCCTTCCTGGAACGCGACGACGACGCCGACGGACTCACCCTGGAACAGGCGGTGGCGGCGAGATTCGGCAACGGGGCGTAGGAGGAGGGGGACTTGGGGCCGTCCTCGACGGCTCGGCGCATCTGATGGCCCGCGTCATGGAGGACTCGCACGATCAGCAGTCCGGGTCTGGTCAACACGGGGTGGATCAGGTCCGGTTACAGCGGAGACAGCGGAGACAGCGGAGACAGCGGAGACAGCGGCGGCGAGTGCGTCGAGGTCGCCCGACTCACCGCGCCTCGCGGGGCCCCGTCGCCGTACGGGACTCCAAGAACCCCGAGGGACCTCGACTCACCTTCCCCGCCGCCGCGTTCGCGCACCTCATCCGGTCCGTTGCCGACCGCCGTCGAGACGTTTGGCCATGATCACCTCGTGCTGACCGCCGGGGAGCGGGCTGCCCGTCTCCCCCGTCTCCTCGAAGCCGTGGCGGCGGTAGAGGGCGATCGCGCGGGCGTTGCCGGGCAGTACGGCCAGCCGCAGAGTCCCCGCGCCCGAAGCGATCGCCCACTCCTCGACGGCCCGCATCAGCCGGTCGGCCACGCCGCGGCCCCGGCCCCTGGCGCCGACCCACAAGGAGCGCAGGCGGGCCTCACCCTCGGCTTCGCCCGGTGTGCCGCCCGCCATGCCGACGGGCTCTCCGTCGAGGAGGGCGAGCAGGTCGTACGAGCCGGGAATGCTCAGCCGGTCCCGCCAGCGCTCCTCGCGGTCCCCGTCGCCCTGCCAGTCGGCGAGGCGGGCCGTGAACGCGTACGGTGCGTCGGCGAGCGCCGCGAGGCGCAGGGAGCGCCAGCTCCGCCAGTCGTCCGGTGTCAGTACTCGAAGCTCGATCACGACCGGAGCCTGCTGCCACGGGTCGGCGTGGGGCAACCGGTCTCGCCGTGAAGGGCCCTCTCCCGTCGACGGGGGCCCTCTCCCGTCGACGGTTCAGGACCGTCGACGACCCGTGTATGTCCGCCGCCCTGCGGCCCGCCGACACCCTACGTACCGGTGCCGCCGGGCAGCGTCCGGGCCCGGCCCACCCGGGTGAGCTCAGTCACCCTTGCGCAGCTCTCCGACCGCACGGTCGAAGGCCGAATCGCGGTCGTGCTCGAACTCCTCGTCCGTGAAGACGGGTTCGGCGATGTGCGGCGGTATGCCCGTGCCGTCGAAGGTACGGCCCTCGCGGGTTCGGAACTCCTCGTTGGGCAGCAGGAAGCTCCAGCCGTTGGGCAGCCGGCGTTCCAGGGTGTCGGAGAAGACGCCCTGCGTGCGCTGCCCGATCCGCACCGTACGGCCGGACCGTTCGAGAAGCGCCTGTGTGAACGTCTCGCCCGCGCTGAGCGTGGAACCGCCCGTGAGCACCGCGACGGGCCCGGTGTAGCGGGGCCGTCCCGGCGCGGGCCGCACATACGCGGGCTGGGGGCGGGTGAAGCGTCCCGGGTCGTACGGGTCGTTGCGTGCGGCCTTGGCGTAGGCGAAGTGGGGGCGGCCGGTCAGCCGGGCGGCCAACTCCAGGCCCAGGCTGTCCGATCCACCGCCGTTGATGCGCAGATCGACGATCAGGCCCTTGAGGCGCGCGATGCGCTCCGACGTCAGTACGGCGTCCAGGGAGCGGCGCAGCTCGGCACGGTCGGCCGCGTAACTGCCGTCCTCGGTATAGCCGGTGAAACCGGAGACACGGAGGTAGCCCTGACCGCCGGGCAGATCGGCGTAACCGATGCGACCGCCCGCGAACTGCCGCAGCCCGCGCCCCCCGAGATCACGCTTCTCGATGAACTTCCGTACTTCGGCGTCGAGTTCGGGCGTCGGCATCCGGGTCCCGGGACGTACGCGGGAGAAGGTCCCGGTGTCCCCGGCGAGCACGGCCACATGTGCGTCGTGAAGCGGTGCCACCATCTCCCGGAACGTGGCGAAGAGCCGGTCCGGAGTAGTGCCGGAGTGGACGCGCGGGCGGTAGCGGTCGCGCACGGCGTGCCAGTCGACGCCCTTGGCCTCGAAGAACGGGTAGTTCTCCTCGAACGTCTGCCAGAAGACGTCGAAGGCGTGCACGGGATCGCCGGGCATCTCGCGGGCGCAGGCGGCGGGCAGCGCCTTGACGCGCCGCAGCACGCGGTCGCCGGGAGAGCCGTCGACGTGCATCGACGCCCGGCTACGGCTGCCCCGGTCGTACCGCAGCGTGAAGCTCGTCCCGTCCCGCTGCTCGTAGTGCGCCGCCGTCCCGTTGCGCACGCGTACGCGCTTCGCCGAACTCCCCTTCAGACAGCCCGCGTTGGAGGTCTGGTACTCGCGGACACGGTCCCGGCCTACGGACAGCACGGTGCCGTAGCCGTCCATGCGCCACACGCCCACCGGGGTCGCCGCACGGGCGGTGTCCGCACCGTCCCGTGAAGGCTGAGCGGCCTGTGCGGCGGGAAGCACCACCCCGGCGGTCACGGCGAGCAACGCGGCGACGGCCGTGGTCACCCGAGCCCGAACCCGAGTCCTTCCGGCGGCGTCGGTCCGACGGCCGCATTCGGCGCCGCGGACACCGTCGTAAGCACCCCCGTCGCCCTCCCCGTCGCCCTCAATTCCCCTGAACCACATGGTCGTTATCCCCCGTCGGTCGATGAGCCTGCTGAGTCCGTACGGACATGCTCGACCTGGGAGCGGGGGCGACGACATCCGGCAGTCCGGCCGCCCGGGGGTGGGGGAAGCCCCCGGGCGGCCAGTGCAGAGCCCGCCCGCACACGACGGGCGGGCGTCACGCACGCGCCTTGCCCGCCCGCATGAACGACCTGGGCGTCGGCCGCCGTCAGGCGGCGGCGAGGCCCGTCGGCTCACTCAGGCGACGGCGTGCTCCTTGAGCGCGGTGATCACCTGGCGGGCGGTCTCGGCACTGGACTGCGGGTTCTGGCCGGTGATCAGATTGCCGTCGGTCACGACCTTGCTCGCCCACGCCGGGCCGGTCTCGACGATCGCGCCGAGATCGCGCAGCCTGCTCTCCACGAAGTACGGCACCGAGTTCCCCAGGCCCTGCCGCTCCTCCTCGTCGGAGAAGACGGTCAGCCTGCGCCCGGCGAAGGCGAAACCGGCGCCGGTGTCGCGGCTCTCGCCGCTCGCACCGCTCGCGCTGAGCAGACCCGCGGGACCGTGGCACAGCGCCGCGACGATCTTGCCGTTCCGGTCGGAGGCGGTCAGCAGACGGCCGAGGTCGGCGTCGTGGGCCAGATCCTCCATCGGCCCGTGACCACCGGGTATGTACACGCCGTCGTAGTCGGCCTCCTTCACATCGGCGAGAGCCAGCGGCTTCGCCAACTCATCGGTGATGGAGTCGAGATACGAGCGGAACTCGGCGGCTGCTCCCTCGTCCACGCCGCCGCGTTCGTCGAGGCTGATCGGGTCGACAGTGGGCCGTGCACCGCCCGGGGAGGCGATGTCGACATCGAGGCCCGCGTCGCGCAGCACACGGTGCGAGACGGCGACCTCCTCGGCCCAGAATCCGGTGGGGTGGGCCGTGCCGTCGGCCAGTGTGAGGCGGTCGGCCGCAGAGACGACCATAAGGATCTTCGCCATGGCGGATCTTCCTTCTCTCGCTTTGGCACCGGTGCTGTGCCGGTGTCCGTCCGTCCTCCACTTCAACACTCGCAGACCTAGGAATTCCTCCGCTAACCTCGGCGCTGTCATCACTTTTCTTATGGATGACAGATGCGGGCATCTGTCATCTGTCAGTCGTCATCTGACAGCCGTCAGCCGTTATCTGTCATCCGTCATCCGACGTCTGCCATCTGTCATCTGACAGTCGTCGTCCGCCGTTATCCGTCACCTGTCAGTCGTCAGCCGCTATCTGTCATCTGCCATCGCTGATCTGTCATCGGTCACCCGTCATCTGTCATTGGTCACCCGTCACCCGTCAGTCACCATCTGCCAGCCGCCGATCGTCAGTTGACGACCGACCCGCCGAGGAGCGCACGTGCCCGACCTCGATCTGCTCTCCACCTTCCTGGAGATCTACAGGGGCGGTTCGATCACCGCCGCCGCGGCCCGGCGCGGGGTGAGCCAGCCTGCCGTCAGCGGACGGCTGGCCCGCCTGGAGGAGCAGATCGGCGAGCCTCTCTTCGTACGCTCTCGCCGTGGCGCCATCCCCACCGAGCGCGCCTACGAACTGGCCAGGCGGATCGGCACCCATCTCGACGAACTCAACGGCGCCCTCGACTCCGGCGACGCCGACGGGCTCGGCCACCGCGGCACGGTCCATCTTGCGGGCCCCTCCGATCTGATGGCCCTCCGTGTGGTCCCGGCTCTCGCCCCGCTCACCGCCCGTGGCCTACGGCTGCGGATCACGCTCGGCCTCGCGGAGGAACTGCTGGCGGCGCTCGCCGCCGCCCGCGTCGATCTGGTGGTCTCCTCCGTGCGGCCCCGGCTGGAGAACATCTCCGCGACGCCTTTCGCCGACGAGGAGTTCGTGCTGGTGGGCCCGCCCTCCCTGGCCCGTACCGTCGACCAGGCCCGTCTCGCCGCCGAACCCGTCCGCGCGCTGGCCCATCTGCCGCTCGTGGCCTACGGGGAGGAGCTGCCCATCGTCCGCCGTTACTGGCGCAGCGAGTTCGGCCGCCGCCCGCCGAACCCCGTGGCCGTGACGATGCCCGATCTACGTGGCGTACTGGCCGCCGTGGTCGCGGGCGCCGGGGTGTCCGTACTGCCCCGCTATCTCGCCGAACCGGCGCTCGCCACAGGCTCGGTGGAGGCGCTGCACCAGCCCCGGGTGCGCCCGCTCAACACCCTCTATCTGGCGAGCCGCGGCGGCGCCCCCGCCAACCCCGCCGCAGCCGTTGTCCACCGCCATCTCACCGAGCGCGCCCGCGAGTGGGAGCTGCTCTAGCCCTGGACACGCCCGCCCGGCGCGGCAAAGCCCCTACGACCCCTACGACCCCGTACGACGAAGGTCCCGGGAGGCATCGAGCCTCCCGGGACCTTCTGACGCAGAACGAACGCGGGCCTCAGGCCGTGATCTCGACGGCCTCAGGCCGTGACCTGGTCGGCGTCCTCCGGGTCGGCCGACGCGCCGCCGTTGACGGGTGCCTCCAACTCGGCTTCCTCCGCGGCCTCCTGGGCCTCGGTCTCGCGCTGGCCGGGGATGTCGTTCGTACGGCGGGCGACCCGCTCGTTACGGGCGACCGTGGCCTCGCACAGCGCGATCGCAGCCTGGTTGAAGCGCTTCATCGACGGCGGCTCCGCCGGGCCGAGGAGGTGGACCTTCAGCTCCGCACGCGCCTTGGCGAGGGTGTCCTTGGCCGGGTCGCGTACGGACTCCAGCAGCGCCGGGATCTCCTTCGCCTCGGGGGAGAGGATCGCCGCCGCGCGTACGGTGGGGAAGCCCGCACGGAACTCGTCCTCGCTCAGCCCGCTGGTGTTGGCGACCGCGTAGGGCTTCTCGCTCGTCAGATAGTCCGAGACGACGGACGACACATCGGAGATCAGCAGGTCGGACTGGTTGAAGCAGGTGTAGATCGCCGGGCGCGGGCCGGTGATGATCTGGTGCTCCCACTCCGGGAACGAGGCCCAGTTGGCGGCCTCCCACTCGGCAGTCGCCGCCGCGACGCGCTCCGCGCGGTCCGCCTCCGGGGTGGACTGGAGCATCATCTTCTCCACCTCGTCCGCTCCACGGCGGAAGGCGGTGGTGGTCAGCTCGTCCAGTTTCCTCGTGCAGCGCTCGAGTTCGGCCGCGGCCTCGGGTCCCGGACGCTCGCCGGAGCGCCTGGCGTTGGCCTCGGTGATCATCTCCTGGATGCGGGCGTTGGCGGCGCCCGCACGCGGGTCGACGGAGCCCGTCATGGGGTGCGGCTTGTACAGCAGCCGCACGCCCGGGTCCTCCAGCAGGGCGCGGACGATGTTCTCGCCGGCGAGGATGATCGAGGTGTTGCCCGGGTCGTTCGTCCAGCCCTCCCAGGTGGGGGCGTAGAGAACGGTGGTGTACGTGCCCTTCGGGGGGCCCGCGTAGGGCTCGATCGGGGAGAGCTGCGGGCGGCCGACCTCGACCACGTCGCGGTCGTCAACGCCGATGTCGGCGAGCTGGTAGCGCTCGCGGGCGGCGGGCCCTGCGACCCAGACCTCGTCGTATGCCTTGGCATAGGGGTTGCAGGAGGAGAGCTTGTCGCTCTCGCCGTGGTTGATGAAGGCGTGCTTGATGGTGGGGATGCGCAGCACCTGCGAGGTCTTGCCGGAGTTCGCGGGGTGCAGCATCACCTTCAGCGTCGAGTGCTCAAGGTGCATCAGGTGCGCGACCTTCGGGATGCAGATGATCGGGACGTCCGTCGCGTCGATCTTCTGCACCATGAAGCGCTCGCGGAGCACGATGACGGGGTTGCCGTCGAGTTCGGCGAGCGTGGAGAGCCACATGTTCGCCTGGTAGGCGGAGGTCGTGCCGCCGGAGAAGTACATGCCGACCGTCGGCTTGTACTTCGCCAGCCAGCGGTCCAGCCACTCCAGCGCCTGCTGCTCGTTCGCGTGGCGCTTCTTCGGGAGCATCCAGGTGCCCAGGTAGAGGGCGCCGCCCAGCGACAGCGCGACGCTCAGCCCGAGGCCGACGATGCCCCAGATCTCGTCCGCGAGGCCCGCGCTCAGCATCAGGCCGACCGTGGAGGGGATCGAGAAGCGCAGCAGACGGCGGCTGGGCTGGCGTGCCAGCAGACGCGGCGGCGCGATCGTCAGCCGCAGGTCGGAGGCGTCGATGTTGCGGGTGAGGATCGGCAGTGTGCGGCTGCGGCGCACGAACTGGGCTACGCCCTGGCAGAGGAAGTGCGCGGCGTACGCGACGAGCAGCAGAAGCGTGAGGGGACGCTCGATGTCCGGGGGGACGTCGGGGATGCGGACCAGGCCGATGACGATGAGCATGTCGCGCAGCAACTGGCGTGTGGTCACGTCGAAGCGGACCTTGCCGAGCAGGGCGAGCAGGCCGGGCTGCTTGTGCGTGAGGTAGATGTCGAGCGAGATCCCCGCCACGGAGGCGACGATGAAGACCGGCACGTTCGGCAGCAGCGCGCCCGCGAGCTGAGCGGCGTAGAAGACCGTCAGTGCGAGCAGCGCCGTCAACTGGACGGCGCGTCGGGTGGAGAGACCGGCAGAGGGCACGGGACTGGACTCCTGGCAGGAGGTCGAGGGTCGGGCTGGAAACCGGCCGGTGGGGGTGGCGGCCGTGGTCGACCACTGACCGTATGCCGGGCACGGGGCCGGTGACAATCTGCGTCGGTGTGTACTGAGTCGATACGCGGACAAAGGTCATTATCCCCACCCGTCCACTGGTCGGAACGGACGAGCGCCGCCGTGCGGCACTCCCGTAGATTGCGAGACCGGGGTGGCGCGGCGGGTGCGGCTCAGGCGCCGGGCGGGGCCAGCGGGGCGGCGTGGACGGCTGGAAATGCACGGGACGTTCTCCGCGTCGTGGCGCGTCGCAGGCCTATGGAGACGAACGTGAACGGAAGCGCACAGGCGTGACAGAGGGAACAGGCGGGCAGCGGGACGTGGACGGCGGCGGTACGGCAGCGGGCGCGGGGTCGCGACGCGGCGGGCACGCGGAGCGCCCGGCGCACGTACGGGACGTCCCGGACGTGCGGGCCGAGGTGGCGGGCGCGCGGCGCGTCGTCGTCAAGGTCGGCTCCTCCTCGCTCACCACCGCAGCGGGCGGGCTCGACGCGGACCGTGTCGACGCCCTCGTAGACGTACTCGCCAAGCACGCCGCACCCGCACCGGAGGGCGCCCGCGCGGGCGCGGCCGGCGGAGGGCCCGATGCGAACGGTCCCGCGAACGGTTCCGCGAACGGGGCTGCGGGCGCACCGCAGCGGGAGATCGTGCTCGTCTCCTCCGGAGCCATCGCCGCCGGGCTCGCACCGCTGGGCCTGCCGAAGCGTCCCCGCGATCTGGCGCGGCAGCAGGCGGCGGCCAGCGTCGGGCAGGGACTGCTGGTCGCCCGCTACACCGCTTCGTTCGCGCGCTACGGCCGCCGCGTCGGCCAGGTGCTGCTCACCTCCGACGACACCAGCCGCCGCGCTCACTACCGCAACGCCTACCGGACGCTGGAGCAGCTTCTGGCGATGGGGGCGGTGCCCGTCGTCAACGAGAACGACACGGTCGCCACGGAGGAGATCCGCTTCGGCGACAACGACCGTCTCGCCGCGCTCGTAGCCCATCTCGTAAGGGCGGACCTGCTGGTCCTCCTCTCCGATGTCGACGGCCTCTACGACGGCGACCCGGCCTCGCCCGGCACCTCCCGCATCACGGAGGTCACCGGCCCCAGCGATCTGGAGGGCGTCGAGATCGGCAGCGCGGGCAGCGCGGGCGTCGGCAGCGGCGGCATGGTGACCAAGGTGGAGGCGGCTCGTATCGCGGCGGCGGCCGGAGTGCCGGTGGTGCTGGCGTCGGCCACGCACGCGGCGGACGCGCTGGCGGGCCGCCGCACCGGCACGTACTTCCACCGGACAGGGCGCCGCGCCGCGGGGCGGCTGCTGTGGCTGGCGCACGCGTCGACTCCGAGGGGTGCGCTGACGCTGGACGACGGCGCCGTACGGGCCGTGGTGCAGCGGCGCATGTCGCTGCTGGCCGCGGGAATCGCGGGTGTCGAGGGCGATTTCGCCGCCGGCGACCCGGTCGAGCTGCGGGACGCGCGGGGTACGGCGGTGGCACGGGGCCTGGTCAACTTCGACGCCAAGGAGATTCCGCAGTTGCTGGGCCGCTCGACGCCGGAGCTGGCGCGCGAGCTGGGTCCCGCGTACGAGCGGGAGATCGTGCACCGGGACGATCTGGTGCTGCTCGACTCCTGAGGCGCGCGACTGCCGAGTCCTGGGGCGCGGGGCTGAGCTGCGACTGAGCCGCGGGTCGAGAGGCGCCCCCGCTCGGCGGCCCGCTCGGCCCCTCGGTCGGCGCCCTGGCGTGAACGGTTCGTGCAGAGGGCGGGGGAGTGGTGTCCGAACCGTCATCGGCTCGCGGAAAAGTCAAGCCTTTCCACGGGGACCTTGCGGAAAACGGCCACGCGGCCGGTCCCGGGCTGGTCAACTTTGTACAGGGGGTCGTGCGGCAGGCCGACGACGCCCGGATTCAGAGCAGCCCACCGGACGAGGAGGCCAACCGTGAGACGGCTGGTCAGCGTTGACACCGAGCAGCGGGCCGAATCACGT
The DNA here is from genome assembly GCF_022524345.1 of Streptomyces marispadix. Taxonomy (NCBI): domain Bacteria; kingdom Bacillati; phylum Actinomycetota; class Actinomycetes; order Kitasatosporales; family Streptomycetaceae; genus Streptomyces; species Streptomyces marispadix. The sequence goes on along the minus strand of NZ_JAKWJU010000002.1, from coordinate 1,728,366 downwards.
ACGGGAGGCGCGGATGCCGAAAGGCGTGAACATGCCCGTCTGTGGCACATCACGCTGAGCGTCGCCGGTGAGGAAGCACCCCTGAAGGAGGTACGGCGGGCTCTGGAACAGCTCGCCTACGACCATCCCTTTCTGCTGAACAGCCGGTACGCGAACGATCACGCCGAGATCCGCTACTGGGAAGAGGCCCGCGACCTGCACGACGCCGCCGCCGTCGCGCTCCGGCTGTGGGGCGAGCACCGCACCTCGGCGAAGCTGCCGCCGTGGGAGATCGTCGGCCTGGAGGTCATCGGCCGCGAGACGTACCAGCAGCGGGTGGCCGAGGGGTACGGCCCGCCGCCCGCGGCCTCGATGGGCGTCCACCCCTTCTAGACCGCCCCTTCCAGGCGCCGTCTTCCCCGCGCGTCTTCCAGACGGCCGGACACATCCCTGCCGCCGTCTCACCGCCGTCTCCATGCCGTTCCTCCGCCGTGCGCACCGCCGTTCCCGGTACCGTCCCGCACGCTGGACGGCCGCATGCCGTGTCACACACGTCGCCTAAGCTCGGGGCCATGAGCGCACCGCAGAATTCGCCCGTCGTCGAGACCGCCCGCCGTGCCAAGGAGGCCGCAGCCGAGCTGGCCCCGCTGCCGCGTACGATCCGGGACGCCGCGCTGCTCGCCGTCGCCGACGCGCTCATCTCCCGCACGGACGAGATCGTCGCAGCCAACGCCGCCGACGTGGACAAGGCCCGCGCCTCCGGCACCCCGGACGCCATCGTCGACCGGCTGACGCTCACGCCGGAGCGCATCGCGGCCATCGCCTCCGACGTGCGTGACGTCGTAGCCCTCCCCGACCCCGTCGGCGAGGTCGTGCGCGGTTCGACGCTGCCCAACGGGCTCGAACTGCGCCAGGTCCGCGTCCCCCTCGGCGTCGTCGGCATCGTCTACGAGGCCCGCCCCAACGTCACGGTCGACGCCGCCGCGCTGTGCCTGAAGTCGGGCAACGCCGTGCTGCTGCGCGGCTCTTCGTCCGCGTACGCCTCCAACGGCGCCCTCGTCGAGGTGCTGCGCGACGCCGTCGCCGGTGCCGGGGTGCCCGCCGACGCCGTGCAGCTCGTGCCGGGCGAGACCCGGGAGAGCGTGCGTGAACTCATGCGCGCCCGCGGCCTGGTGGACGTGCTGATTCCGCGCGGCGGCGCCTCGCTCATTCGCTCCGTGGTCGAGGAGTCCACCGTGCCGGTCATCGAGACCGGGGTGGGCAACTGCCATGTGTACGTGGACGAGGCCGCCGACATCGACACAGCCCTCGGCGTCCTCGTCGACTCCAAGGCGCAGCGCCCCAGCGTCTGCAACGCCGCCGAGACGGTTCTCGTACACGAAGGAGTGGCGGAGGAGTTCCTGCCGCGTGCCGTGGAGGCCCTCGCCGGTGCCGGGGTGACGGTGCACGGCGACGAGGCGTGGCAGAAGGCGAGCCCGGACGTGGTCCCGGCGACCGAGGAGGACTGGGGCACCGAGTACCTCTCCTACGACATCGCGGCGGCGGTGGTGCCGTCGCTGGACGCCGCCGTACGGCACATCCGCGAGTGGACCTCGGGCCACACTGAGGCGATCGTCACCCGCGACACCGCGGCCGCTCGCCGCTTCACCGCGCTCGTGGACTCGACGGCGGTGATGGTCAACGCCTCGACGCGCTTCACAGACGGCGGCCAGTTCGGTTTCGGCGCCGAGATCGGCATCTCCACGCAGAAGCTGCACGCCCGGGGGCCGATGGGCCTGCCGGAGCTGACGTCGACGAAGTACGTGGTGACCGGGGACGGCCACACACGCGGCTGAGGTCCGGCCCACCGGCCCGGCCCCCCGGGTCCGGTCGGGCACGGCGCACGGCGAGGTCTCGGCGCACGCCGAGGTCACGCGGCACGGGCGCAAGCGGTGCCCAAGTGGGGGCGCACGGCCTGCGGTTATGCCTCTTGTGATGGAATCCGGCTTCTCCCTGCCCTTATTGACCGCAAAGGTCTACGCTGAACGCGTGCCGGACGACCTGGGGGGCCAGCCGTTCCCGGACGGCGACGAGCCCGAGTACCACCACGGGGCCGCGGACGAGGAGTTCGCCGCCCTGGTGCTCGACGAGGACTTCGTAAGGTCCGCCACCATCCATGAACCCACCGCCGTGGAACGCATATTGGCGGCGGCCCAGTCGCACGCGGAGACCGAGCCGGTCCGCGGCTTCGAGGACGGCTACGGCTACGGGCCGGGCAGGGACGGCGAGTTCGGCCTCGACGACGATCCCGACGGCACCGACGGCGCTCTGGGCCCGGACGGCCTGGCAGGTCCCGAGGACCAGGACGCCGACGAGGACGACGAGGGCCGTTTCGACCGCTCCGACTACACCGAATATCTGGAGCCCGCCGACGGCGAGGAGTACGACCACTACGAGGCATTCGGTCCGGGCGAGCCCTACGGCCCGTACAGCCCGTACGGATACGACTCCTTCGGCGACCCGGGCCGCCACACCCCGTACCAGTACGGCCGTTTCGCCGCCTACGACCAGTACGACCAGTACGGGCAGTACATCCGCTTCGGCATCAACCGCCGCTACGACCCGCGCTTCGACCTGGGCGAGGAACACGGCTCGGACTACCGGCGGCCACGCCCCGCGCACGCGCGGCACAGTGCCTCCTCGCGTCGCCGCCCCTACCGCGGCCACGCACGCTGGCAGCGGCCGGTGGCCTGGCTGCTCGCGCTGATGATGGGCATAGGAATGGTCGCTCTCGCCCTCGGCGCCGTGTACCGCGGCACCTCGCAGCAGCGCCAGGACCCCACGCCTCCGCCCGCGACGACAGGCATCGACTCCTCGGGCACGTCGGGCACTTCCGGCAAGCCCGGCTCCACCGGCACCGGCCGCTACGGCGATTCCGGTGACCCCGCCAAGGGGTACGACGGAGCGCAGCACATGCTGGGCGTCCCCGTGCGGCCCGGCCCCGGCTGAGCCGCTTCCGGGCTACGACCGACCCGCCGCGCGCCACGCCACCCGCGTACCAAAGCGACCCGCGCGCCCGCGACCCCCGCTCTCAGGCCGCCCCGCCCCCGGCTCCGGCAGCCGCGCCCGCAAGGCCCGTACGGTCACCGGCTCGTCACGCCACGGCGACGAGGTGTTCACGAACACGCGAATCAGCACGTTTACCGGAGTACCGAAGCGTTTACGGAACGCCGGGCGGACCTACTCTGTTGGTATGGCCGGGCGAGGCAATCCCCCAGAGGGAACACCCGACGACGCCTCCGGGGGCGACGAGGAATATCGCGACGACTACCGATCCGTCGTCTTCGACGAGTCCTTCATCAAGGCTGCCCGGCTCCAGGAGTACTCCGCGCGGGAACGCATGGAGGACGAGGGCCACGCCGCCGTACGCAACCGCGCCTATCCGCTCGCGGGCGAATCGGCCGACTCGGAGCCGCACGTCCACTACGGCCGTGACTCCATCACCGCTTCACGGCAGGGCATCGTCCTGGTGCTGCTGATCGTCCTCGCCTTCGGCACGGCGATCTACATGGGCATCCGCAATCCGTACCAGGCACCGGCCGATCCGCCCGCCGAGCCGATGCGCAACGCCCTGCTGCCGCTCGCTCCCCGCGACGAGGTGCCGGGCGCCACCCCGGCCGACCTCTTCAAGCACAGCCCGGCGGCCCAGTTCCGCGCGGGCGCCGACGGTGTGACGCTGCCTCCGGCCCGGCGCACACGGCACTTCTCCGAGAGCCAGGTGCTGTCGTCGCTGACGGCCGCCAAGGAGTACATCGTCGCCAGTTCGCTCGACCCGTCGGTCCTCAGCGGCAACGCCGTACGCGATGTGCGGATCATGCTCGACCCGGCGCAGCACGAGCAGTTCGACCAGAGCATGGACCATCCGCGCAACGACGGGCGGCACTCCGCGACGGGCTGGATGGTCCGCTTCGACCCGTCGAAGACGACGCTCGCCGACCCCCGTATCCGCGTCAACGGCACGATGACCGTGCAGGAATCGGGAGCCGACGCGCTGGAGGTCGTAGCGGACCACGTCTTCGTCTACGCCGTGCGCGCCACCGAGGACGGCGACGGCGAGAAGGCGAAGGAGAAGTCGTCCCTCTTCACGGTGCGTCGCGAGGTGCGCTTCCAGGTCGACCGTGAGGATCTGCGGCGTCAGCAGCTCAGCGTGCAGCAGGTGTCGATGCGTGCCGGGCCGCTGCCCTGCTCCGCCGACATGTCTGACGCGCTGGCTCCGCTGCTCGCGGGTGAGAAGGCCAAGGACGACGGTGCGGCCGGCACCGACCCCTATGCACGAGGACGGTCCTCGGCCTCGCTGTGCGGTGTGCTCTCGACCAGTTCACAGCCGAGCCCGGCCGCGAAGGACGACTAGCCGCCGGTGAGTTCCGGATCGGCCGGTGCGGACTTCCGCGTGCCGGGCCCGAGTTGTGCAGTTCTACGACCCGGGTGGTGTGCCGGGCCGTGTTGCCGAGTGGTGGAGCGCGCCGGGCTGCGTCCCCAGCCGCGTGTACGCGGGGACGCCGCCGCGCTCAGGCGGTACCGCCGCCTCCGGAACCGCCGTCGCCGCTGCCGCTGTTGCCGCTGCCGCCGTTGGCGTTTCCGCCGCCACCGCCGCCTCCGCCGCTGTTCCGTCCGGTGAAGGTGTCGCGGAGCTTCCCGCCCAGGTCGCCCGCCCCTCCGGCGATGTCCCGTACGAGGCCCATCAGCGGGTCCTTGCTGTTCTTGAACGTCTCGGTGTAGTGGCCCGCCGACTGCTTGAACGACTCCGAGACCGAGGTCTGCTTGTCGTCCTCACGCCGGTCGTAGTGGCCGTCCATGATGCGCTGGTAGTCGCGGCTCTCGGCCCACTTCTTCAACTCCGCGGCACGCACCGCCGTGAAGGGGTGGCTGCGCGGCAGCACGTTCATGATCTTCAGTACCGAGTCGCGGATGTCGCCGCCCGACTCGTACTCCTCGGCCTGCGCGAGGAAGGAGTCGACGTTCATCTCGTGCAGGTGGTTGCCGCCGGCGAGTTTCATCAGGCCGCGCATCGACGCCTGGAGGTCCTGGCCGACGAGCAACCCCGCACGGTCCGCGGACAGTTCCGACTTACGGAACCACTCGCGGAGCGCCGTCACTATCGCCATGATCGCCATGTTGCCGAGGGGAATCCAGGCGACCTTGAGGGCGAGGTTGGTGAGGAACAGCAAGATCGTGCGGTAGACGGCGTGGCCCGACAGGGCGTGGCCCACCTCGTGGCCGATGACCGCCCGCATCTCCTCCTCGTCGAGCAGCTCCACGAGGCCGGTGGTGACGACGATGACGGGGGCGTCGAGGCCGATGCACATCGCGTTCGGCTTCGGGTCCTGACTGACGTACATCGGCGGGACCTTCTCCAGGTCCAGTATGTAACAGGCGTCCCGCAGCATCGAGTTGAGGTGCGCGAACTGCTCGTCGTTGACGCGCACCGAGTTGGCGAGGAAGAGCAGCCGGAGGCTGCGTTCGGTCACCAGGCCGCTCAGTGCCTTGAAGACCGAGTCGAAACCGCTGAGTTTTCGCAGCGCGACGAGCGCCGAGCGGTCCGAGGGATGTTCGTAAGCCCGGGAGGAGATCCCGGGGAAGCGGCGCCGGTTGCGGCCGGGCAGCCGCTCGGTGCCTGCGTTGTCGCTCATCGCGTTCCCCCTGTCGCTTTCATCACCGTTCACGGTGGGTTGAGGTCAGCCTAGGCGCTCGGAACCGGAAGCCCGGGGCGAACGCGTCCGGTACGGACCCGGACGTGGGGAGGAGACGTCGTAGAGGCCCCGCAGGGTTGCGTGCCGGAGGAGAACCGAAGGGACCGGAGTGGCGGGAGACGAGAGGAACGGCGGGAACGGCGCGGCGAATTCGAGAAGCGGTGCCGGAGTGAGCGGCGGTAAGCGAGAGGTGGCGTCAGCACGCGCGGCGGCCCCGCTTACGATGTGCAGCACACAACGTACTGTCCGGCCCACACGTGGATAGGTCCTGCCGACGATGATGCTTCCCAGCGCCGCACACCACGCCTTCGCCGCCCTGGCCTCCGAGGGCGGTGAGCACGCGGGCGAGCACGACCCGTTGCTGCCGTACTTCACCGGCGGCGGTGCCCTGCTGGCCCTGCTTCTGCTGCTGTGGATCACCACCCGCTTCAACCGGGACCGCTGACCTCGGCCTCCGCCGACCTCGGTGCTCGCCGGGCGAGCGCCCGCCGGTCCGCGCACGCTACGGGCTCAGCGCACGCCCCCGGCGCCGCACGTGCCCCGTGCCCGCCTTGTCCGGGGCCGCGCCGCCGCCCCTCGCGTACTCCTCCGGCTCGCCCTCCGTGTCCTCCCCGTCGTACAGGCGGAGCAGCGGAGCGGGGTCCGAGGGGATAAGGTCGGCTCGCATGGGAGAGGACATAGTGCCCGGCACCGGCAAGCGGCGGCTGGGAGTGATGGGCGGGACGTTCGACCCGATCCACCACGGGCACCTCGTCGCCGCCAGCGAGGTGGCGACTCGTTTCCACCTCGACGAGGTGGTCTTCGTGCCCACGGGGCAGCCGTGGCAGAAGAGCCACCAGCAGGTGTCGCCCGCCGAGGACCGCTATCTGATGACGGTCATCGCGACGGCCTCCAACCCGCAGTTCTCGGTCAGCCGCATCGACATCGACCGCGGCGGCCGTACGTACACCATCGACACTCTGCGTGATCTGCGGGCGGCCAACCCGGACACCGACCTCTTCTTCATCACCGGCGCCGACGCCCTCGCCCAGATCCTCGGCTGGCGCGACGCCGACGAACTCTTCTCCCTCGCGCACTTCATCGGCGCCACCCGCCCCGGGCACGCCCTGACCGACCCCGGACTGCCGGACGGCGGGGTGTCCCTGGTGGAGGTGCCCGCGCTGGCCATCTCCTCGACGGACTGCCGGGCACGGGTGCGGCGGGGAGATCCCGTCTGGTATCTGGTGCCCGACGGCGTGGTGCGCTACATCAACAAGCGGGGGCTGTACGGGGAGGAGGCGCCCCAGTCATGAACGAGCGCTACGGCTACGACCCGTACGGGCGGCAGGAGAACCCGCGGCAGCCCGAGCAGGAGCCCCGGGTCGTCGGGTACGACGAGTACGGCCAGCCCGTCTACGGCTACGACGACGGCGGGCAGTACGGCACGCGGCAGCAGCCGGTACAGCAGCCTTACCAGACACAACAGCCCCAGCAGCCTCAGCAGTCCGAGCCGCAGGGCTACGGCTACGACGGCTACGACGGTCCCGGCGGCTACGACGCCTACGGCACGTACGGACAGCAGGCGCCGTCCGCCGGGCAGCCGCAGGCCGAGCCGTATCCGCAGGCCGCGCAGGGCGCCGCACAGCAGCAGACGCAGCAGCAGACCCAGCAGTGGATCCCGCAGCAGGAGCCCACGTCCGGCCACGGTCACGGTCCGGGCAGCGCCACGGGCCCGGGAAGCACCGGTCAGGGCAGCGGCCAGGGCACCGGTCAGGGCGGGGGCTATCACACGGAGCAGTTCTCCTTCATCGAAGAGGACGCCGACGACTCCGAAGACGTCATCGACTGGCTGAAGTTCAGCGAGAGCCGCACCGAGCGCCGTGAGGAGGCCAAGCGCAAGGGCCGCAACCGCGTGGTCGCGCTCGTGGTGGTCCTCGTCCTCGCCGCGGTCGGCGGCGTCGGATACCTCTGGTACGCGGGCAAGCTGCCGGGCCTCGGCCAGAGCAAGGGCGGCGCTGCCACGGCCGCGGGTCAGCAGCGTGACGTGATCGTCGTGCATCTGCGCTCGCTCGACGGCGGCGGCAGCTCCACCGCGCTGCTCGTCGACAACGCCGACGCCAAGCGCGGCAATACGGTTCTGCTCCCCAACTCCCTCGCCGTCTCCGGTGAGAACGGCACCACGACCACCCTCGCCAAGGCCGTCGAGGACGAGGGCACGGCCCCCACCCGAGAGGCTCTCGGCACCCTGCTGGGCGCCGACATCAAGGGAAGCTGGCGCCTGGACACCCCGTATCTGGAGAACCTCGTCGAGCTGGTGGGCGGCATCAAGCTGGACGCCGACGCCACCGTCCCCGGCGAGAAGAAGGGCGACAAGCCGCTGGTCGAACGCGGCAAGGCACAGACCCTCGACGGGCAGGCGGCCGTCGCCTACGCCACGTACCGGGGCAGGGGAGAGCCGCAGACCCGCCAGCTCGCGCGCTTCGGCGAGGTCATGCACCAGACGCTGCGGAAGCTCTCCAGCGACTCGGAGTCCGCGACGAGGACGGTCGAGACCCTCGGCCAGATCCCCGACCCGTCACTGCCCGAGCCGGAGCTGGGGGCGTCGCTGGCGAAGCTGGCGAGCCAGGCCAAGGACGGCTCGTACCGCACGCAGGTGCTGCCCGTCAGGGCCAACGGCACGCTCAGCGCACGCACCAGCGAGGGCCTGGTGAAGCAGGTGCTGGGAGGCACGGTCAAGAACACCGACCCGGACGCGGCACCCAGGGTGAAGGTCGTCAACGCCAGCGGCGACCGCGGCAGCGACGACTCGGCCTCCGCGGACCTCGTCAACAGCGGTTACACGGTCGTCAAGGGCGGCGCCGGCAGCAAGGCGCAGGCACGCTCCCAGGTGACGTACGGCGACGCGAAGTACAAGGCCAAGGCGGAGGAAGTGGCCAAGACCCTCGCCCTGCCCGGCAGCGCGGTACGCAAGGGCAAGAGCGCCGCGAACGCGGATGTGACGGTCGTGCTGGGCAGGGATTACAAGGGGTAAGAGCCCGCGGGCGGGCGTGAGATCCTGGTTCCTGATACTGCGTACGCACACATGACCGCCGCTTCCGATTCGAAAGCCTTGCCTGTGACCGTCACGGACCGTTCCATCGAGCTGATCGACGCCGCCGCCCAGGCGGCAGCGGACAAGCTCGCGCACGACATCGTCGCCTACGACGTCAGCGACGTCCTCGCCATCACCGACGCCTTCCTGCTGGCCTCAGCGCCCAACGACCGGCAGGTCAAGGCCATCGTCGACGAGATCGAGGAGCGGCTGCTGAAGGAGCAGGGCGCCAAGCCCGCCCGCCGGGAGGGCGAGCGGGACGGGCGCTGGGTGCTGTTGGACTTCGTCGACATCGTGGTGCATGTGCAGCACAGCGAGGAGCGGGTCTTCTACGCGCTGGAGAGGCTCTGGAAGGACTGCCCCCAACTCGACCTGCCCGAGGACGCCAAGGCGACCAGGGGCAAGGACCGTGAGCACGCCGCGAGGGAGGCGGCGGCCGACGGCATGGAGGGCGGGCAGGACGGCGGAAGCGACGGCGCCCGGTGACGGCACAGCCCGCCGTGACCCCAGCGCCGCCCGTACGCCGCGACCGCCGCATCGTCCTGTGGCGGCACGGCCAGACCGCCTGGAACCTGGAGCGCCGCTTCCAGGGCTCCACCGACATCGAGTTGACGCCCGCCGGGCTGGAACAGGCCCGCCGCGCCGCCCGTCTGCTGGCGGCGCTGCGTCCCGACGCGATCCTCGCCTCCGATCTGCGGCGCACGGTGGCGACGGCCGCCGAACTGGCCTCGATCACGGGCCTCGACGTGACGCACGACGAGGCTCTGCGCGAGACGTATGCGGGCGCCTGGCAGGGCCTCACGCACGAGGAGATCGTCGAGCGCTACGGCGACGAGTACGCGGCGTGGAAGCGCGGCGAGCCCGTGCGCCGCGGCGGCGGTGAACTGGAGACCGAGGTCGCCGACCGTGCCGCGCCCGTGGTGGAGCGCAATGCGGAGAAGCTGCCGCCTGGCGGCACGCTGGTCGTCGTCAGCCACGGCGGCACGATCCGTACGACCATCGGACGCCTGCTGGGTCTGGTCCCTCATACGTGGGAAGCGCTGGGCGGGCTCTCCAACTGCTGCTGGTCCGTGCTCGGCGAGGGCGCGCGGGGCTGGCGGCTGCTGGAGCACAACGCGGGCACCCTGCCTCAGCCGGTGCTCGGCGACGACGACTGACTGCCCGCAGGAATCCGCCCGTTGGGAATGCGGGCCGTCCGGGACGCGTCCGCGGGGAACCGGCGGCAACAGACCGGGCCGCAGGAGTTCGGGCCCCGGGGAATGGCTCTCGGGGAATCCGGCCCCGCCGGGAAGGGACGGACCTCCCGTTGATTTCCCATCCGGCCTGGTCGCCGGTTAGGCTTCCTCCCGTTCACGCGACGGAGCGGCAGACCTCCGTGGACGAAGTCGTGAACTGCCCGGGGCTATAGCTCAGTTGGTAGAGCGCTTGCATGGCATGCAAGAGGTCAGGAGTTCGATTCTCCTTAGCTCCACGATCAGGAGGGCGACGAGTGTCCGCATCGATACGCGGGCCGAGTCGCCCTCGCTGCTTTTTCACGGCGTTTCCCCTCCGGTGCCGTCCCGCCTTCCACTCGCCGCGGTCTATGGCCTTCGTCTCGCCCGGGGGCGGGCTTCGTTGCGGGTTTCCGTGGGGATAACCCCTGAGACATCCGGAACCGGATTGTGCCCGGCCCCGTCGATCCTGTGAGGCTTGCGCCTCACGACGCGGTCCGCACCCCTGACGACGACCGGGCCTCCTGTGCAGTGGGAGAACGTGGCAGAATCGTGATGGCCGGAAGGGGGAGGGCCGAGGGGAGGGACGTGTGCGATGTCGGCAGTGCTCCTCGTCGAGGTCGGCCGGCAGCCGGTTCGCCCGCGCACAGGTCCAGCCACCGGCCGTCCAGCGGTGTCGTCCCGGACGTTGCTTTGTCCGGCATGCGGTTCATCGAACGTTGCCCAGATGCTCGGCGACAATGGAGGAGTTTCCTACGTGTGCACGACCTGCGGCCACAGCTGGGGCTGATGACTGATGGGTGCACACAGCCGGAAGTGCGACTGGTGCGGCAGCGGTACGCCCATCGTCCGCGACATGGAGCCGGTCAATCCCGAGTTCCAGTACTGGTGCGAGGACTGCGCGAGGGCGCTGATCATAAAGGGCGATCCGATCGAGACCTACCGCGAACTGGACGGCGAGCCCATCTACGGGCGTCTGCTCGACGAGCACTGCACTTTGAAGCGCTTCTACTCCTTCGCGACGGCTTGACGCCCGCGCCCGTCACGCGCCCCGCCGCCGTCCGACCCGCTCCCCGTGCTCGACCCGCCCCGGTGCTCAATCCGCCTCCGATGCGGCGCGGTTCGGCCGCGCGATCCGTGCCATGTGCGGGCGGTCAGCTCCGTTCGCGCCGTCCGTTGCCTGCGGTGACGGCGTGCGCAGTGCCCGTACGGCCGTGACTGCGGCCAGCGCCAAGAAGCCCAGCCCTGCCGCCGGATAGAGCGCCGACAGCACCATCTGGCCGCCCGTCTGGTGCAGTTCGGGCTTCACGGGGCCGGTGGCGCCGTGCGGGACGAGCCACAGCGCGTACGAGCAGAAGAGCAGTGCCGCCGCCGCGGCAGACGCCGCCCACGGCAGGGGCCGTTGGCGCGCCAGGGCCTCCGCGCCCAGCAGCAGCACCAGCGGCACGCACCACACCCAGTGGTGCGACCACGAGACGGGACTGATCAGCAGCGCCGTGACCGCGCATACGAGAGCCGCCCACGCCGGTGCGTACGGCAGTCGCCGACGGTCCGCCGAGGCCGCCGCAGCGGCGACGGCCAGACCGGTCACCGCCACGAGCACGGCGAACACCAGCCATGGCCAGCCGGGTTCGCCGGTGTGCAGCAGCCGTGCCACGACACCGCGCAGCGACTGATTGTCGGTGATCTCCGCATGCCCCACGCGCTCGGAGCGGAAGAGGACGTCGAACCAGAACCGCCGCGAGTCACGCGGCAGTACCAGCGCGCCCAGCAGCACCGTGCAGGCGAACGTGCCCGCGGCGACGGCCGATTGGCGCAGCTCGTGGTTCCGGACGCCGCCGCCGGTGCCGGCATGGCGGCCCGCTCGCCGCCGGCGCACGGCCCGCACCGTGCCGCAGAGGGCGAGGAAGACCGCGAACAGCGCGGGCGTGAGCTTGATGCCCGCCGCCGCCCCGATTCCCGCGCCGGAGAAGCGGTGCCCGTGGCGGCGTGAGAGGTCCCACAGCACCAGCGCGGTCAGCAGCAGATTGATCTGCCCGTAGCGCAGCGTCGTCCACAGCGGCTCGCACCACACGGCGACGGAGGAGACCAGCAGCGCGGCGGCGGGACGTGGCAGCACGGACAGCCGGAAAAGCCAGGCGGGCCGGGAGGTCCGGGACCTGTACGGCGCCAGGGAGGGACGGGGCATCCTCCCGATCAGCCGGAGCGAGAGGTGGACGACCGTGACGAGCAGTACGAGGTTTCCCGCGGTGCCCAGGGTCCGCATGTCCGCTACGTCCAGCAGCGTCAACGGTGTGAACAGCAGCGCCGCGAAAGGCGGATAGGTGGTCGGGAGGTCGGCGTAGGTGGCGCGCATCGCGTACAGATCGCCGCCGGTGCGCACCGTCCAGCCCTCGGCCCGGTAGACCATGATGTCGATCATGGAGACGCCGGTCGCGCGCTGTGCGGTCCAGAACGCCGCGAAGGACAGCAGGCAGACGCCGGAGGCGATCAGCACCGGCCGGTCCAGCACCCGGGCCAGGGGCGCGCTTCGGCCGCGTGACCGGCTCTGTGCGGACTGGGGCAGGACGCTCACGGCGGTGCGGGCTCCGGGAGTCGGGTCTGGTTCGGGGCGGTGGTTCAGGCCGTGGTGCGGGACGGTTGCTTCAGGACGGTGATGCGGGGCTTACGGGGCGCGCGGGCGTCGACAGTACCTGCCGGGGCCGCGGGCCGGGCCGGGGCGCGTGAGGGCGGCGGGAAACCGATTTGGCGGAAGGCGGCAGAGGCCGTGTAAGGTTGGCGACGCCGCTGAGGGGCCGAGCCCCCGGCGGATCTGTTGCGGGGCTATAGCTCAGTTGGTAGAGCGCTTGCATGGCATGCAAGAGGTCAGGAGTTCGATTCTCCTTAGCTCCACTCGATCGAGGGTGACGAGGTCCACGCAAGTCCGTGACCGGTCGCCCTCTTTGCTTTTGCGGGCCTTCGCCCCGGCGGCTCCCCGCAACGGTCCCGCCGCCGGGCCGGTGCCCGACTCCCCTGCGAGTGCGCTGACTTGGGTGCACGCCGCCCAGCGGGGAGGTGCATGCCACCCCGCGGGGACAGGCATGTCCCCCGCCACCGCACAGGTGGGGAAATCCCCGTGCGAAGGGCCGTCGCCCTTGCGGTACCCTGACCGCATGCGTGCCGTACGCCTTCTGCTTAGCCGGCCGCGCTGATCAGTCCCGGTCCCGGGCGAGACGGACCGGAATCGGCGCGGCGTCCCCTCCTGTGCGAGGGGATTTTTCATTTGTGCTCGGCAGGGACGACCGATGGAGCTTTGAGGACGATGACCGAGACGACGACTGCCGCGGAGAGCGCGGCTCCCCATCGCTACACGGCGGCACTGGCCGCCGACATCGAGGCGCGCTGGCAGGACTTCTGGGACAAGCAGGGCACATACGAGGCGCCGAACCCAGGCGACGGCGACCTGTCCGGCGACCCCGCGACCGTCGCCAGGCCCAAGAAGTTCATCATGGACATGTTTCCCTACCCCTCGGGCGCGGGCCTGCACGTGGGGCACCCGCTGGGTTACATCGCCACCGACGTCTTCGCCCGCTTCCAGCGGATGACGGGGCACAACGTCCTGCACACCCTCGGCTTCGACGCCTTCGGGCTGCCCGCCGAGCAGTACGCCGTGCAGACGGGCACGCATCCGCGCAGCTCGACCGAGGCGAACATCGTCCAGATGAAGGCGCAGCTCCGCCGCCTGGGCCTGGGCCACGACCAGCGCCGCGCCTTCGCCACGATCGACCCGGACTACTACAAGTGGACCCAGTGGATCTTCCTCCAGATCTTCAACTCCTGGTACGACCAGGAGGCCGAGCGGGCACGTCCGATCGACGAACTGGTCGGGCAGTTCGAGTCGGGCGAGCGTGAGACACCCGAAGGATTCGGGCGCTGGGAGGAGTTGAACTCCGTACAGCGGGCCGAGGTCCTGGGCGAGTACCGGCTGGCCTACGCCTCCGACGCCCCCGTCAACTGGTGCCCGGGCCTGGGCACCGTACTGGCGAACGAGGAGGTCACGGCGGAGGGCCGCTCCGAACGCGGCAACTACCCGGTCTTCAAGGCGAAGCTGCGCCAGTGGAACATGCGCATCACCGCCTACGCGGACCGGCTGCTGTCCGACCTGGAGGGCCTGGACTGGCCGGAGGCGATCAAGCTCCAGCAGCGCAACTGGATCGGCCGCAGCGAGGGCGCCCGGATCGACTTCCCGCTGGGCGACGACCGGATCGAGGTCTTCACCACCCGCCAGGACACCCTGTTCGGGGCGACGTACATGGTGCTCGCTCCCGAACACCCCCTGGTCGACGACGTGGTGCCCGTCGAGTGGCCCGAAGGCACCCACGAGGTGTGGACGGGCGGTCACGCCGACCCCGCCACTGCCGTGGCGGCGTACCGGGCGCAGGCGGCAGCCAAGTCCGACGTCGAGCGGCAGGCCGAGGCGAAGGACAAGACGGGCGTCTTCACCGGCGCTTACGCGACCAACCCCGTCAGCGGCGAGCGCGTGCCCGTCTTCATCGCCGACTACGTGCTGATGGGGTACGGCACGGGCGCCATCATGGCCGTACCCGCCCACGACCACCGCGACTTCGCCTTCGCCCGCGCCTTCGAACTGCCGATGCGCTGCGTGGTGGAGCCGTCCGACGGCAGGGGCACGGACCCGGCCACGTGGGACGACGCGTTCGTCTCGTACGACGCGAAGATCGTCAACTCCGCGTCGGACGCCGTCAGTCTGGACGGCCTGGGCGTCACCGACGCCAAGGCGCGGATGACCGAGTGGCTGGAGAGCGAGGGCATCGGCGCCGGCACCGTCAACTACCGGCTGCGTGACTGGCTGTTCAGCCGCCAGCGCTACTGGGGCGAGCCGTTCCCCATCCTCTACGACGAGGACGGAGTCGCACACTCGCTGCCCGAGTCGATGCTGCCGCTGCAACTGCCCGAGGTCGACGACTACTCGCCGCGCACCTTCGAGCCGGACGACGCCGACACCGTCCCCGAGACGCCGCTGTCGCGCAACGAGGAATGGGTCAACGTCACTCTGGACCTGGGCGACGGCAAGGGGCCGCGGCGCTTCCGCCGCGAGACCAACACCATGCCCAACTGGGCGGGTTCGTGCTGGTACGAGCTGCGCTATCTGGACCCGCACAACAGTGAACGTCTGGTCGACCCCGGCGTCGAGCGCTACTGGATGGGACCCCGGGAGGGCATTCCGCACGGCGGCGTCGACCTGTACGTGGGAGGCGCCGAACACGCCGTGCTGCACCTGCTGTACGCGCGTTTCTGGTCGAAGGTGCTCTACGACCTGGGTCACGTCTCGTCGGCCGAGCCGTTCCACAAGCTGTACAACCAGGGCATGATCCAGGCATACGTCTACCGCGACAGCCGGGGCATCGCCGTACCGGCGGCGGAGGTGGAGGAGCGGGACGGCGCGTACTTCCACAACGGCGAGCGGGTCAGCAGGCTGCTGGGGAAGATGGGCAAGTCCCTGAAGAACGCGGTCACTCCGGACGAGATCTGCGCCGAGTACGGCGCGGACACGCTGCGCCTGTACGAGATGGCGATGGGCCCGCTGGACGTCTCACGGCCCTGGGACACCCGCGCGGTCGTCGGCCAGTACCGGCTGCTGCAACGGCTGTGGCGCAACGTCGTCGACGAGACGACCGGCGAGGTCACCGTCGTCGACACCGAGCCGGACGAGGAGACGCTGCGGGCGCTGCACAAGGCGATCGACGGCGTCACACAGGACATGGCGGCGCTGCGGTTCAACACCGCCATCGCGAAGATCACCGAGCTGAACAACCACGTCACCAAGGTGCGTGAGGTGCCGCGTTCGGTGGCCGAGCGGATGCTGCTGCTGATCGCGCCGCTGGCTCCGCACGTCGCGGAAGAGCTGTGGCGGCGCCTGGGTCACGAGGAGACCGTCGTCTACGAGGACTTCCCCGTCGCCGACCCCGCGTACCTGGTCGAGGAGACCGTGACGTGCGTGGTGCAGGTCAAGGGCAAGGTCAGGGCCCGGCTGGAGGTCTCCCCTTCGATCTCGGAGGCCGACCTGGAGGCGCTGGCGCTGGCCGAGCCCGCGATCGTCGGGGCGCTGAACGGCGCGGGCATCCGGAAGGTGATCGTGCGGGCGCCGAAGCTGGTGAACGTCGTACCGGGCTGAGGGCCTTCACCAAGCAGCGGCGGCAGACGGCCGGGACCGGCGAACGGTCCCGGCCGTCCTCATGCCGTCCTCATGCCGTCCTCATGCCGTCCTCACTCCGTCCTCGCTCCGGCCGTCATGCCGTCGTCGTTCGGCATCGGTGCCGTCCTCGCCGCACGGGTCCGAGCCCGTCCCGTCCGGCCCTCGCCGCGTGCCGCGGGCGACCCTTACGGGGCGAGTGCGGGGTAAGGCCGGGATCTTCTGGAACGAACGGTCCCGCAGGTCCGTTTAGGCTGGAGAACGACGGCTTGAGGCGGACGGACGAAGGGGCTCGCTCGTGGAATTCGTCATCGGCGTACTGGCGCTGTTCTTCGTTCTGTCCGTGGTCCTCGGCGTCTTCGTCGCGGTACGTACGGTGCGGGCGGTGCAGCGGGGCGTCGAGCGCACGGGCACACAGGTACGGCGCACCGTCGAGGAGACGGCGCTGCGCGCCAGGAGCGCCCAGCCGGGGCCGGTGGGCGAGCTGGCCCGCCAGCGGCTGGAACTGCGCTCGTCCATCGACGGCACACGCCGCGCCCTGGAGTCGGACGTCACCCGCGACCCTTCCCTTCAGGAAGCACTCGGCCTGCTCAACCGCCTTCACGAGCACGCACGGCAGCTAGACGGCGAGATGCGCCTGCTGATGGACCGCGAGCCGGACAAGGCCCGTGCGCGTTCCCTCCTGCCTGAGCTGCGGGAACGCGTCGCGACGATCAAGGAGTCAGCGGACTCGCTGCGCTTCGCGGCGCAGGACCGTGCCAGCAGGCTCGACGCGGAGGGGCTGGCCCCGCTGCGCGAGCAGATCGAGATCGAGTCGGGGGCGCTGCGTCACTGGCACGGCGAACGGCCGGGATCGGTCGGAGGCGCGGCATCGGTCCAGGGCGCAGGCCATGGGGTCGAGGGCCATGAGATCGAGGGCCGCGAGACGGACAGGGCCCCGGACGGCGGCCGTATGGGGACCATGGGCGACTCGGCGCCCGGATCGGCGACGGACCGGAGCGAAGTGCCGCGTGGTGTGCCCGGTTTCGAGAAGGGCCGTCCGCGAAGCGCCTCCTGAGACGGCGGTAGCCTCCCTCCATGTCCCGCACCACCTCCCGCGCCGCATCCTCACCGGGCGCGTCCTCCCAGGTCGCGATCGTCACCGATTCCACGGCCTACCTTCCGCAGTCAGCGCTGGCACAGCACCGGATCGACGTGGTCCCGCTGACCGTGGTGCTCGGCGACAGGGCGCTGGAGGAGGGCACGGAGATCTCCGCGAGGTCGCTGGCCGAGGCGCTGCGCGAGCGGCGCGCGGTGACGACGTCCCGGCCCAGCCCCGCGGTCTTCGCGGAGCGCTACCGTGCGGCGGCACAAGCGGGCGCGGAGGGCGTGGTCTCGCTTCATCTGTCCAGCGAGATCTCCGGTACGTACGACGCGGCGGTCCTCGCCGCGCGTGACGCTCCGGTGCCGGTACGGGTCGTCGACAGCGGAGTGGTGGCCATGGCCCTGGGGTTCTGCGTCCTGGAGGCGGCCCGTACGGCCGAGGGGGGCGGCTCGCTGGAGGAGGCCGTCGCCGCCGCGGAGAAGCGGGCCGAGGGGATCTCCGCCTACTTCTACGTCGACACCCTCGACTATCTGCGCCGCGGCGGGCGCATCGGTGCCGCGCAGAAGCTCCTCGGCTCGGCCCTCGCCGTCAAGCCGCTGCTGCAACTGGCCGACGGGCGCATCGAGATGCTGGAGAAGGTACGGACGGCGTCGAAGGCGATCGCGCGGCTGGAGGAGATCGTGGTGGAGCGCGCGGGAGACGCCGACGTCGACATCGCCGTGCATCATCTCGCGGCGCAGGAGCGCGCCGACCAGCTCGCGCAGCACCTGCGTGAACGGGTGCCGAGGCTGGGCGAGTTGCACGTCAGCGAGGTGGGAGCGGTGATCGGCGCACACACGGGGCCGGGGCTGCTGGGGACCGTCGTATCGCTGAAATGAGTGGCGGCGATATCCACAACTGAGCGCTCCTCCACAGGAATCGAGCAAGATCACATGGAGCGCCTGATCGTCTTTAACGTCGGTCGGCATGAGCACTCGATCCCGTTCCGTTCCCCACCGGCGCCGCACTGACCGGCATCACGACGAGGGCGTCCCTGGCCGTGGTGGTGGCGGTGGCGGCAGTGGCGCTTCGCATACGGGCGGTGGGGGTCGCCGTCATGGCCATCACGGTCATCACGGCCAACGTCTCCTTCACGATCCGCGAGGGCGGTCGGGACGTCGGCTGAGACGTGGTCCAGGGTTCCGTGCCGGGCAGCGTGCGGGTACGGGCCTTCGTGCGGGTGCAGGTGTGGGGCCGCGTTCTGCACGTGCGCGGGGCGGGCCGCCGGGTCACCCTTCGCGGGTGGTGCGCGGGCGCCGTGCAGTGCCCCGCGCCGGTTCGGGGAGCCCATACGAAGAGGGCCGACTGCCGGGGGAGCGCGCGACGTTGCTGCTCGGCGCCGACGAGGCGGCTCGCCCGGAGGACACGCGAGGCATGGCCGGGGCGCCGGTCCTTCCGCGTGCCGCCGCCGTTGCCAGTGCGAGAGCTGCCGTACGCCGCGGACGCGAGCGGCGCGCTGCGTCGCGGGGGACGAATGCGTTCCATGAGGCCGGGGCGGGGGCGGCGGACGGCCTCAAGAGCCGGGACGGCGCGGCGCACGCGGCGACGTACGGAGCTTCGACGGGCGGGGGCGCGACAGCCGGTGCCTCGGTGGGCGGTGCTTCGGCGGCCGGTGCTTCGGCGGGCGGTGCTTCGGTGGCACCGGCGCCAATCGGCCGTACCGAGCTGGAAGTTGGCGGGCCGCCGGAGGGCGCCGATCCGGGTCCCCGCATGTCTGCGGCGGCGGGACGGCGGAGCTGGCTCGCACTGGCGGAACGGCTGCCGCTGTGGGTGCAGTTGCGCTGCGGCATCGAGCCCAGGACCTTGCTGGCGCTCGCCGTAGTGCTCGTCGTAGCCGTCGGGTTCGCCGTCCATCACTTCTGGACGGGGCGACCCGAAGCGGTGAAGGCCCCGGCTGTGGAGCGTGCCCCCGAGGAGGCGGCCGCGGGGGAGCCTGGCGATGCCGGGAGCCCTGCCGGTGCGGGGAGCGGCGCCGGTCGGCTCCAGGGCAGGCGGCTGGTGGTGGACGTCGGGGGCAAGGTGCGCAAGCCGGGCATCTACAAGTTGCCGACCGGGGCGAGGGTCGCCGACGCCCTCCGCGCGGCTGGAGGAGTCCGCCCCGGCACGGATGTCAGCGGGCTGAACCGCGCCCGTCGCATCGTCGACGGTGAGCAGATCGTCGCCGGGAGGCGGACACCGGGAGCCCCGTCTGCGGGGAGCGGTGCCGGGAGAGGAGCCAACGGCCCCGGCGGAGGCGCGAGTTCGGGCAGTGGGACGGCAGCCGCCGAAGCGCCGGGGGGAGCCGCACAGGGGGCGCCGGTGAGCCTCAGCTCCGCCACGGTGGGAGAGCTGGAGACGCTGCCAGGGGTAGGCCCGGTGCTCGCACAGCACATCGTGGAGTACCGCGAGGAGCACGGCGGCTTCACCTCGGTCAGTCAGCTCAAGGAGGTCGACGGCATCGGCGACAGCCGCTTCGCCGACCTCGAACCGAAGGTGAGCCCATGACCTCGCGGCCGGGCCCTGACAGGGAGCGGGGCGCCGATGCCATCAGGGTCGACGGGCCCGGCGGAGAAAGCTCTGCACGGCCCGAGGAAGAAGGCCCCGCGGGGCACGGGGCCGAAGGCTCCAGGGGACGCACGTCGGCTGTGCGCGAGGGAGCCGCGCTTGCGGCGTCGGGCCCGCCCATGCGCGGGCACGCTGCCAGGGAGGAGGCCCCCGACCTGCGGCTTGTGCCGCTCGCGCTGGCAGCTTGGGCCGGTGCTGCGCTGGCGCTGGGCACGACGGGGCGGGCGGCCCTGGTGGGGATCGCCGCGTCCGTGGCGGCTGCTGCCGTGCTGCTCCTACGGGCCCGGGGCGCGAGGCGCCCCAGCATGGCCGGACCGCCCGCCGGGCTCTCCACGCTCGGCGGCCGGGCCCCCGGGCAGGACCTTGCGGGACGCCGTACCCGGTCCCCTGGTTCGTGCAGCGAGGACGCGAACCTCGCCAACCGGTACGGCCCCGGGCGCCGTTCACCCGCACACCCGCCGCCGACGCCTGAGCGCTCATCGCCGTCCGCACTCGCGCCCGCGTCCCCGGCCCACGCCCGCTCGCTGCCGCGCCCGAAGGCGCCCGTGCTCCTCACGGCCGCTGCCGCACTGTTGTGCGCGGCTACCGGCGCGGCCGTCGCGGCGCTGCACGCGGCCGATCTGCGACGCGGACCCGTGCCCCGCCTCGCGGAGCAACATGCGTCGGCGACCGTGGAGTTGACCGTCGACGAGGACCCACGACGGTCACGGCCACGCGTTCTCGGTTCACAACAGCTGCCCGATGCGCTGCTCTTCCGCGCCGAGGTCACCCACGTCACCTCGCGATCCCGACCCGTGGACGCCAACGGACGTGCGGGGCCCGTCGACCGTGCCGTGCGGGCGCCGGTACTGGTCGTCGCACAGCAGCGGGAGGGGGCGCAGTCGGCAAGTTGGCAGCGGCTGCTGCCCTCCACCGGGCTGAAGGCCGAGGCCCGGCTGACGGCTCCCCTGCGCAAGGGGTACGGGCAGGACATCGCCGCCGTGGTTCGGCTGCGCGCGGACGGCCGGCCACCAGTGGTCCGGGAGCCGACCGCGCTCCAGCGCGGCGCGGGCGTCCTACGCGCAGGACTGCGGGAGGCGACCGCCGGACTGGGCGGGGACGCACGCGGCCTGCTGCCGGGCCTCGTCGTGGGCGACACCTCCCGGCTGCGCCCCGACCTCGAAGAGGCCTTCCGCGCCACGGACATGACGCATCTGCTGGCTGTCAGCGGAGCCAACCTCGTGATCATCCTGGCGGTGCTCATCGGGCCGCCGGGCACGGCGCATCTCGCAGAGCGCCGAGGACTCGCCCCGCGACTGGGCATCCCACTGCGTGGCACGGCCGTGCTGGGAGCGCTGCTCACCCTCGCGTTCGTCGTCGTCTGCCGCTCGGAGCCGAGCGTCATGAGAGCGGCGGCATGCGGACTGATCGCCCTGCTCGCCCTGGTCACCGGGCGGCGCCGCTCGCTGCTGCCAGCACTGGCCGCCGCGGTGCTGCTCCTCGTGCTCACCGACCCTTGGCTCGCACTTGACTTCGGCTTCCTGCTGTCGGTGCTCGCCACCGGAGCGCTGCTCACGCTCGCTCCGCGCTGGAGCGCCGCCCTGCGCCGCCGGGGCGTCAACGGGCGCCTCGCGGAGGCGCTGGCCGCAGCCATGGCCGCGCAGGTGGTGTGCGCACCGGTAGTGGTGGTGCTGGCATCACATGTCAGCCTCGTCGCCGTACCGTGCAATCTGCTGGCCGAGTTCGCGGTGGCACCCGCGACCGTGCTGGGCTTCGCGGTCCTCACGGTGGCGCCCTTCGCGATGCCGCTCGCCAAGTGCCTGGCGTGGCTGGCGAGTTGGCCCGCCGAAGCGATCGCCTGGCTCGCCCGCACCGGGGCCGGCCTCCCGGGGGCGGAGATCGGCTGGCCCGGTGGCTGGACGGGCGCGCTGCTGCTCGCCGCCCTCACGGCCGCCGTACTGCTGCTGGCCGGTGCCACGCGGCTGACGTCACTGCTGGGACGGCCCTGGCTGAGCGCGGCGTTCGCGGTGCTTCTGCTGCTGGCCGTGGTCCGGCCGGTTCCGCTCGTACGGCCGCTGACGGGCTGGCCGCCGCCGGACTGGCGGCTCGTGGCCTGCGACGTAGGGCAGGGCGACGCCCTCGCGCTCGCAACGGGCAGGGCACACACGGCCGTTGTCGTCGACGCGGGCCCTGACCCGCAGGCAGTCGACCGGTGCTTGCGTGCCCTCGGTGTGGACTCCGTGCCGCTGCTGGTGCTGACGCACTTCCACGCGGACCACGTCGCCGGGCTGCCAGGCGTGCTGAAAGGGCGGAACGTCGGGGCGATCCAGACGACGACGCTCCAAGAGCCGCCCGGACAGGCGGAGTTCGTACGTCGTACGGCGCGGCGGGCCGGAGTTCCCGTCACCGCGGCCATGGCCGGGGAGCGGCGCCGCACTGGGGAGCTGTCCTGGCAGGCGCTCTGGCCAGGGGTCTCAGGACCCCCGGGCGAGACGGGACCTGGCAGCGCCCGCGGAGCTGCCAGCGACTCCGGATCTACGGGCGATGCCGGATCTACGGGACTCCCGCAGTCCCAGGGACCCCCGCGGTCCCAGGGCCCGGGAGTCATCGGAACGGGAGGGCGGCCCGAGGGCGCCAACGACGCCAGCGTCACGCTGCTCTTCCACACGGGCGGCCTGTCGCTGCTGCTGCCCGGGGACCTCGAACCGGACGCTCAGAGCGGGCTGTTGAGCGCCTACCCGGCACTGCCCCAGGTGGACGTGCTGAAGGTCGCCCACCACGGTTCGGCGTACCAGGACCCGCGGCTGCTGGAACGGCTGCGCCCGCGCATCGCCCTGATCAGTTGCGGTGCGGACAATCCCTATGGACATCCGGCTCCGCGTACGGTTACCGCGCTCAGCGCGTCGGGCGCCGTCGTCCGCCGTACCGATCGCGACGGCGCGCTCGCG
This sequence comes from Streptomyces marispadix, assembly GCF_022524345.1. Lineage (NCBI taxonomy): Bacteria > Bacillati > Actinomycetota > Actinomycetes > Kitasatosporales > Streptomycetaceae > Streptomyces > Streptomyces marispadix. The sequence continues at coordinate 1,705,590 of NZ_JAKWJU010000002.1, read as the reverse complement.
GTCACGGGTGGTACGCACCCCCGTACGGGGCCCGGGGGCCGCCCGGCGGTGGACGATCCCACCGTGGTGAGCGAACGCCCGGCTCCCATGGGGCCTGCGTCCGGTGAACCTCCGTGAGCCGTCCGCGAGTTGGGGCTCCGGCTCCCCGTTGACGGCCTCGCGCGTACCTGTGCACCTCCGTGCGGCCCAGGGCCCCTGGGGACCGTAGAGCGGTGGCCAGGTCGGGGTGCCGGTGGCCACCGGGCGGTCCGTAGTAGCTGACTGTCGAGGCTTCCGGGACGTCCTGCCGCCTATGCGGGGCACAAGGGTCCGATCGACCGGGGCGGGGGGGGCTGGAGCGGGGCCGAGGGCCGCGAGGTGAGGGGGAGGGGGTGGGGGGGGGAGGGGCCCCGGAGCCCTCAGTCCCGTTCCAGCCAGCCGTCGTACTCCCCCGCTAGCGCGTCCAGCGACTCCGGGTCCCAGGGCGCCCCGCGAAGGTGAGTGGCGTGAGCGGGGTACTCCAGGACGACCAGCCACTGGGCGTCCTCCGCGTCGTCCTCTCCGGCGAGTGCCTCCCGCACCAACTGCGGCTCCGGGTAAGGGCCTTCGTCCTGCGGCTCCGGGTATAGCACTTCGTCGCCTAGTACCGGCCCTTCGTCGCGTCGTACCGGCTCATCATCGCGTCGTGCCGATTCGTCCCCGCGCTGTGCCGACCCGTCCCCGCGTCGCGCCAGCTCGTAGCGGTGTTTCAGCTCCTCGGCGACCTCCTCGGCCGAGTCGCGGTCGGGCAGCACCAGGATGTGTCGTACGTCCGTCACACCGGCATTCTGCGCCAGGCCGAGGTGTCGGTGCGGCGTGGGATGCTGGTCGCGATGGCTGGTACGCGGAAGAACACGACGACGGACGACCCGCTGGCCCCCGTGACCCTCGCGGTGGGGCAGGAGGAGCTGCTGCTGGAGCGGGCGGTGCGGCGGGTGGTCGCCGCCGCCCGCGCGGCCGACCCGGACACGGATGTGCGTGAGCTGGCCGCGGCGGATCTTCAGCCGGGCACGCTGGCGGAGCTGACCAGCCCGTCCCTCTTCGCCGAGCGCAAGGTCGTCGCGGTCCACAACTCGCAGGATCTGTCGGCGGATTCGGTCAAGGACGTGAAGTCCTATCTGGGTGCGCCCGCCGAGGAGATCACGCTCGTGCTGCTGCACGCGGGCGGCGCCAAGGGCAAGGGGCTGCTCGACGCCGCACGCAAGGCAGGTGCGCGTGAGGTCGCCTGCGCCAAGCTCACCAAACCGGCGGATCGGCTCGCGTTCGTACGGGGGGAGTTCCGGGGGCTGGGCAGGTCGGCGACGCCGGAGGCATGCCAGGCGCTCGTGGACGCGGTCGGCAGCGATCTTCGTGAGCTGTCCTCCGCCTGTTCCCAACTTGTCGCGGACGTCGAGGGCACCATCGACGACGCCGTGGTCGGGCGCTACTACACCGGCCGGGCGGAGGCTTCGGGTTTCGCCGTCGCGGACCGTGCGGTGGAGGGGCGTGCGGCCGAGGCGCTGGAGACTCTTCGCTGGGCCATGACGACGGGCGTCGCCCCGGTGCTGATCACGAGCGCCCTCGCTCAGGGCGTGAGGAGCATCGGCAAGCTCGCATCCGCGCCTCGTGGCATGCGTCCCGGCGATCTCGCCCGTGAACTGGGCATGCCGCCATGGAAGATCGACAGGGTGCGGCAGCAGATGCGGGGCTGGTCCGCGGACGGCGTGTCTTCCGCGCTGCGTGCCGTGGCGGCGGCCGACGAGGCGGTGAAGGGCGGCGGTGACGACCCGGAGTACGCCTTGGAGCAGGCCGTGATCGCGGTGGCGAAAGCCGCCCGCTCCCGCTGAATCGCGCCCGCTGAACCGCGCGCCCCCTGAACGCCGCCCCACTGAACAGGGCCCGCTCAACGGCCCCCACTGAACGCCGCCCCCACCCTCATCGCGCGCTGAAGTCCGGCATTGCAGTCCCAGGACGACACCCCCGCAAGCCCCAGCCCCAGGCTCGAAGCCCTCTACTCCCCGGACTCAAAAACCCCGCAGGCGCCGGGGAGCGCGCTGCGGGGCCTTCGTCGTTCTGTGTCCTGAGTCCTGCTGTGTCCTTCGCGGGACTGCGAAGCGATCTCGCGATCTTCCGCGCCGCACCCGCGTGGCGAACGCAGGCCGCGTGCGGCGCGTGGCCCACGGCGTGAACTCACGCCGTGAGTGGGCCGGTACGGAACGGAGTGAGAGGGCCCGTGGGACCCGCACCGGCGGAGGGGGCGGTCAGCCCTTGAGGCTGAGGACGCGCTTGGCGAGCGCGGACTTCTTGTTCGCCGCGTTGTTCTTGTGCAGCACGCCCTTGCTGACGGCCTTGTCGAGCTTGCGGCTGGCGGCGCGCTGGGCCTCGCTGGCCTTCGCCTCGTCGCCGGCCGCGACGGCCTCGTGAGTGCGGCGGATCGCCGTCTTGATCTCCGACTTGACCGCCTTGTTGCGCTGACGCGCCTTCTCGTTGGTCCTGATCCGCTTGATCTGGGACTTGATGTTCGCCACGAAAAAGAGCCTTTACGGGTTCGGTGATGATGCCTTCCATGCCGTCGTGAGCTTCCGCCGCGGGCGGTGGATCACGGCCCGCTACCGGTGTTCTCCCGGTCCGTTCACGGTCGCTACGGGCCCGTTCGACGGGGTCCGTTCCCGGCCGTTCTCGATTCGCTCCCGGCCCGTACCCGACTGGGATCGCGGTCCGGGAGGCGCGCAGAGCGCACGAGGCACAGTCGGTCAGGCTACCAGCAGGCCCCCTGGCCTCCCAATCCGGTCCGTACCGCGGGCGCATGGGACCATGGGGGCTGCGAATTCGTACGAGAGCTTCCCGAAGCGCGTCCCGGAGTGCCTCCTGGATCCCGAGTCACGTCTCGGATCCCGAAGCTTTCGGGGCTCTTCCCGGCAGAGGCCCTCCGCCGACCCGACCGACAGACCCGACAGGACACTGCGTGCCCGCGACCCCTTCGAACGTGCCGGAGCCGAGCCGCACCGACCCGGCGCTGATCCGTAACTTCTGCATCATCGCGCACATCGACCACGGCAAGTCGACGCTCGCCGACCGCATGCTCCAGCTCACCGGCATCGTCGAGGACCGGCTGATGCGTGCCCAGTACCTCGACCGCATGGACATCGAGCGTGAGCGCGGCATCACGATCAAGTCGCAGGCGGTGCGGATGCCTTGGGCTCCTACGGAGGCCAAGGACACCCCGTACATCCTGAACATGATCGACACCCCGGGCCATGTCGACTTCACCTACGAGGTGTCCCGCTCCCTCGCCGCCTGTGAGGGCTGCATTCTGCTGGTCGACGCGGCGCAGGGCATCGAGGCGCAGACTCTCGCCAATCTCTATCTGGCGATGGAGCACGACCTCACGATCATCCCGGTGCTCAACAAGATCGACCTGCCGGCGGCGCAGCCCGAGAAGTTCGCGGCGGAGCTCGCCCATCTCATCGGCTGCGAGCCGGAGGACGTGCTGAAGGTCTCGGCGAAGACCGGTGAGGGCGTGGAGGAGCTGCTGGACGAGGTGGTGCGGCAGGTGCCTCAGCCGGTGGGAGTGGCGGACGCCCCCGCACGCGCGATGATCTTCGACTCGGTCTACGACGCGTATCGCGGCGTCGTCACGTACATCAAGGTCGTCGACGGGCAGCTCGGCAGGCGCGAGCGGATCAGGATGATGTCGACCGGGGCGACCCACGAGCTGCTGGAGATCGGCACGAACTCTCCGGAGATGACGGCCGCCGACGGTCTCGCGGTCGGCGAGGTCGGCTATCTGATCACCGGTGTGAAGGACGTGCGCCAGTCCAAGGTCGGCGACACCGTCACGAGTCTCGCCAAGGGCGCCGAGCAGGCGCTGCCCGGCTACAAGGACCCCAAGCCCATGGTGTTCTCCGGGCTGTATCCGCTGGACGGCTCGGACTATCCGGAGCTGCGCGACGCGTTGGACAAGCTTCAGCTCAACGACGCGGCGCTGACGTATGAGCCGGAGAACTCCGTCGCGCTGGGTTTCGGCTTCCGCGTGGGTTTCCTCGGGCTGCTGCACCTGGAGGTCATCCGGGCCCGTCTGGAGCGGGAGTTCGGCCTCGATCTGATCGCGACCGCTCCGAACGTCGTCTACCGGGTGGAGATGGAGGACGGCAGCGAGCATGTCGTCACCAATCCGAGCGAGTTCCCCAGCGGCAAGATCGACAAGGTGCATGAGCCGGTCGTACGGGCGACGCTCATCGCGCCCAGTGAATTCGTGGGCGCGATCATGGAGTTGTGCCAGTCGCGGCGCGGCGGTCTCCAGGGCATGGACTATCTCTCCGAGGACCGTGTGGAGCTTCGCTACACGCTGCCTCTCGCGGAGATCGTCTTCGACTTCTTCGACGCGCTGAAGTCCCGCACCCGCGGCTATGCCTCGCTCGACTACGAGCCCACGGGGGAGCAGGCCGCCGATCTGGTCAAGGTTGACATCCTGCTCCAGGGCGACCAGGTGGACGCGTTCTCCGCGATCGTCCACAAGGACAAGGCGTACTCCTACGGCTCCCGCATGGCGAACAAGCTGCGCGAGCTGATTCCGCGGCAGCAGTTCGAGGTGCCCATTCAGGCCGCGATCGGTGCCCGTGTCATCGCCCGTGAGACGGTGCGCGCGATCCGCAAGGACGTGCTCGCCAAGTGCTACGGCGGTGACATCTCCCGTAAGCGGAAGCTGCTGGAGAAGCAGAAGGAAGGCAAGAAGCGGATGAAGGTGGTGGGCCGTGTCGAGGTGCCGCAGGAGGCGTTCATCGCGGCGCTGTCCACCGACGGCGGAGGCACCGGGGCCGACGGCGCCAAAGCGAAGAAGTGAAAAATAACGAAAGGGCTACTTGAGCGGCCCGGAAAAGCTTCAGATACAGGGTGAGACGGGTCGTTCGCGGCCCGTCTCTCTGTGTTTCCTGGGGAGCCTGTGACGATCGCGAGGTGATCGGGGGGTTCCGGCCGACAGCCCCCTTACGTTGGGCGGCAACGGCCTCTAGGCTGGCCGCTGCTTCTAGTTACTCGTGAGTCAACAAGAACTCACCCCCACCACCCACCCCACGCAAATCACACCGACCTAAGGTGCGGGCCAGCGGAGGATGTCGTGAGCGACACACAACCCCTGATCGAAAACCGGCCGCCCTCCGTGGCGACACTCTTCCTGGAGCGGGTCGAGGCCACCCCGGACGCCGAGGCCTACCGCTATCCGGTGCCGTCCGCCGCGGGCGAGGGCCCGGACGACTGGCGCAGTTACACCTGGGGGCAGGCCGCTCAGCGCGTCTTCGGCATCGCCGCGGGACTGATGACCCTCGGCGTCGTGCCCGAGGAGCGCGTGGCCATCGCCTCCAACACCCGGGTCGACTGGATTCTCGCCGACCTCGGAATCCTGTGCGCGGGCGCCGCCACCACCACGGTCTACCCGAGTACGAACGTCGAGGAGACCGCCTACATCCTCGCCGACTCCGACAGCCGTGTGCTGATCGCCGAGGACGTCGAGCAGTTGGAGAAGGTACGGCAGCGCCGCGCGGAGCTGCCCAACCTCAAGCACGTCGTCCTCATCGACGCCGGTGACGAGTCCGAGGACGGAGTCCCCTCCGGTACGGGCCCCGAGCACGGCGACCCCGAGGGCTGGGTGATCAGCCTCGCAGAGCTGACCAGGCGCGGCAGCGACCGTCTGCTGGAGGACTCCGAGGCCGTCAAGAACACGGTGGCGGCGCTGCGTTCCGACCAGCTCGCCACGCTCATCTACACCTCGGGCACCACCGGCAAGCCCAAGGGCGTGCGGCTGCGGCACGACTGCTGGGCGTACATGGCGAAGGCGATCGCACAGTCGGGCCTGGTGACGAGCGAGGACGTGCAGTACCTGTGGCTGCCGCTGGCCCACGTCTTCGGCAAGGTCCTCACCGCGGGCCAGATCGAGGTCGGCCATGTGACGGCCGTCGACGGCCGCATCGACAAGATCATCGAGAATCTGCCGGTCGTGCAGCCCACTTACATGGCAGCCGTGCCCCGCATCTTCGAGAAGGTCTACAACGGCGTCGCCAACAAGGCGAAGGCCGGAGGCGCCGCCAAGTACAAGATCTTCCAGTGGGCGGCCGGGGTCGCCCGCGAGTACGCCAAGGTCACTCAGGAGAACTTCCGCCGTACCGGCAACGCGACCGCGCCCGCCGGCCTGAAGGCCAAGCACGCCGTCGCCGACCGGCTCGTCTACGCCAAGCTCCGCGAGGCGTTCGGCGGCAAGCTGCGCGCCTGCGTCTCCGGCTCGGCTGCTCTCGCGCCCGACATCGGCTACTTCTTCTCCGGCGCCGGAATCCACATCCTGGAGGGCTACGGGCTCACCGAGTCCTCCGCGGCGAGCTTCGTCAACCCGGGCGAGGCGTACCGCACCGGCACCGTCGGCAAGCCGCTCGCCGGCACCGAGGTCCGTATCGCGGAGGACGGCGAGATCCTGCTGCGCGGCCCCGGCATCATGGAGGGCTACCACGGGCTGCCGGAGAAGACGGCCGAAGTCCTGGAGTCCGACGGCTGGTTCCACACCGGCGACATCGGCGAGCTGTCCGAGGACGGCTATCTGCGGATCACCGACCGCAAGAAGGACCTGATCAAGACCTCCGGCGGCAAGTACATCGCTCCGGCCGAGGTCGAGGGCCAGTTCAAGGCCCTGTGCCCGTACGTCTCCAACATCCTCGTGCACGGCGCCGACCGCAACTTCTGCACCGCGCTGATCGCCCTGGACGAGGTGAGCCTCACGGCGTGGGCGGAGGAGCAGGAGACGCTCAAGGGCAAGCCGTATGCGGACGTCGTCACCAGTGACGAGGTGCGGCAGATGGTCGACGGCTACGTCGAGGAGCTGAACGGCACGCTCCAGCGCTGGCAGACGATAAAGAAGTTCCGGGTGCTGCCTCGCGACCTGGATGTGGAGCACGGCGAGCTGACGCCCAGCCTCAAGCTCAAGAGGCCGGTCGTGGAGCGGGAGTTCGGGCACCTCATCGAGGAGATGTACGCGGGGACGCGCGAAGCCTGAGCGGCGCTCGCGGCCCGGCGAGCGGCACGGACTGAAGGCCCGTGCGGCACCCACAGGGGTGGCGCACGGGCCTCGTGCGTCAGGGCAGCCCGTCGCGCAGGTCCCGCAAGGCGTCGGCCAACTCCGCGATGCGCCGGGCCAGTTCGGCGGCATCGGGGACGGCGGGTGCGGCGGGCGCTCCGGGGCCGGCGTCTGCGTCCGCGTCCTTCGGCCCCGGCCCGTCCTGGGTTTCCGGCCGGTCCTGGGTTTCCGGCCGGTCCTCGGTCTCCGGTCCGTCCGTGGCGCCCGGCGGGCGCTGTGCGAGGTGGCGTTCCACGGCCTCCAGGCGCCGCGCGAACTCGCCCAGCCTGTCGCGTTCCCCGGCCAGCAGCCGCTGCAACTGCTGGTTCTTGCGGTGCAGTTCGAGGAAGACGGACACCTTCGAGCGCAGCATCCACGGGTCGAACGGCTTGGTGACGTAGTCCGCCGCGCCCGTCGCATAGCCCCGGAAGGCATAGCCCGCCTCGGACGCCGACTCCGCCCCGGTCAGAAAGATGATCGGCACGTCACGTGTCTGGTCGAGGCGTTTGATGTGGCTCGCCGTCTCGAAGCCGTCCATGCCGGGCATCAGCACATCCAGCAGGATGACGGCGAAGTCCTGCCGCAGCAGCGCCTTCATGGCCTCCTCGCCGGACATCGCCCGTACCAGCGGCACGTCCAGCGTGCCGAGGACGGCTTCGAGTGCCAGCAGATTGTCCTCGCGGTCGTCGACCATGAGAACGCCCGCCTCCTCGGGCGGGTCCGCGTACGACGGGCGCGGTATGCGGGGTTCGTCCTGCCGGGGTGTCATCACAGCCCCTCCGTACTTGAGACCGGCGGTCTCTCCAGCAGCGTGCCGACTCCGGCTACGGAGCCCGTCCAGATGCGCCGGCCGGTGCTCGCAGCCGGTGGTGCGCCGAGGGGCCGAGGGCGGGTGACGCAGGCGGCCGACCCCGGCGTCGTGGTGCGCTCGCAGGTGAGGGCGCGCGGGGAGCGCGCGGCTCCCGTCGCACGGAACACACGAGGCGGGCGGGCGTACGCCCCCGCGCTCGCCCCGAACTCCGGGGCGCTTACCGGAAGTCGGGATACTTCACCACTCATGGCAGTGCCGCCTCATCGGTTTCGTCACCCGGCGCATATGGATCAGCTCAGTCTGTCACCCTTGCGATAATCCTGTGGGGAGTAGTCGTAGAAGTGGTGGGGGCAGGCACTGTGGGGACGTCGACGACGCGGTGGGGGGACCTCCGCGAGGCGGGGGACGAGACCGCCGGAGAGGACGACGGCGCGGACCGTCGTGCGTCCGTTTCGGCCGGTGCCCCGGTGGGCGACGCGGGCCCGGCCGGAAGCGCCGGTGCCGCCGAACACGCCCTCGTACGGGCGTCGTTGGCGGGAAACGCCCAGGCGCCCTCCGCGGCACGCGAGTTCGTACGTACGGCACTGCGCGGCTGGGAGGTCCCGCATGGCCCGGCGGACGATGTGACGCTGCTGGCAAGCGAGTTGGTGACGAACGCGGTCGTGCACGCGGGCACCTCGGTAGGGCTGGAGTGCCGCCGCTCGGAGGGCGCGGTCGTCGTCGAGGTCGCGGACGGGCACCCCACGAGGCCCGTCGAGTCCGGTACTGCGGGCGACGGCGGGAGCGGTGCCGTCGACGGCGGCGCGGGCGGCCGGGGCCACGACGAGGAGCACGGCGGCGCCCGGGGCCGTCAGGGGCACGGTCTGCGGCTGGTGGCGGCGCTCGCCGACGAGTGGGGCGTGACCTACCGGCGCTACGGCAAGACCGTCTGGTTCCGCCTGGCGACCGGACCCGAGGCGACCGGCCCCGAGGAGATCGTGCTCGGAGCGCCGCCCGTCGTCGCGGACTCCGGTGCGGACGCGGCGAGTTCGCCCACCGGGACCGCGGCGCCCGCGGACCCGGCCACCCGGCAGGCGCGGGAGCACGCGCAGCACGAGCGCGACCCCGTGTCGCCCCGGCCGCCGGGGACCGGCCCCCGCGGCAGCCTCACCGGGAGCCTCGCGCCGACCGCGCAGCGCCCGGCGCCCGGCATACGCCGCCACGACCCCGACTGGATCGACCACGGCATCCTCTCCTTCCTCGCCGAGGCGTCCGATCTGCTCGCCGGACAGACCGACGAGGACCGAGTCGCCTCCCTGGCCTGCCAGTTGCTGGTGCCGCGCTTCGCCGACTGGTGTGCCGTATGGCTCGCCGACGCGGACGCCGCCGAGCCGATGCGGCTGTCGCGCGTATGGCACACACAGGAGGAGCGGACCGACGAGCTGCGCGCCGAGCTGAGGAGGACCCCGCCGGAGCTGGAAGGCCGCGTACCGCGCGGCAAGGCCGTCCCCTGGGCCTGGCCCGGCAGGGCGTCCGCGTACGGGCCGGGCGGCGCGGCCGTCGGCTGCCGCCTCGTCGTCGGTGAGCGGACCGTCGGCACGCTCGTCATCGGACGGGCCGGACTCATCCGCATCCCCGGCGAAGTCGTCGGCATCGTCGAGGACTTCGCCCGCCGGGTCGCCCAGGCGGTGCTCTCCGCGCGCCGCTACACGCGTCAGGCCACCATCAGCCGCGTGCTTCAGCGCGGGCTGCTGCCGTCCGGCGACGTCGCCGTGCCCGGGGTGGAGTCCGCCGTCGTCTACGAGCCCGCGGGTGAGGGCTCCTGGGCGGGCGGCGACTTCTACGACTTCTTCGAAGGGACCGGCGGGCGCTGGCGGTTCGCGCTCGGAGACGTGTGCGGCAACGGCCCCGAGGCGGCCGTCGTGACCGGTCTCGCCCGCCCCGTGCTGCGGTTGCTGGCCCGGGAGGGCTACAGCGTCCCCGAGGTCATGGACCGGCTCAACCGCGAAGTGGGGGAGCAGACCCGCTTTCTGTCCATGATCTACGGCGAGTTGACGCCGCGACCCGCCTCCGAGGGCGGCGGCAGCATGTGCACTCTGGTATGCGCCGGTCATCCGCTGCCGCTGGTGCGTGACGCCGCCGGCAAGGTACGGGCCGCCGCGGAGCCCCAACTCCTCCTGGGCGTCGAGGAGGACGTCTCCTACGAGAGCCAGAGCGTCGTACTGGAGCCCGGCGAGACGCTGCTTTGCGTTACGGACGGTGTCACCGAACGCCGCTGCGGGGAGCGGCAGTTCGACGACGACGACGGCCTGGCGGCGGTGTTCGGCGACTGCGGCGGACTCGACGCGGCACAGACGGCGGAGAAGATCCGCCGCACCGTCCACGAGTTCGGCGACGGCGCGGCGGCCGACGATCTGGCGCTCCTCGTGCTCCGCGCGAAGCCGGACTGACCGCCGGGCCGCGGTCCCAGGTCTCCGATCGCCGACCTGCCCCTGCCGGGCGGCAGTTCGACCCGGGCGGCTGTTCAACCGGGCCGCAGTTCAACATCCCGGTCGTGTACGGGACGGCGAGGCGGCCGTGCCGCGCGGACCCGGTGCCGCGTGTGCCCCGGGCCCGGGCCCCGCCGCCACCGGCTCCCGCTCAGTCGACCAGGTCCCGTACCACCGCGTCGGCCAGCAGCCTTCCGCGCAGCGTCAGCACCGCGCGTCCCTCCTCGTAGGGACCGGGCTCCAGCAGACCGTCGTCGAGTGCGCGCCTGGCCGCGGCCCTGCCCACGGGGGTCAGCACAGCGAGCGGGCATCCCGCCGCGAGGCGCAGTTCCAGCAGGATGCGTTCGACGCGGCGGTCCTCCGCCGCCAGCACCTCGCGCCCGGCGCCGGGGGAGCGGCCCTCGGCGAGGGCCTGGGCGTAGGCGGCCGGATGCTTCACGTTCCACCAGCGGACGCCTCCCACGTGGGAGTGCGCACCGGGCCCCGCGCCCCACCAGTCGGCTCCCGTCCAGTACAGCTCGTTGTGGCGGCAGCGGGCCGAACCGTCCGACGCGGACGCCCAGTTGGAGACCTCGTACCAGTCCATGCCCGCCGCCGTGAGCAGTTCGTCGGCGATGACATAGCGGTCCGCGTGCACGTCGTCGTCCGTAGGGGGCACCTCGCCGCGGCGGATGCGGCGGGCGAGCCGTGTGCCGTCCTCGACGATGAGGGCGTAGGCGGAGATGTGGTCCGGTCCCGCCGCGATCGCCGCCTGTAGGGATGCGCGCCAGTCGTCGTCGCTCTCGCCCGGCGTGCCGTAGATCAGATCGAGGTTGACGTGGGCGAAGCCCGCGGCGCGGGCCTGAGCCACGCAGGCCTCGGGCCGCCCGGGGGTGTGGTTGCGGTCCAGTACGCGCAGTACGTGCGGTCGTGCGCTCTGCATCCCGAAGGAGATCCGGTTGAAGCCCGCCTCGCGCAGCCGCTCCAGATAACGCCCGTCGACGGACTCGGGGTTGGCCTCCGTCGTCACCTCGGCGTCCTTCGCGAGCCCGAACTCGTCGCGTACGGCCGCGAGCATCGAGCCGAGGTCCTCGGGCGGCAGCAGCGTGGGGGTGCCGCCGCCGACGAAGACCGTGGCGGCGCTGCGCGGGTCGTCGCCGAGCACCTTGCGGGCGAGGCGGATCTCGTCGGCGAGCGTGCCCGCGTAGTTCTCCCGCGAGGCGAGCACCCCGCCGGAGCCGCGCAGCTCGTCGGAGGTGTAGGTGTTGAAGTCGCAGTAGCCGCAGCGGGTCGCGCAGTAGGGCACATGCAGATAGAAGCCGAGCGGGCGCGAGTCACGGCCCGTGAGGGCGTCGGGCGGCAGCGAGCCGCTTTCGGGCACGGGATCGCCGTCGGGCAGTGCGGAGGGCATGCGTCCCATTGTCCGCGATGCGGGACGTCACCCCCTGGGGCGCCCTACGAGAACCCCACCGTCACATGGTCGATGAGCTGTTCCACCCGGCCCAGCAGCTCCGGCTCCAGATCCCGGTAGTCGCGTACGCGGCCCAGGATCCGCTGCCATGCCGCGCCGGTGTTCTCCGGCCAGCCCAGCGCCCGGCACACGCCCGTCTTCCAGTCCTGGCCGTGCGGCACCCGCGGCCAGGCGGCGATCCCCACCGACGAGGGCTTCACGGCCTCCCAGACGTCGACGTAGGGATGGCCGACGACCAGCACGTGCTCATCGGTGACCTCGGCCGCGATACGGGACTCCTTCGAACCCGGCACCAGATGGTCGACGAGCACCCCGAGCCGGGCGTCCGGGCCGGGACGGAAGTCCGCGACGACGGCGGGCAGGTCGTCCACGCCCTCCAGATACTCCACGACCACGCCCTCGACGCGCAGATCGTCGCCCCAGACCTTCTCCACGAGTTCGGCGTCATGGCGGCCCTCCACATAGATGCGGCCCGCGCGTGCCACCCGCGCCCTCGCTCCCGGGACGGCGATGGAACCGGAAGCCGTCCGCTGCGGCGCCGCCCCGCTCGCCGCACCGGCCGCCCCCTGCGAGGGCCGTACGAGCGTGACCGTCCTCCCCTCCAGCAGGAAACCGCCCGGCCCCATGGGGAAGACGCGGTGCTTGCCGAACCGGTCCTCCAGGGTGACCGTGGGGCCCTCCGCGGTCTTCTCCGTACGGATGACGGCCCCGCAGAAGCCGGTGGTGATCTCCTCCACCACCAGATCGGGGTCGGCGGGCACCTCGGGCACCGGCCGCCGCCGCTTCCACGGCGGGGTCAGATCGGGGTCGTAAGAGCGGCTGCGCATGGCGGCATTCTTCACGACCCTCCGAACCGGCGTGCCAGGACGTCCCGTTGGGCACGTACGAAGTCCGCACCGACGACGGCCCCGTGGCCCGGCACATACAGCGCGTCCTCGCCGCCGAGCGCCAGCAGCCGGTCCAGTGCGCCCGGCCAGTGCGACGGGCTCGCGTCCGGGCCCGCCTGCGGCTCCCCCGACTCCTCGACGAGATCGCCGCAGAAGACGACCCGCCTCCGCACGGCCGTGCCCGCGCCGCCCCCGCCGATACGGTCCTCACGTTCTTCACGGTCCTCGCCCGCACGGCCCTCGTCGACGTCGACGATCACGGCCATGTCGTAGGGGCTGTGCGCCGGGCCCATGTTCACCAGCCGCACCGTGCGCTCGCCGGACGCCGCCGTGAGCCGCCCGGTCACGCCGTGGTGCGGCGGCACGAGCCGCGCCGACGCCTCCGCCGCCGGGCCTTTGGCCATCCCGTGCCGCACCGCGTCCAGCCGCAACTCCTCGCGCCCGTCCCCGAGATGACCGGCCAGGCCCTCCGCCCCGTACACCTCGGCGCCGTCGAAGGCAGCGGTGCCGAGTACATGGTCGAAGTGGGAGTGGGTGAGTGCGACATGTGTCACGGGGCGCCCGAAGAGGGCCGCCAGATCGTCGCGGACACGGGCGCCTTCCGCGACGCCCGAACCGGTGTCGACGACCAGCACCCCGGTCCCGATGTCGACCCCGCCCACCGTGGCGTCCCAGCGGGGCAGCCTGCGCCGCGTGATGCCGGGCGCCAACTCCTCCCACCGGTCCCCGCCGTCTCCCTCACCGAGCACCTCTTCGTGTGCTTCCCCGTGTACGTCCCCGCTCCCGGCCATGCGAAGACGTTACTGGGACGTACCGCCGCATCGCGCCCCCGCGATACCGTCGGTACCTACGGCTCTTGCCCACGCCACGGCAACCGGCCGTACACTTAGCCGGAGGTTCTGGCACTCCATCGGCGAGAGTGCCAGGGAGTCGGGACGACGGGGACGACGGGGAAGTCACAGTCGCCGGCGCCCCCTTGAAGCAGTCGCAGACACGGGCAGCCGAAGCCGGACGGGAGGTGCGCGATGCTGAGTGAACGCAGACTCGAAGTGCTGCGCGCGATCGTCCAGGACTACGTGGGCACCGAGGAGCCCGTCGGCTCCAAGGCGCTCACGGAGCGGCACAACCTCCAGGTCTCCCCGGCCACGGTGCGCAACGACATGGCCGCGCTGGAGGACGAGGGCTATATCGCGCAGCCGCACACCAGCGCCGGGCGCATCCCCACCGACAAGGGCTACCGCCTCTTCGTGGACAAGCTGGCGGGCGTCAAGCCGCTGTCGCCCCCCGAGCGCCGCGCGATCCAGAACTTCCTGGAGGGCGCGGTCGACCTGGACGACGTCGTGGGGCGCACGGTGCGGCTGCTGGCGCAGCTCACCCGCCAGGTCGCCGTCGTGCAGTACCCCTCGCTGACGCGGTCGACGGTGCGCCACGTGGAGCTGCTCTCCCTCGCGCCCGCCCGTCTGATGCTGGTGCTGATCACCGACACCGGGCGGGTCGAGCAGCGGCTGATCGACTGCCAGTCGCCCATCGGGGACTCCGCGCTGGCCGATCTGCGCGCCCGGCTCAACAGCCGTGTGGTGGGCGAGCGCTTCACCGAGGTGCCCTCGCTCGTGCAGGACCTGCCGGACGCCTTCGAGGGCGACGACCGCGGCACGGTCTCGACGGTGCTGGCCACCCTGCTGGAGACCCTCGTCGAGGAGACCGAGGAGCGCCTGATCATCGGCGGCACCTCCAACCTCACCCGCTTCGGGCACGACTTCCCGCTCACCATCCGCCCCGTGCTGGAGGCGCTGGAGGAGCAGGTCGTGCTGCTGAAGCTGCTCGGGGAAGCGAAGGACCCCGGCATGACCGTACGGATCGGGCATGAGAACGCCCACGAAGGACTGAGTTCCACATCGGTGGTTTCGGTCGGCTACGGTTCGGGCGACGAAGCAGTCGCCAAGCTCGGCGTGGTCGGACCGACCCGCATGGACTACCCCGGAACGATGGGAGCGGTACGCGCAGTGGCACGGTACGTCGGACAGATCCTCGCGGAGTCGTAAGTGGCGACGGACTACTACGCGGTCCTCGGCGTGCAGCGCGACGCCTCGCAGGACGACATCAAGAAGGCCTTCCGCAGGCTTGCGCGCGAGCTGCACCCTGACGTCAACCCCGACCCGAAGACGCAGGAGCGGTTCAAGGAGATCAACACCGCCTACGAGATCCTCTCCGACCCGCAGAAGAAGCAGGTCTACGACCTCGGCGGCGACCCGGCGGCCGGTGCCGCGGGCGGAGGCGGCGGCTTCGGCGGCGCGGGCGGCTTCGGCAACTTCTCCGACATCATGGACGCCTTCTTCGGCACCGCCTCGCAGCGCGGGCCGAGGTCCCGTACGCGCCGCGGCCAGGACGCCATGATCCGGCTCGACATCGAGCTGAACGAGTCCGCGTTCGGCACGACCAAGGACATCCAGGTCGACACGGCCATCGTCTGCAACACCTGCAACGGCGAGGGCGCAGCCCCCGGCACCTCCGCGCAGACCTGCGACATGTGCCGCGGCAGGGGAGAGGTCTCCCAGGTCACGCGCTCCTTCCTGGGGCAGGTCATGACGTCGCGGCCCTGCCCGCAGTGCCAGGGCTTCGGCACGGTCGTGCCCACGCCCTGCCCGGAGTGCGCGGGCGACGGACGCGTCCGCTCCCGCCGCAGCCTCACGGTGAAGATCCCCGCCGGCGTCGACAACGGCACCCGCATCCAGCTCGCGGGAGAGGGCGAGGTCGGCCCGGGAGGCGGCCCCGCCGGCGATCTCTACGTCGAGATCCACGAGACGGCGCACCCCGTCTTCCAGCGCCGCGGCGACGATCTGCACTGCACGGTCACGATCCCGATGACGGCCGCCGCCCTCGGCACGAAGGTGCCGCTGGAGACCCTGGACGGCATGGAGGAGGTCGACATCAGACCCGGGACCCAGTCCGGGCAGTCGATCCCGCTGCACGAGCGCGGCGTCACGCATCTGCGGGGCGGCGGGCGCGGCCAGTTGATCGTCCACGTAGAGGTGACGACACCGTCGAATCTGGAGCCGGAGCAGGAGGAGTTGCTGCGGCGGCTGGCGGAGATGCGGGGCGAGGAGCGGCCGACGGGCCAGTTCCAGCCCGGTCAGCAGGGGCTGTTCTCCCGGCTGAAGGACGCGTTCAACGGGCGCTGAGACGACGGGCGTCGACCGGGGCCGCCGATTCACACGCCGCTGGTCCCGATCGACGGGGCCGCTCCACCGGACGACCCGGCCCACCGGATGACCCGGCCACCGGGCCCGTCACCGAACCCGCACCGAACCGGCACCGGAATCACCCGAGTCGCCGGGTCCGGCGGGGCCTTTGGCTCAACGGCCTTGCGGGGCCGAGGAGTTCACGGCACCGGCAGTCGTACCGGCGGTACCCGCACTCGTACCCTCAGCCGTACTTCCCGCGCTCGTACTCGCCGGGCCGCTGCCGCACCGGCCCCCGGCCGGTCGAACGGATGCCGGTCGACCGGTGCCGGTCGAACGGATGCAGAGCCCATCGAGTCCGTGACATCCGTCATGTCCTTCGATCCGCTCTCCTGACCCCGTCCGTCCCGGTCCCGTCCGCCCCAGAGCCGGTCCGGACCCTGGCGCCCGTACGCCGCGTGACAGGATGTGCACATGCCCTCGTCGCCGATCCCGCTCCCCGAACTGACGGAGCACCCGATTGTGCAGGCCCCCATGGCGGGCGGGCCTTCGTGCCCGGAGCTGGCCGGTGCCGTGAGCGAAGCGGGCGGCCTGGGCTTCCTCGCCGCGGGCTACAAGACGCCCGAGGCGATGTACGAGGAGATCAAGCGGCTGCGTGGCCAGACCCAACGCCCCTTCGGCGTCAATCTGTTCATGCCGCAGCCTGACAACGCCGACTCCGGCGCCGTGGAGCGCTACCGCGCCCAGCTCGCGGGCGAGGCGATGTGGTACGAGACGGAGCTGGGCGAGACCGACCACACCACCGACGACGCCTACGAGGCCAAGCTCGCCATACTCTTCGACGATCCCGTGCCGCTTGTGTCGTTCACCTTCGGATGCCCGACCCGGCATGTGCTGGAGCGGTTCACCAAGCGCGGCACACTCACCGTCGTCACCGTCACCTCCGTCTCCGAGGCGCTGCTCGCGGAGCAGTCGGGGGCGGACGCGGTGTGCGTGCAGGGCATCGAAGCCGGCGGTCACCAGAGCACTCACCGCGACGATCCGCAGGCCGACGGCACCAGCAGCGGTCTCGCGCTGCTGCCGCTGCTGACGCAGGTCAAGGAGGCGGTGCGGCTGCCGGTGATCGCCGCGGGCGGGATGATGCGCGGCAAGCAGATCGCGGCGGTGCTGGCGGCGGGCGCCAGCGCGGCGCAGTTGGGCACGGCGTTCCTGGTGTGCCCCGAGTCGGGGGCCGACCTGCTGCACAAGCAGGCGATGACCAACCCCCTGTTCGCGCGTACGGAGTTGACGCGCGCCTTCACGGGCCGCCCCGGGCGTGCGCTCGTCAACCGTTTCCTGCGCGAGCACGGGCCTTACGCTCCCGCCGCGTACCCACAGGTGCACCATCTGACCGCCGGGGTACGCAAGGCGGCGGCCAAGGCCAAGGACTGGCAGGGCATGGCGCTGTGGGCGGGGCAGGGCCACCGTCTCGCCCGTGATCTGCCCGCAGCGCAGCTCATGGACGTGCTGGTCACGGAGTTGGCGATGGCACGGGAGAGGCTCGCGAAGTTCACGGGACCCGGTACGGGCGGCGACATCGGCACGGGCGGAGGCGGTGCGGCGAGCGGCGCCGGAGCCGCCTCCGGAGCCGGGCACGGGAGCGCTGCCGACCCGTCGGGCGGCGCGGGCGGCTCCGCATGACCGCTCCCGTCTTCCTGGCGGACACCGGTCAACTCGCGGACGCGGTACGCGAACACGGCGACTCCGACGGCAGGGACGGCGACTCCGGCGGCAGGGACGGCGGCCGCGACGGGCGGGAGGGCCCCGGCGGCCATGGCACCGTCGTGCTCGAAGGCCCCGAGGGGCGCCACGCCGTCTCGGTACGGAGACTGCGACCGGGCGAGGACGTCGTGCTCACGGACGGCGCGGGCACGGGCGCGTACGGCACGGTGCGGGCCGTCTCCGGCAAGGACCGCCTGGAGGTCGCCGTCACCTCCGTACTCACCGAGCCCGAGCCGCGGCCCCGCATCACCGTCGTACAGGCGCTGCCGAAGGGCGACCGGGGCGAACTCGCCGTGGAGACCATGACGGAGACCGGCGCCGATGTCATCGTGCCCTGGGCGGCGGCCCGTTGTGTGACGCAGTGGAGAGGCGAGCGCGGTCAGAAGTCGCTCGCCAAGTGGCGCTCGACGGCGCGGGAGGCGGGTAAGCAGTCGCGGCGGCTGCGTTTCCCCGAGGTCGCGCCGCTCGCTTCCACGGCGGACGTCGCCGAGTTGCTGAGAGACGCGCACCTGGGCGTCGTACTCCACGAGGAGGGCGAACTGCCGCTGGCCACCGCCCGACTCCCGCGCGACGGCGGCATCGTGGCCGTCGTCGGACCTGAAGGCGGCGTCTCCCCGCAGGAGTCGGAGATCTTCACCGATGCCGGTGCGCGGTTGTGCAGGCTGGGGCCCAGCGTGCTGCGTACGTCCACGGCCGGTACGGCGGCGACGGCGCTGCTGCTGGGGCGTACGGGCCGCTGGGACTGAGACGCGGCGCAGGCGCCGGCCGCTGATCCGCTCCGGCCGGAGCGCGGGCGGCACGGGGCTGCGGCGTCCAGCCTTCGGAACGCGGACGGCTCAGTCGGTGCCCGGCGGTTGTGCGCGTGTGTTCGTGGCTGAGGGCTGTGCCGCACCGCTGCCCGCCAGCTCGGAGAAGAGCGCTTCATCGCCCTCGGTGATCCGCCGGGCGAGGGCGGACAGTTGCTCGCGATGGGCCCGTGCGTGGTCCCGGAGCGTCGTGAACGCCTCGTCCATCGGAATATCGAGCCGCGCCGACAGCATCCCCTTGGCCTGCTCGATCGTGGTCCTGCTGGTCAGGGCGTTCTGTAGCTGGCTTGCGAGGATCTCGCTCTCCCGGAGACTGCGCTGGGAGAGGATGCTGATGGTGGAGACGTCCGCGAGCGCCTGACCGACGTGCATGTCGGTGTCGCTCAGCGTCCGGCGCTCTCGGTGGAAGAGGTTCAGGACGCCGATGACCTCGCCGCGCAGACGCAGCGGAAGTGCGTGGAGCGAGGCGAAGCCGACCTCGCGGGCGGCCTCGTCGAGGCGCGGCCAGCGTGCGCTCTCGAGATCGGCGTTGATGACCGGCTCTCCGCTGCGGAAGCAGTCCGCGCTGGGTCCGGCCTCGGTCTGGCACTCGAACAGGTCCAGGAGGCGCGCGTGTTCCGAGGAGGCCGCGGCCGACCGCAGCCGGCCGTGGTGGTCACCGAGCATGATTCCGGCAGCATGCACGTCGAGCAGTTCCACACAGCGGTGGGCCAGGGTGTGCAGGAAATCTATGACGTCGAAGTCGTCGACGAGAGTGTCGGCCAACTCCACGAACACCGCGGCCAGTTGTTGCTCGCGCATCATGCGTCTTCCTCCATTGCACGCCCGGCTCGCCGGGTGGTGAAGCTGTCGTCGTCCGTACGCCGGGGTGAGTCGGGGTTCGTCATGGGCTGTCCGTGAGATCCAGTCTGTGCGCCACGACGTCCGCAGCGACCTCGTCGATGGGACGGTTGCTGCCGAAGGCGTGGCCACGCAGCCGGACGAGTGCCTCGTCGAGGCTGATGCCCAGTTGTACCGCGAGCATCCCGGTCGCCTGGTGCACCGTGTTACGCAGGACGACGAACTCGCCGTCGACGAACAGCCGTAGCAGACGCGAGGTCAGGGCGTCGGTGAGGACCAGTGCGTCACGGATCTGAGTGTTGCTCATCGAGCCCGGCGAGTCACGGTGCAGCAGCAGCACCCCGAGGCCGATCGCCCCGATCCGCAGCGGGAACGCGAACAGTGCGCACACCCCGAGTTCGGCGGCGGCACCGGCGAAGGCCGGCCAGCGGGCGTCCGGCGTCTCGGCCAGGTCTGGTTCGAGCACCAGGACGCCGTGCCGTGCGGCGTCCACGGAGGGGCCCTCTCCCAGCGTCAACTGGAGGTCCTGCAAGGCCTTGTCGGTCGCCCCGGCGGACCAGAAGCTCTCGGTGGTCCCCGCCGAGGTGGTCAGGACCGCGCCAAGGCCGCTGACGCCTGCCACGGTCGCGGCCCTGTCGGCGAGCGCACTGGTCAGGTCGCTGTTCGAGGTGATGCGCGCAATGACTGCCGCCATGGGCTCACTGGTCACTGTCGCTCGTCTCTTGCCGGTCTGGTTGAGCGTCCGGGCCTTCGCGGTGGGCCTGCGAGGGCTTGCCGGGCAACAGTACCCGCGTGATGCGCTTCCTCATCCGTCGCGTCCTGGTGTCCTGCTGTCCTGGTGTCGGTCGCCTTGGCCGTCGGTAGGCGGGGCGGGCGGGCGATCCGTGAGAATCGCCCCAGCGTAGACCGCCGAAGCATCAGCGGCCGGAGTATGTCTCCGAATAGGAAGCACATCAGGCGGAAATAAGCAAGAGGGCAGTGGTCAGGCTGTACCGGGCAGGAGCCCGGCGGATACGATGCCGCTTACCGTCCCGGACCCCGACGGCTTTCACACCAGCCCTCGTGACGCAAGTGCCGGCATGGCACGGCCCGGCAGTGCGCGTCCGACCTCGGTCCCCGGCGACGGGCACGGGGCCTGCGCGGACCGGTCGTTCGCACCGATGCCTGCGGCATTGCGGCCGCTACGCCCCGGAGTGCCGGAAATCCCGCACCAGGATCGCGTATCGAGGCCGCCCTGCGGTCTACGGCCCGGACTCCCGCGGTTCCACCCGCCGAAGAGCAGCCGGCACACGCAGGCCGCGTCGCCTAACTGTCCGTGACCGCTCATGTGCCGTGAGGTTTCCTCATGGCCTCGAAGGCCGGGAGACGCAGGTCAGATGAGGATGCGACAACCATGACCGCAATCAGCGAAGAACCGCACGACGGGGCGGCCGACGGCGGGCGGCGTCCCCAAGGCGCAGGCGTGGAGGACCGGTTGGGAGTCTTCCTGCGGCTGTCCTCGGAACTGTCGGTGCCGATCACGGCCCGCTTCGCCTACCGCTCGAACGACCCCTACGCCGTACACGTCGTCTTCGACATGGGCTTAGGGGAACCGGTGAGCTGGGTCTTCGCCCGCGAACTGCTCACCGCGGGGATGGACGGGCCGGTGGGTGAGGGCGACGTGCTGGTGTGGCCGGTCCATGAACGCGCGGTGTGCTGCCTCTCCCTGGCACCACGGGACGGCCACGCACTGGTGGAGATGCCGGCCGGTGCCCTCGCGGGATGGCTGAAGCGCACCCGCCGGCTCGTCCCGATCGGGAGCGAGGAGAACTTCCTCGACGTCGAGGCGCTGTCGCAGCACCTGCTGTACGGAACGGGGCCCGACGGATGACACGGGCCCACGGCCGGGCCCGTGCCACGGCATCTGGAAGACCTCTGCGGGAGGGCCTGGTTCGCCCGGCGGAGGTCAGTACCGGCCGGATGCGGCTCGCTTCCGGTCGTACCGCCTGATGGTGAGGACACGGATGGTGATGACCGCGGAGGCGATCACGACGAAGAGGACGCCGTGGACGACGAGCGGGTCCAAGCCCCTCACGCCCCGAAGGAGCGGGCCGGTGCGGTGAGACCCTGCCGGGCGGCCACGGCGTGGCTGACAACGGCGTGGCTGACAACGGAGTTGACGGCCATGGCCGAGGGCGCGGGCACGGTACCGCCTTCCGGCTCCCACTCCTCTTCCCGGGCGCGCCGGCTGCTCTCCTCCGACTGGGCGGCTTCGTCCGCGGCGATGATCGCGCTCGCGCTCATGTGCACTGCGCTGTCCGTAGCGGCGGCCATGAGACGGGCGGCCGCGGCGGCGGCCGTCCGGGGCGGCATCACCAGCAGGTCCCAGCGGCCGACGCGGTAGGAGCGCAGCAGAAGCTGATGCCGGTCCTGCTCGGTGGTGAACCACCCGGCCTTGACCACATGCCCGTTGACGGGAATCTTGCGCGGTACGACCGGCCAGTGCGTGGGGTTCACTGCGATACGCGTGATGCGCCCCCACAGGGGGTCCAGCACATCGGTGAGGGCGGGGAGTTCACGCAGGAGATCGCGGGAGTGGGGCCACCACGCTCCGTCCAGGAGACCTGCGGGGGCGCCTTCGGGCTTCAACGCCAGGCGCAACGGCGGCGGGGAGAAGGGTTCGTGGATCATCAGTGCGCGGTCTGCGGTCACGCTCATGACGTGCGCCTGCCTCCGGGCGGTGACGCGGCCCGGTGTCGTCGATCGCCGGGAACGGTGTCCGCACAGGAAGCGGCACACGGAGAACTCCCGGTATGTCGACGGTACTCCGCGACGTCCGCCGGCGGGGACGGCCACCGGCCGGACGGCACCGCGCAGGCGTCTTCATCCGGCGCACCGGCGATCCGTACGGAACAGCGCACGGGCCCGGCGGGCACCCGCGGCCCGCGTTGCGCACCCCCCGGCCGCGTCCGCGGTGGTTCAGAAGGGTGCGGCGGCGGCGAGCACAGGTAGCATCCCGGCATGGCTGGAGAACCGCAGGCCGACTGCCTGTTCTGCAAGATCGTCGCCGGTGAGGTGCCGGCGACGGTGGTACGCGAGTCGCAGGCGATCACCGCGTTCCGCGACATCAATCCGCAGGCGCCCACGCACGTTCTCGTGATCCCCAAGGCGCACTACCCCGACGCCGCCTCCCTCGCCGCCGCCGAGCCGCAGCTCGCCGCGGACGTGCTGGTCGAAGCGGGCGAGGTCGCCGCCGCGGAGAACATCACCGCGGGGGCGGGCGGACCGGGCAACGGTTACCGCATCGTCTTCAACACCGGCTCCGGCGCGGGCCAGACGGTCTTCCACGCACACGCACACGTCCTCGGCGGGCGCGGCTTCAACTGGCCGCCCGGCTGAGCGCGGCAGCCGACCCCCGTACAGGGAGCGGACGCCGCGATGTCGCCGCGTGAACTGGTCGTGCTGGGGACCGCCAGCCAGGTGCCGACCCGGCAGCGCAACCACAACGGCTACGTGCTGCTCTGGGACGGCCACGGCATCCTCTTCGACCCCGGCGAGGGCACGCAGCGCCAGATGCTGCGAGCCGGAGTCTCGGCGCACGATCTGACGCGTATCTGCGTCACGCACTTCCACGGCGACCATTCGCTCGGGCTGGCCGGTGTCGTTCAGCGCATCAATCTCGACCGGGTGCCGCACACCGTCACGGCGCACTACCCCGCGAGCGGCGAGCGCTTCTTCGAGCGGCTCTGCTATGCGACGGCGTACCGGGAGACGGTGCGGCTGCGCCGCCGACCGGTCGCCGGTGCGGGGGAGTTGACGGGCACGGGCGGCGCCGCGGAGTCGGGTACGGGCCCCGCAGGCGGGCCGGACGCCGAGCCGGAGGAGGAGCGGCCTCCCTTCTCGCTCTTCGCGCACCGGCTCTCCCACCCCGTGGAGACCTACGGCTACCGCCTCGACGAGCCCGGCTCGCGCCGCATGCTCCCGGAGCGGCTGGAGGCCCGCGGCATCCGCGGCCCCGACGTATCGAGGCTGAAGCGCACGGGCGAACTGCGCGGCGTACGCCTGGAGGAGGTCAGCGAGCCCCGGCCGGGGCAGTCCTTCGCGTTCGTCATGGACACCCGCATGTGCGACGGAGTACACGAATTGGCCCGCGGCTGCGACCTCCTCGTCATCGAGGCCACGTTCCTCGACGAGGACGCCGCCCTGGCGGAGGAGTACGGACATCTCACGGCGGGCCAGGCCGGACGCGCGGCGGCGGAGGCAGGCGTACGCAGCCTCGTGCTCACCCACTTCTCACAGCGCTACACGGACGCCTCGCTCTTCGCCCGGCAGGCCCGAAGGGCGGGCTACGAAGGGGAGTTGACGGTCGCGGAGGACGTGATGCGCGTCCCCGTGCCCAAGCGGCGGCCCTCCCGCTGAGTACATACCGGTGCGTCACATACGTCCCGGGCGGTCCCGTCAAGTTCCTTGCTGATCCCTGATAACAACTCTGCAACGCCCGGGATTTGTACGTACCTTCGGAACCGGTGTGGGGGAGTTCCCCTCAGAACTGGAGCAGCCAATGTCCCGGAAACGTAAGAGCAGTCTGAAGGTCAAGGCCGCCGCGGGCGTGGGAGCAGCCGTTCTCGCGGTCGGGATCGCAGCGGCGACCGTCAGCACGAGCCAGGCGGCCACGGAGAACTGCGCCGGTCTGGAGCAGGCACTGAAGAACAACCAGAACTTCATCGCCGCGCAACAGGCCAACCCCGACGCGCAGTCGGAGGCGAGAATCGCCAACCGGGAGGCCGTCATCGCCAACATCCAGCAGCGCCTCCAGGCGGCCGGCTGTCAGTGAGCCGAGCGATTCGGGCGGCACGGGAAACCCCGTAGGTCCCGAGCAACCCCGAGTGACCAACCGACGTCCCCTTTAAGAGCCCCCGCCACCGTCCCATCCTCCGATGACCAGTCCTACGCGCCCTCGGGCGCATCCATGGGCCTCGGCGGCACAGGGCGGCTCGCCGAGAAGGAACGGCCGGCACCTCCTGCCCAGGTGCCGGCCGTTCGCCGTTCCCGGCGGCCCGGGGCGGCGCGGGCGGCCCGAACTCGCCGCTCAGGGCCCGTACTCGGCAGCCGTCCCCACGGACGCGTCCCGGGCACCGGCCACGGACACGTCCAGGGGCGTGGCCCCCTGACGAGCCCACGGTCCGCTCAGCCGTCGCCGTCCTCGCGCATCAGCTCCAGGAATCGCCGTATCCCGATGTTGCCGCCCGAGACCACGACCCCGACCCGGGCCGGAAGCGGATCGATGCGCCCGGCGAGCAGCGCCGCGACCCCCGTCGCACCGCTCGGCTCGATCACGATCTTCAGCCGCTCGAACGCGAGACGCATCGCCGCACGGATCTCCTCGTCGCTCACCACCTCGACGGCCGACAGCAGCCGCCGGTTGACGGAGAACGTCAACTCGCCGGGCGTCACGGCCGCTTGGCCGTCGGCGATGGTGCGCGGCACCTCCTCCAGCGAGACCCGGCGTCCCGCCGCGAGGGAACGGCGTGTGTCGTCGCCCGCCTCCGGCTCCACCCCGATCACACGGATCTCCGGATGGAGCCCCTTCGCCGCGGTCGCCGATCCGGCGGCCAGCCCGCCCCCGCCCACCGGGACGACGAGGGCGTCCAACTCCCCGGTCTCCTCCAGCAGTTCCAGCGCCGCGGTGCCCTGGCCCGCGATGATGTGCGGATGCTCATACGGCGGCACGAGCGCAAGCCCCCGTTCCTCGGCCAGCCGCCTGCCGATGGCCTCACGGTCCTCGGTGTAGCGGTCGTAGGTGACGATCTCCGCGCCGTAGTCGGCCGTCGCGTCGATCTTGGAGCGCGGGCTGTCCTCCGGCATCACGATGACGGCCCTGCTGCCCAGTTCGCGGGCGGCGAGCGCCACGGCCTGCGCGTGGTTGCCCGACGAGTAGGCGGCGACGCCGTTCGCGAGCTGCGCGGACGGCAGCCGGCACACGGCGTTGTAGGCGCCGCGGAACTTGAACGCCCCCACCCGCTGGAAGTTCTCGCACTTCAGATGGACTTCGGCGCCGACCAGCCGGTCCAGCGTGCGGGAGCGGAGCACCGGCGTGCGGTGCGCCGCCCCCTTCAGCCGGTCGGCCGCGTCACGTACGTCGGCGAGCGTGACCGGCTCGGTGCCGGGCGCCGCCCCGCGGTCTTCCGTACTCGGGATGCCGCTCATGGATGTCTCGCACCTCGTTCCTGCGCTTCTAGGGAGCTACATCCTCGCCCGCCGCGGCCGCGACTTTGAGTGCGTCCCCTCCGTACGGCCGCGCGCACGACGTAAGCGGAGGTACGTACGTCCCTACGGCAGGAAGTACATCGGGTTGGGCAGCTTGTAAGTGCGCTCCGCGTGGCCGCCCTTGAGGTCGCTGAACTGGTCGCCGAAGTTGGCGAGGATCCTGAAGCCCTCGGACTCGAAGTGCTTGCGCGTGCCGGACTTGTACTCGACCGTCGTGCAGTCCGAGCCGCACTCCAGATACGGCGGCGGGTTCTCCTTGTCCTTGAGGTAGAAGTGCTTGGCGTCGACGGGGGCCTTGTAGCCGACGTTCTTCAGGTTCCGCACGCTCCAGTCGCGCTGGTGCTCGGCGCGGCCGGTGAGGAAGAAGACCGTGATGCCGCTGCTGTGCGCCCAGTTGACCAGCTTCTTCATGCCGAAGACGGCGTCCATGTCCGTGGTGCGCAGATACTCGTCCTGAAGCTTCGGGTCGAAGTTGTAGCCGATCTGCCGCTCGAAGTTGTACGTGAGCAGCGTGGTGTCGTCGACGTCCATGACGATGGCCGGCTTGTGCCCGTGCCCGGACCCGCCGCTCCCCGCCGCACCGGCGCCGGACTTCGCGGAATCCCCGGACTTCTCGTGCTCCTTGGCCATGGCGCGCTTCAGATCGCGCTGGGCGTCGGCCGCGATGCCGCGCACCTGCTTGGCGTAGTCGCTCTTCGGGGACGCGTAGTGCTCGCCGTCGGGGGTCTCGATGTCCCCGTAGTAGTCGGCGATCTGTTCCTTGACCTTGTCGATGTTGGGTATCTCGCGGTCGGTGCCCGGCGCGGAGCGCTCGGCCGTCGCCTGTCCCGCGCCGAAGAGGGCGGTACCGGTGAGGACGGCCGTGACGGTGAGCGCGGTGATCGCGGCGCGGCGCCCGCGCGAAAGCGCCCAGGGGAACGTCGTCTTGGTGCGTGCGCTCGTGTCTTGTTCGGTCGGCGGCATGGGGGGCTCCAAAGCTCCAGAAGTCGTACGGGCCGCGGCGGGGCCCGCGGCCTTGTCTCGGCGTGGTGCAGGGGGAAGCTAACAGAGGCCCGCCCGGGGTTCTACGCGCGGAGATGGAACTTTGCCTTGAACTTTGCCGAACGCGACACCCCGCCCACGTCGCCGCATGGTCGACGGTTCGCCTCCCGGGCGGCAGAGTTGAGCGCAACCGACAATCCGCGCCCACGACGGGTGGGTGCGGGCCGAGTACGGAGGGTCCGGATGTCACAGGAGGTGCGCGGCGTCATCGCGCCGGGCAAGGACGAACCGGTGCGCGTGGAGACCGTCGTGGTCCCCGACCCCGGGCCCGGCGAGGCCGTGGTGCGGGTGCAGGCGTGCGGCGTCTGCCACACCGATCTGCACTACAAGCAGGGCGGCATCAGCGACGACTTCCCCTTCCTCCTCGGCCATGAGGCCGCGGGCGTCGTGGAGTCCGTGGGCGAAGGCACCACGGAGGTCGAGCCCGGCGACTTCGTGATCCTCAACTGGCGTGCGGTGTGCGGACGTTGCCGTGCCTGCCGCCGTGGACGCCCCTGGTACTGCTTCGACACGCACAACGCCCGTCAGCCCATGACCCTCGCCTCCGGCACGGAACTCTCCCCGGCGCTCGGCATCGGAGCCTTCGCCGAGAAGACGCTGGTGGCGTCGGGTCAGTGCACCAAGGTCGACCCCGAGGTGTCCCCGGCGGTCGCGGGTCTGCTCGGCTGCGGCGTGATGGCGGGGATCGGCGCCGCGATCAACACCGGCCAGGTGGGGCGCGGCGACTCCGTCGCGGTCATCGGCTGCGGCGGCGTGGGCGACGCGGCCATCGCCGGTTCCCGGCTCGCCGGGGCGGCCCGGGTGATCGCCGTGGACATCGACGAACGCAAGCTGCGGCAGGCGGAGTCCATGGGCGCGACCCACACCGTCGACTCCAGCTCGACCGACCCGGTCGAGGCGATCCGCGAACTGACGGACGGCTTCGGCGCGGACGTGGTCATCGAGGCGGTCGGCCGCCCCGAGACGTACCGACAGGCCTTCTACGCACGTGACCTGGCCGGGACGGTCGTCCTGGTCGGCGTGCCGACGCCGGAGATGCGCCTCGAACTCCCGCTGCTGGACGTCTTCGGGCGCGGCGGCTCCCTCAAGTCCTCCTGGTACGGCGACTGTCTGCCGTCCCGCGACTTCCCCATGCTGATCGACCTCCACCGCCAAGGGCGGCTGGATCTGGAGAAGTTCGTCACCGAGAAGATCGCGCTGGACGAGGTGGAGCACGCCTTCGACCGCATGCACGCGGGGGACGTGCTGCGGTCGGTGGTGGTGTTCTGACGAGTGGCGCGGGTGCGGGCGCGGGGCGCGGGGCGTTCACGTCTGCGTGACCGTCGGGTCCGGGCACGAGACGGCGGCGTCCCGGCCCGGACCTTCGCTTTGCCCCGGGACTAGGCTCCTTTTACTGGTCGATTACCCTGGCGCAGTGATCGCCCATCGCAACGACCGGCCCGTACGCCGGT
Source organism: Streptomyces marispadix (assembly GCF_022524345.1). Taxonomy (NCBI): domain Bacteria; kingdom Bacillati; phylum Actinomycetota; class Actinomycetes; order Kitasatosporales; family Streptomycetaceae; genus Streptomyces; species Streptomyces marispadix. The sequence continues at coordinate 1,677,557 of NZ_JAKWJU010000002.1, read as the reverse complement.
CCTGAAGCCGACGTGACGGGGGCCCGAAGATGCAGCCGACCCACCGCCGGTCCACCGGTCCGCCTTCGCGCCCATCGCGCCTTCGGCGTCCTCCGCGCCCGCCCTCTGCGCCCGTGCCGTACGAGACGCCGTCGCCCGCCCGTCGCATACGGAGCCGAGCCGGACGCCGCCGCTGAACCGACCCGGAGGTCAGACGCCCGTGCACGACACCACCGCCATGCTCATCGAACTCGGGGCGATCATCCTGGCCTTGGGCCTTCTCGGAAGATTCGCCGGACGCATCGGCTTCTCGCCGATCCCCCTCTATCTGCTCGCCGGTCTCGCCTTCGGCCACGGCGGCATGATCCCGCTCCAGGCCAGTGAGGAATTCATCGCCACGGGCGCGGAGATCGGCGTCATCCTCCTGCTGCTCCTGCTCGGCCTCGAATACAGCGCCTCCGAACTCGTCACCAACCTCAGGACCCAATACCCCTCCGGCGCCGTCGACTTCGTACTCAACGCGCTGCCCGGTGCCGCCGCCGCGCTGCTGCTGGGCTGGGGCCCGGTCGCCGCGGTCGTACTCGCGGGGGTCACCTGGATCTCCTCGTCGGGCGTCATCGCCAAGGTCCTCGGGGACCTCGGCCGACTCGGCAACCGGGAGACGCCCGTCATCCTCGGCGTACTGGTCATCGAGGACCTGGCGATGGCCGTCTATCTGCCGATCCTCACCGCGATCCTCGCCGGTGCGGGCCTCGCGGGCGGTTCGCTGACGCTGCTGATCTCGCTGGGCACCGTCGGCGCGGTGCTCTATCTCGCGCTGCGGCACGGACGTCTCATCAGCCGGGTCGTCTCGTCCGACAACGCGGAGATGCTGCTGCTGGTGGTGCTCGGCCTCACGCTGCTCGTCGCCGGGATCGCGCAGAAGCTCCAGGTCTCGGCGGCCGTCGGCGCCTTCCTGGTCGGGATCGCGCTCTCCGACGAGGTCGCCGAGGGCGCGCACAGCCTGCTCACACCGCTGCGCGACCTCTTCGCCGCCGTCTTCTTCGTCTTCTTCGGGCTGTCCACCGAGCCCGCCGACATCCCGCCCGTGCTGCTGCCCGCGCTCGTCCTCGCCGTCGTCACCGCGCTCACGAAGGTCGCCACCGGCTGGTACGCCGCACGCCGCGCGGGCATCAAGGCCCCCGGGCGGTGGCGGGCCGGCGGCACGCTCGTGGCGCGCGGCGAGTTCTCCATCGTCATCGCGGGCCTCGCCGCCGGGGCCGAACCGCGCATCGGCCCGCTGGCCACGGCGTACGTGCTCATCCTCGTCGTACTCGGGCCGCTCACCGCCCGCTGGGCGGAGCCCGTCGCCCGGCGGCTACGCCGCGGCAGGACGGCCGAGATCCCGCCACGGCCGAAGCCGGAGGCGGCCGCCGCCGCCGAGGAGCTTCCACGGGCCGCCGCCGACGAGCCGGACTCCGCCAGCACATCCCGCTGACGCCCCGTGCGGAGCGCGCCGCGTATGGGGGGTGGCGCATCGCGGTCCGGGCGTGCGGGTGCGTGCCGGTGCGTGCCTATGCGCGTATGCGCGTATGCGCGAGCTTTCCAAGTGCGCCGCCTGCGCGAGCTATTGACCGGTGGCAGTTCACCTCCATAGCCTCCGTTTTCATACGTGGACGTCATCCACGTACGGGGACATCAGCAGCCCACGAGCGGCCAGCGAGCCGACGGACGCGACGGGAGCCGCCCATGACCGCCGACCTGACCATCACGGACGTACGCCTCACCCCCGTCCTCGTCGCCGATCCGCCCCTGCTCAACACCCAGGGCGTGCACCAGCCCTACGCGCCGAGGCTCATCGTCGAGGTCGTCACGGCGGACGGCACCAGCGGCTTCGGCGAGACCTACGGCGATACCAAGTACCTCGACATCGCACGCCCGTTGGCCGCCGCACTCCAGGGACGCCGGATCACGGATCTGAACGGCCTCAACGCACTCGTCTCCGGCGTCGCCGTCGACTCCGCCCGCGTGGACAACTCCGTCGACGTCGGCGGGCTCCGCGGCGTCCAGACCGCCGGCAAGCTACGGCTGTCGGTGGTCTCCGCGTTCGAGGTCGCCTGCCTCGACGCACTCGGCAAGTCCCTCGGACTGCCCGTACACGCCCTGCTGGGGCACAAGCTGCGCGACCGCGTCGAATACAGCGCGTATCTCTTCTACCGCTGGGAGCAGCACCCCGGCGGCGTCGGCGAAGGCGACGACTGGGGCGCGGCCACCGATCCAGACGGAGTCGTGGCACAGGCCCGCCGCTTCGCACGCGACTACGGCTTCGGCTCCTTCAAGCTCAAGGGCGGCGTGTACGAGCCCGCCGAGGAGATCGCCGCCGTACGCGCGCTGGCCGAGGCGTTTCCCCGGGGCACCGCTGCGCCTCGACCCCAACGGCGCCTGGTCCGTGGCGACTTCGCTGCACGTCGCCCGCGAACTGCGCGACGTGCTCCAGTATCTGGAGGACCCCACGAGCGGCACGCCCGGGATGGCCGAGGTCGCCGCCGAGGCGGGGGTCCCGCTGGCCACCAACATGTGCGTGACGACCTTCCCCGAGGTCCCCGAGGCGTTCGCGACCGGCGCCGTCCAGGTCGTGCTCAGCGACCACCACTACTGGGGCGGTCTGCTCCGTACCCGCGAACTGGCCGCTCTGTGCCGTACGTTCGGCATCGGCCTGTCCATGCACTCCAACACCCATCTGGGCATCTCGCTCGCCGCGATGACCCATGTCGCCTCGACAGTGGCCAACCTCGACTACGCATGCGACAGCCACTACCCCTGGCAGTCCGAGGACGTCCTCACCCGGCGGCTGACCTTCCACGACGGATGCGTGGAGGTCTCCGACGCCCCGGGCCTCGGAGTCGAGATCGATCGCGAGAGGCTCGCCGCGCTCCACCGGCGCTGGCTCGACGACGACGGCACCATGCGCGACCGCGACGACGCCGCGGCCATGCGCAAGGCCGACCCGCGGTGGGTCGCTCCGAGCGTCCCGCGCTGGTGACTTGAGGACCGCGCCCCCCGCAGGCGGTACGTGGACGACGGCGACGGCGGCTCCCGGGGACCGTCGAGGGTGAAGCGGACGGCGCCGGTTGGCCCGATGCACGGCCCGCGCGGTACACCGGAGACACCAGCAGCAGCAGCGGAGGCCGCCGGCGCCGTCGGAACGGCGTAGGGGGCCTGCGCCGCCACAGGCGTCGGAGGAGTCCAGGGTGAGCACGGGCGCGGGGAACACGGGAGACGCGAGGGGCACAGGGGACGCGAGGGACGCGTCAGACACGGGCGACGCCGAGCCGACCCCGCGCCCCGAGGGCAGCGAGCACGCGCACGACCACAGCTACGGGCCGGACCCGTGGACCGGACCCGCCGCGGCTCCACGCGCACACGCCACCGTGCCGCCCGGCCCCCACACCTTCGACCCGCTCGCCGCCCTCCGCGCCCCCGGAGACCCGGCCTGCGACGTCTACCTCGCAGGCACCGTCTTCCTCGACATCATCTTCACCGGCCTCGACTCCGCCCCCGTACGGGGCACCGAGTCCTGGGCGCGCGGAATGGGCTCGTCCCCCGGCGGCGTCGCCAACATGGCGACCGCCCTCGCACGTCTGGGGCTGCGCACCTCGCTCGCCGCGGCGTTCGGCGACGACATGTACGGCGACTACTGCCGCGAAGCCCTCGACAAGGGCGAAGGCATCGACCTCAGCCTCTCCCACACCGTCCCCGGCTGGCACTCGCCCGTGACCGTCTCCATGGCCTACGAGGGCGAACGCACCATGGTCTCCCACGGCCACGAGGCCCCGCCCCGCGAGACGGCGCCGCTCACGCTCCCCTACGGCGCAGACGTGCGGCACCCCGGCGGCACACCGACCGGCAGCGTGAGCACCACGGACGGCGTGAGCACCACGGACGGCGAGGACGGCGCGGAGGGCGCCGGCGGCGCGGCCCACCCCGGCACGGCCAACGTCCCCCTCGACCCGGAGGCCCCCGGCTGCCCGCCGCCCGCCCGCGCCTGCGTGACCTCCCTCGCCCCGGGCGAGAGCCAGGACTGGATCGGCGTCGCCGCCCGCCGCGGCAGCCGGGTCTTCGCCGACGTCGGCTGGGACGGCACCGGCCGCTGGGACCTCGCCGCCCTGCCCGACCTGGAGCACTGCGAGGCGTTCCTCCCCAACGCCGAGGAGGCCATGCGCTACACCCGCACCGACTGCCCCCGCACAGCGGCACACGCTCTGGCCGAGAAGGTGCCGCTCGCCGTCGTCACCCTCGGAGCACAGGGCTCCGTCGCCGTCGACGGCCGCACCGGCGAGAGCGCCGAGGTCCCCGGCATCCCCGTCGACGCCCTCGACACCACCGGCGCGGGAGACGTCTTCGTCGCCGGCTTCGTCATGGGCTCACTGGCGGGCTGGCCGCTGGCCGACCGGCTGGCCTTCGCGGGGCTCACGGCGGCGCTGTCCGTCCAGGAGTTCGGGGGCTCGCTCTCCGCGCCGGGCTGGCCCGAGATCGCAGCGTGGTGGCGCCGCGTACGTACGGCGGACCCGGGCACGCGACCCCGGCCCGCGGAACGCAGGACGCCCGGAGCCGTCCCGGACCCCGCACCGGCAGGCGTACACCGATCGGCCCCCTGCCACCCGGACAACCCCTACGCCCGCACCTACGCCTTCCTCGACGCGGTGCTCACCGGCTGCCCCGGCCCCGGCCCGCGCCGCCGAGCCCTGCCCACCCTCGGCTTCGGCCGCGGCACCGGGCCCGCCTAGCGCCTGCCGAACGCGCCGCCGCCACCGCCCTGTTCCGCAGACCGCCCCGGGCCCTCGTTCCGTAAATCGCATTCTGGCTTGTCAGTGCCGCGTCGTATTCTTGAAAGTCCACCGCCAGGAGAGACAGAGAGGGATGAGGAAGGCCCGACCGGGTCGCCCATGACGCAGACAACGACGAACCAGGCGGGCTCATCTCAGGCACCGCAAGCCACGGCCCGCTTCACCGTTCCGGCCAAGCACCCGATGGTGACCGTGCTGGGTTCCGGCGACTCCCTGTTGCGCGTGATCGAGCAGGCGTTCCCCGCCGCCGACATCCATGTGCGCGGCAACGAGATCAGCGCCTCCGGCGAGGCCGCCGAGGTCGATCTGATCCAGCGCCTCTTCGACGAGATGATGCTGGTCCTGCGTACCGGCCAGCCCATGACGGAGGACGCCGTCGAGCGCTCCATCTCGATGCTCCGCGACCAGCAGGACGGCACCGGCGCCGCCACGGAGACCCCGGCCGAGGTGCTCACGCAGAACATCCTCTCCAACCGCGGCCGCACGATCCGCCCCAAGACGCTCAACCAGAAGCGGTACGTCGACGCGATCGACAAGCACACCGTCGTCTTCGGCATCGGCCCCGCCGGCACGGGCAAGACCTACCTCGCGATGGCCAAGGCCGTCCAGGCCCTCCAGTCCAAGCAGGTCAACAGGATCATCCTGACCAGGCCGGCCGTGGAGGCCGGCGAGCGCCTCGGCTTCCTGCCCGGCACGCTCTACGAGAAGATCGACCCGTATCTGCGCCCGCTCTACGACGCCCTGCACGACATGCTCGACCCCGACTCCATCCCCCGCCTGATGGCGGCCGGGACGATCGAGGTGGCGCCGCTGGCCTATATGCGGGGCAGGGCGCAGCCCGTGTTCACGAAGGTCCTGACGCCCGACGGCTGGCGCCCCATCGGGGAGCTTCAGGTGGGCGATCTGGTCACAGGGTCGGACGGAGAGCCCACCCCGGTGCTCGGCGTGTACCCGCAGGGCGAGAAGGACATCTACCGGGTCACCGCTCAGGACGGTTCATGGACCTTGTGCTGCGGAGAGCACCTGTGGACTGTCCGTACGGCCTCCGACCGCCGCCGAGACCGGCCGTGGAGGGTCCTTGAGACCAAGGAGATGGCGGGCAGTCTCCGTGCCGCGCATGCGCGGCGGTACGAGCTGCCGATGCTCACCGCCCCGGCGGCCTTCCCCGAGAGGGAAGTCCCGATGGATCCCTACGCATTGGGGCTGCTGCTGGGCGACGGAGGCATCACCGGGACCACCACGCCGTCCTTCTCGACCGAGGACCCCGAGCTCGCCGAGGCTCTGGAGGCGGCGTTGCCGGGTGTCGCAGTGCGCCACAAGAGCGGGCCGGACTACGTCCTGAACAGGGTCAAGGCGCCCGGCGACGTCGTGACACTGGAGAACCCGGTCACGGGCGTCATGCGGCAGCTCGACCTTCTGGGCAGCCGCTCGAACACGAAGCTCGTGCCGGAGGTCTTCCTCCACAACTCCGCCGAGGTCCGTCTCGCACTGCTACAGGGGCTCCTCGACTCCGACGGCGGCCCCGTCGTCCAGGCCGACCGCACCTGCCGGGTCCAGTACACGACGACGTCGATCCTGCTCCGCGACGATGTCGTGTCGCTCGTCCAGTCCCTGGGCGGGGTGGCGTACACCCGGCGCAGGGCGGCGGCAGGCCGTGCCCCGGGACGGGTGAGGAACCGCCGAGTCCCCTACCGGTACGACGCGCACGTTCTGGACATCCGCCTTCCCGAGGGCGTCGAACCGTTCCGTCTCGCCCGCAAGCGGGAGAAGTACCACGCGGCGGGCGGCGGCGGACGTCCGATGCGCTTCGTCGACACCATCGAGCCTGCGGGCCGTGAGGAGGCGGTGTGCATCCAGGTCGGGGCTGAGGACTCGCTCTACGTCACTCAGGACTACCTGCTCACGCACAACACCCTCAATGACGCGTTCATCATCCTGGACGAGGCGCAGAACACGAACCCCGAGCAGATGAAGATGTTCCTCACCCGGCTCGGGTTCGACTCGAAGATCGTGATCACCGGGGACGTGACGCAGGTCGACCTGCCGGGCGGCACCCGGAGCGGACTGCGGCAGGTGCGGGAGATCCTGGACGGCGTGGACGACGTGCACTTCAGCATGCTCGACAGCTCCGACGTGGTGCGGCACAAGCTGGTCAGCCGCATCGTCGACGCCTACGAGCGCTACGACGTGCGCAACGGCACGGACGCCGCCGCCCACGTCCCGACGGCCGGACGCGGCAGCGGCGGCAAGGCGGGCGACCGCCAGGGCCGCGGCGGCGGCTCCGCCAACGGCGCCCCCGACACCCACAGCGGCCCCGCCCACGGCGGTCCAGGCCGCGGCGACTCCGGTCACAGTCACGGAAAGCACTGAGCCCCGCGCATCATGACGATCGACGTCAACAACGAGTCCGGACGCTCCGTCGACGAGCAGGCGCTTCTCGACGTCGCCCGCTACGCCCTGAGCCGTATGCGCATCCACCCCCTCGCCGAGCTGTCGGTCATCGTCGTCGACGCCGACGCGATGGAGCAGCTCCATCTCCAGTGGATGGATCTGCCGGGCCCCACGGACGTGATGTCGTTCCCGATGGACGAGCTGCGGCCGCCCGTCAGGGACGAGGAGGAGCCGCCGCACGGCCTGCTCGGCGACATCGTGCTCTGCCCGGAGGTCGCCGAGCGCCAGGGCGCCGAGGCGCCGACGCAGCACTCGATGGACGAGGAGCTTCAGCTCCTGACCGTCCACGGGGTGCTGCATCTGCTGGGTTACGACCATGAGGAGGCAGCCGAGAAGGCCGAGATGTTCGGGCTTCAGACGGCGATCCTGGACGGCTGGCGTGCCGAGCGCGGCCTGACGGGGCCTTCTCCCGCCCCCACCACCGCATCGTGACGGCCCGGCTGATCGCGGCGGCGGTGCTGCTGCTTGTCGTCGCCTGGCTCGCGGCCTGTGCCGAGGCCGGTCTGGCCCGTACGACGAGCTATCGCGCGGAGGAGGCGGTACGGCAGGGCCGGCGCGGAGCCGAGCGGCTCGCGGTGGTCGCGGCCGATCCGACGCGCTATCTCAATCTGGCGCTGCTGGTGCGGGTGGCGTGCGAGGTGGCCTCCGGCGTGCTGGTGACGTACACGGCGCTGCGGGTCTTCGAGGAGACGTGGGAGTCGCTGGCCGTCGCGATGGGCGTGATGGTGCTGGTCAGCTATGTCGCCATCGGTGTCTCGCCGCGGACGATCGGGCGCCAGCATCCGCTGAACACCGCTACGGCCGCCTCGTATGTGCTGGTCCCGCTGGTGCGCATCCTCGGGCCCGTGCCGCAGCTTCTGATCCTCCTCGGCAATGCGCTCACGCCCGGGAAGGGCTTCCGCAAGGGCCCGTTCGCGAGCGAGGCGGAGCTGCGGGCGATGGTCGACCTGGCGGAGCAGGAGTCCCTGATCGAGGCCGACGAGCGGAAGATGGTGCACTCCGTCTTCCAGCTCGGCGACACGATCGTGCGTGAAGTGATGGTCCCGCGCACGGACTTGATCACCATCGAGCGGTTCAAGACGATAAGGCAGGCGCTGACGCTGGCGCTGCGCTCCGGCTTCTCCCGTATCCCCGTGGTGGGGGAGAGCGAGGACGACATCGTCGGCATCGTCTATCTCAAGGATCTCGCGCGCAGGGTGCACATCAGCCGCGAGGCGGAGACGGAGCTGGTGTCGACGGCGATGCGTCCGGCCGCTTTCGTGCCCGACACCAAGAACGCCGGCGATCTGCTGCGTGAGATGCAGCAGGACCGCATCCATGTCGCGGTCGTCATCGACGAGTACGGCGGTACGGCGGGGATCGTCACGATCGAGGACATCCTGGAGGAGATCGTCGGGGAGATCACCGACGAGTACGACCGTGAGCTGCCGCCCGTAGAGGAGCTGGGCGAGGGCCGCTACCGGGTCACCGCGCGGCTCGACATCGGCGACCTCGGCGAGCTTTACGACCTGGTCGGGCTCGATGACGAGGACGTGGAGACCGTCGGCGGTCTGCTCGCGAAGTCGCTGGGAAGGGTGCCGATCGCGGGCGCCACGGCGACCGTCGACGTCACCGAGGACCGCTCGGACCCGGAGCTGACGGCGCTGCGCCTGACGGCGGAGGCCCCTGCGGGGCGGCGGAACAGGATCGTGACGGTGCTGGTCGAGCCGGTCCGCTCCGCGGAGGACGCCGACGAGTCCGCCTCGGACGAGCCTGCCAACGCCTGACCGGCCCGGTCTGCCGTAGTCCCGCCTCCCGGAGTCCCATCACCCGGAGTCCCGGAGTCCCGGAGTCCTGGAGCACGGTGTTCCGGAGTCCCGGTCTCCGGCGGCCACTTGAGCCGTCTGAACCGGTGGCCCCGGCTGCCGGTGCCCCCGACGGGACCCGTCCCGGCCGCGTCATATGCTCGGGCGTATGAGCGACCAGAGTGACCAGGCACTGGACCCCGAGGACCGCAAGCTCATCACGCTGGCGCGCAGCGCCCGCGCCCGCAACACCGTTCCGGAGGGCGCGGCCGTGCGGGACGAGACGGGCCGTACCTATGTGGCCGGTTCTGTGGAGCTGGCCTCGCTCCAGCTCAGCGCCCTGCGTACGGCGGTGGCGATGGCGGTCGCCTCCGGGGCGAAGTCGCTGGAGGCGGCCGCGGTGGTCACGGAGTCGGAGCTGATCCCCGCCGAGGACCTCTCGGCGGTGCACGACCTGGCGGGGCAGGCGACCACGGTGCTGCTGGCCGGGCCGGACGGCGCCCTGCGGGCGACCGTCGCCTCCGCCTGATCCGGAACCGGGGCCGTAGCCCGGGTCGCCGGTGTCCGCCGGGCCTTCGCCGGCGGTCGGTGGCACTCACCCGATCGGGGACAATGGTCGCCATGGATGCACCTTCCCCGACCTCCGCCGCGGCCGACGCCGCGCAGGCGCAGCACCGCTCCGGATTCGCATGCTTCGTCGGCCGCCCCAACGCGGGCAAGTCGACGCTGACGAACGCGCTGGTGGGCACGAAGGTCGCGATCACCTCCAACCGTCCTCAGACGACCAGGCACACCGTGCGCGGCATCGTGCACCGTTCGGACGCGCAGCTCGTGCTCGTCGACACCCCCGGTCTGCACAAGCCGCGGACGCTGCTGGGGGAGCGGCTCAACGACGTCGTGCGCACGGCGTGGGCGGAGGTCGACGTCATCGGCTTCTGTCTGCCCGCCGACGAGAGGGTGGGTCCCGGCGACCGTTTCATCGCGGGCGAGCTGGCCGGTCTCAAGCGCACGCCGAAGGTGGCCGTCGTCACCAAGTCCGATCTCGTCGGCTCCAAGGCGCTCGCGGAGCAGCTTCTCGCGGTCGACCGGCTCGGCAAGGAGTGCGGGATCGAGTGGGCGGAGATCGTGCCGGTGTCCGCCGTCGAGGACCGTCAAGTCACGCTGCTGGCCGACCTGTTGATCCCGATGCTGCCGGAGGGGCCCGCGCTCTATCCGGACGGCGATCTCACGGACGAGCCCGAGCAGGTCATGGTGGCCGAGCTGATCCGTGAGGCCGCGCTGGAGGGCGTACGGGACGAACTGCCGCACTCCATCGCTGTCGTCGTGGAGGAGATGCTGCCGCGCGAGGGCCGTCCCGAGGACCGGCCGCTGCTGGACATCCACGCCAACATCTTTCTGGAGCGGCCCAGTCAGAAGGGCATCGTCATCGGTCCGAAGGGCAAGCGGCTCAAGGACGTCGGCACGACCTCGCGCCGCCACATCGAGGCGCTGCTGGGTACGCCCGTGTATCTGGATCTGCATGTGAAGGTCGCCAAGGACTGGCAGCGCGACCCCAAGCAGTTGCGCAGGCTGGGTTTCTGACCTGCCGCCGCTGCGGCGGTCAGTCGCCTTCCTTCAGCACCGTGGCGACGAGCTTCGACTGGGCCTCGGTCAGCCGGGGATCCGCGCAGTACGAGGTCCCTTGGTCCGAGGTGATCTCGTAGTGGAAGCCGTCAGGTACGCCCAAGGGCTGTGCTGCCAGGCCCTCCGTGTGGGCGCTGCGGGCGAGTTCGTCGAGGTACGCGGCGTCGGGACGGCCGTCCGTGGTCAGCGTGGCGCGACGGGTGAGGCCGCCGAAACCTCCGGTGCGGGTGACGGTGATGCGCATGCCCTCATCCTCCCTCGATTCCGGCGGCCCGTCCCACGGGTGTGCACTCCCGTCGGTGTGCGGCCAGTTGATGTGCGACTCGTCGGTGCGCGGCCTCGTCGGTGCGCGAACCCGTCCGTGCGGCTGAGCAATTCGTGCACGGGCGGCCCGTGCGTCACCCCTCAGATATCAGCCGTCGGGTACCAATCATCGGATGACGGATGACGGATGACGGATGACGGATGACAGCCGTCAGTTTTTGTCAGCCGTCATCCGTCAGGCATCCGGTGTCACCCCGACCACGGACCACGCCTTGACCACTGCCTCCCGCTCGGGGCTGTCCTCCCCGTAACGGCCGTCCGCCGCCTTCACCGTGGCGCCCGCGAACGCCGCGAAGTCCGCGTCCGGCGAGAGGTCCCCTGAGGTGAGGGTGTCGTACCAGATCCGCCCGGCGTGCTCCCAGGCGTGGCCGCCCAGTTCGGTCGCCAGCCGGTAGAACGCGTGGTTGGGGATGCCGGAGTTGATGTGCACGCCCCCGTTGTCGGAGCCGGTGTGCACGTAGTCGTCCATCTTCGCCGGCTGCGGGTCCTTGCCGAGCACGTCGTCGTCGTAGGCCGTGCCGGGGGCCTTCATCGAGCGCAGCGCCCTGCCCTCGACCTCGTCGGTGAAGAGGCTGTCGCCGATCAGCCAGTCCGCGGCGTCGGCGGTCTGGCCGAGGGCGTACTGCTTGATGAGGGAGCCGAAGACGTCGGAGACGGACTCGTTGAGCGCGCCGGTCTGGCCGAAGTAGGCGAGGTTCGCGGTGTGCTGGGTGACTCCGTGGGTCAACTCGTGCCCGATGACGTCGACGGGCAGCGTGAAGTCGCGGAAGATCTCGCCGTCGCCGTCACCGAAGACCATCCGTTCGCCGTCCCAGAAGGCGTTGCCGTAGTCGCGGCCGTAGTGGACCGACGCCTCCATGGGCATGCCCGCGTCGTCGATCGAGTAGCGGGAGAACGCCTTGAGGTACAGCTCGAAGGTCGCGCCGAGACCCGTGTAAGCACGGTTCACGCTGGCGTCCTCCACGGCCTTCTCGCCCTCGGAACGCACCTTCTCGCCGGGCAGTTGCTCGGTGTGCCCGGCGTCGCTGATCGTGCGCCGGGGCTTCTTCTCCGCGTCGTCCTCCGCTGTTGTGCGCGCACCCGTCACCCGTGCCATGCGGACGGTGGTGATGCGGCGCCGGGTGCGCTGAAGGGCGTCGTGCTCCAGGGTGCGGCGTGCCGGTTCGTACAGCGAGGGATTCCCGGAACGCGAGAGGTGGTCGAGGAGATGGGGCGGCACGATTGTGCAGAAAGCCCTGTTCACACTGTGTCCTCTCTTCGTGTGCGCTGCGTGTCCACCCGATCTGTGGACCGTGGCACACGGTCATCGACATGTAACTCCCTGCTGCTGGGATTCCCGCGAGCGTTGACGGGAAACATGCACCAACAGGTGCAGAAGCGCACACAGTTCCCCAACTGCCGCCCCCGTTACGTGACTCGGCGTGACGAACCGGCGCTACGCCCCGTACATGCCCCCGGTGTGAACGAATGCACAGTCCCGCATGGTGATACGGATGCGGCGCTGTCCGCGGTCTCGGTTAGACTCGCGAATCATGCGTTTCGGGCTGCTTCTTCTTAGCTGCCGCGGCGAGGGTCTGTAGTCGTAAGGCCGACCCCCTCCCCGCGGAGACCGGTGCTGCCACCGTCGGCCCTCGAAGCCCACCACGCGGAGCCCTCCGCGATCAGGAGCCCCAGCACATGACTTCCTCCTCCGCCTCCGTCGGCGCACCCACGCCCATCACGGCCGCGACGGTACGGCAGAAGCCCTCCGGAATGCCCGTACACAAGTACCGCCCGTACGAGGCCGTCGACATCCCCGACCGCACCTGGCCCGACAACCGCATCACCAAGGCGCCCCGCTGGCTGTCCACCGACCTGCGCGACGGCAACCAGGCGCTGATCGACCCCATGTCGCCGGCCCGCAAGCGCGCGATGTTCGACCTGCTGGTCTCCATGGGCTACAAGGAGATCGAGGTCGGCTTCCCCGCCTCCGGCCAGACCGACTTCGACTTCGTACGTTCCATCATCGAAGAGGACGCGATCCCCGACGATGTGACGATCTCCGTGCTCACCCAGGCCCGCGAGGAGCTGATCGAGCGCACCGTCGAGTCCCTGAAGGGCGCCCGCAACGCGACCGTCCACCTCTACAACGCCACCGCGCCCGTCTTCCGTGAGGTCGTCTTCCGAGGCACCCGCGAGCAGGTGCGGCAGATCGCGGTCGACGGCACCCGGCTGGTCACGGAGTACGCGGAGAAGCTGCTCGACGACCGCACGTCCTTCGGCTACCAGTACAGCCCGGAGATCTTCACCGACACCGAGCTGGACTTCGCCCTGGAGGTCTGCGAGTCCGTCATGGACGTGTGGCAGCCCGGCGACGGCCGCGAGATCATCCTCAACCTGCCCGCCACGGTGGAGCGTTCGACGCCCTCCACGCACGCCGACCGCTTCGAGTGGATGTCCCGCCACCTGTCGCGGCGCGAACACGTATGTCTGTCGGTGCACCCGCACAACGACCGCGGCACCGCCGTCGCCGCCGCCGAACTGGCGATCATGGCGGGCGCGGACCGCATCGAGGGCTGCCTCTTCGGCCAGGGCGAGCGCACCGGCAACGTCGACCTGGTGACCCTGGGCATGAACCTCTTCAGCCAGGGCGTCGACCCGCAGATCGACTTCTCGCAGATCGACGAGGTCAAGCGCACCGCCGAGTACTGCAACCAGATGGACGTCCACTCCCGGCACCCCTACGTCGGCGACCTCGTCTACACCTCCTTCTCCGGCTCCCACCAGGACGCCATCAAGAAGGGCTTCGAGGCGATGGAGGTACGTGCCGAGCGCGAGGGCAAGAGCGTCGGCGACCTGGAGTGGGCCGTGCCGTATCTGCCCATCGACCCCAAGGACGTGGGGCGTTCCTACGAAGCCGTCATCCGCGTCAACTCCCAGTCCGGCAAGGGCGGTATCGCCTACGTGCTGAAGGACGGGCACAGCCTGGACCTGCCGCGCCGTATGCAGATCGAGTTCTCGAAGATCATCCAGGAGCGCACGGACAGCGAGGGCGGCGAGGTCACCCCGGCCGACATCTGGGAGATCTTCCAGAACGAGTACCTGCCCACGCCGGGTAACGCCTGGGGCCGCATCGCACTGCGCACCGGGCAGACCACGACCACCGTCGACGGGCAGGACGCCGTCACCGTGGAGGCCACCGTCGACGGCGAGGAGACCGTGCTCGCGGGCAGCGGCAACGGACCGCTGGCCGCGTTCTTCGACGCCCTCCAGACCGTCGACGTCGACGTGCGGCTGCTGGACTACGTCGAGCACACGATGAGCGAGGGCGCGGGCGCACAGGCCGCCGCGTACATCGAGTGCGCCGTCGAGGACAAGGTGCTGTGGGGCGTCGGCATCGACGCCAACATCGTCCGCGCGTCCATCAAGGCGGTGGTCTCGGCGGTCAACCGCGCCGCGCGCTGAGGCTGTTCGCGCTCCGCGTACACACGCGGGCGTATGACCTCGCGCCGCGGCCCTCCCGGCGCCGTCCCGAACCGCCTCCCAAGGGCGTCATCGCAGCGTTCCGCGGGCCTCACCCACTTCCGGGTGAGGCCCGCGCCCGTTCCGCGTCCGTCTCCGCGCCCGCGGACCAGCCGCGTACCGCTGTAATCGTCCGGAACGGGGTGCTGACGCCGCACTTCCGCTGTGGTTAACATCACGCTCACGGCAGCGTGGCCGAATCGTGACGGAGGTACGGCGTGGGCGGGGCTAGATACTCCCGTGACCGGCAGCGACAGAGTCCAGGCGGACGTCTGGCAGGTGTACGCACAAGCTGGCACACCGTGGACGACGGGGACTTCTTCTGCCCCGGCTGCGGCGGAGACCGCAGCTACCGCCGCCGCACCGGAAGGCGCCGCTTCGTGTTGCTGGGCGTGCCGCTGCTCTCCCGAGGCCACGTCGCCCCCGTACTCGAATGCGCCGCCTGCCACGGCCACTTCGGCACCGAGGCCCTCGACCACCCCACCACCAACCGTCTGTCGGTCCTGCTGCGCGACGCCGTGTACGCCATCGCGCTCACCGTGCTCACCGCGGGCGGCTGCGAGAACCGCGCCACCCGTGAGGCCGCCGTGCAGACCGTCCGCGACGCGGGCTACACGAACTGCACCGAGGATCAGCTCCTCACGCTCCTCGCCGCTCTCACCGCCGAGCGCGACACCGCGGCCGACAGCGTCTCCGCCGAGATCGAACTCCACGAGGCCCTGGCCCCGCTCGCACCGCACCTGGCCTCGGCCGGCCGCGAGTCCCTGCTGCTGCACGGGGCCCGGATCGCCCTGGCCGACGGCCCGTACTGCACACAGGAGCGGGAGGCGCTGGCGGCGGTGGGCCGGTCGCTACAGCTCGCGGACGCCGACGTCGACCGGCTGCTGACGCAGGCACGTACGCCGCACTGACCCCGGGCTCCCCGGCTCTTCCGGGCGCGACTCGTTCCCGGCCTGACTCCGTCCGGGCCCGGCGTCCGGGCCCTGCTCGTTCCGGGCGCGACTCTTTCAGGCCGCGCCCGGCATGAGGCCGCAACGGGCACGACCGCCGCAACCGCCGCAACCGCCGCAACCGCCGCAACCGCCGCAAGGCCGTGGCGCGTTGACACCCGGCCGCCGAGTTCCGGCCGTCGTCCCGGCCCCGATGAGCCCAGACCGCCCCTGCACCGACCGGCGATGTCCCGAACGTGCTCAGACCACCGGCAGCGCGTAGAGGGCGTGGTCGTTCATCACGAAGACGCGGTTGCCGCCGCCCGCGAGCCAGCGGGGGCGCGTCGCCTCGGGCAGCGGATAGTTCCAGACGGTGTGGCCCTCGGTGGAACACCGAACACAGAGACCAGACCCGACGGCGAGGGGGTTTGTTTCTGACGGCAGGGGGGCGACGCCGCCAGCAAGATCACGGGCGGCGTCGGCCCGCATGCGGAGGTCATCCACGGCGACCGCAGGATCAGGTCCTGGTCTTGCCAGAGGCTTCGCGGTGCGTCGTAGGGTGAGCGCGTCAGCACGCGGCGCGACGGTCGGGGGGATTTGTGGATCCGGAGATCACGGCACTGGCAAGTACCGCAGGGACCACCCTCGTCACCCTGATGGCCACGGACGCGTGGGAACGCACACGCGACGCCGTCACCTCGCTCTGGCGTCGCGTGCACCCGGGACGTGCCGACATGGTCTCCGGTGAACTCGAAGCCACCCGTGAGGAGTTGCTGGCTTCGGAGCCGGACGGGGACCCGGACGCCAGGCAAGAACTCCAGGCGGAGTGGCAGGGCCGTATCCGGCGCCTGCTGGTGGCCCGGCCCGACGCGGCCGAGGAACTCCGCGCACTCCTCCGGGACATCGACACGGGTGATGCGGCCGGTCCGGCAGTGACGCAACATGCGACCGCCTCGGGCAACGCCAGGGTCTACCAGGCCGGACGCGACCAGCGAATCGAAGAGCGGGGCGGTGAGGCATGAG
The DNA here is from genome assembly GCF_022524345.1 of Streptomyces marispadix. Classification (NCBI taxonomy): domain Bacteria; kingdom Bacillati; phylum Actinomycetota; class Actinomycetes; order Kitasatosporales; family Streptomycetaceae; genus Streptomyces; species Streptomyces marispadix. The sequence goes on along the minus strand of NZ_JAKWJU010000002.1, from coordinate 1,661,117 downwards.
CGGCGCCATGGACGGCCGCGCTCATGATGCGGGCCGCGTCTACCAGGCGTCCGGCGACCAGCACATCACCGAGCACCACCACCATGAAGCCGTCGAGGCGCGATACGGCCCGGACTCGGTACGCCGACCGGCCTTCGGCCGTCCTCCGGTGGCACTCCGCGACCGCGAACAGCTCATGGACCGCTTATGCGGAGCGATCGACGCGGGCACCCGCGACCAGGTCTACGTGCTTCACGGAATGGGAGGGTGCGGCAAGACCACGGTCGCGTACGCGCTGTTCCAGCACGCTACGACCGGTGCCGACCGCGTCGGCTTATGGGTGAATGCCTCGGACATGGCGACGCTGCGCGGCGGCATGCTCGCCGTCGCAGCGGACAGAGGGGCCACGGAAGGCCAACTGCAAGCAGCACGGAGCGGGTTGCGCGCAGCGGCCGACCTTGTCTGGGACCGGCTCGACCAGTCCGACGAACCCTGGCTTCTCGTGCTCGACAACGCCGATGACCCCTCGATCCTCCAGGACGGCTGGTTGCGTACCAGCCCACGTGGCACCGTCCTCGTCAGCACCCGTCAATCGGCGCCGCACTGGTGGCCCTACGCCGAGCTGCACCACGTCGGCGTACTGCCGCAGCAGGCGGCGGCCCAAGTCCTGTGCGACCTGGCGCCCGAAGCGGGTACCTCCGAGGACGCCGCCCAAATCGCGGAAAAACTTGGGCGGTTGCCGCTCGCACTCACCCTCGCGGGTGGCTTCCTCTCCCACCAGGTGATCGAGCCCTGGACGATGAAGCAGTACGGATCCCGCCTCGACGGAGGCGGACAGGTAGGTCTCATCGACCGGGGAGCCGTCCGTCTCCCCGGCGAGGACTCCCGCCAACTGGTCAGCCGCACCTGGCAGTTGTCTCTCGACGCACTCGCCGCACAGGGTTCCCCCGAGTCCACGGCGCTGCTGCAACTGCTCGCCTGCTACGGGTCGGACCCCCTGCCGCTGTCCCTGCTCAACGGCCCCGAACTGGCGGCAGTACTGTCTCCGGCGCGGGCCGAAGCCGCGCTGCGCGGACTGCTGGACCACTCACTCACGGCTCTGGTCGACGTCGGCGTCCGCTGCATACAGACCCACGGCGTACTGCTCGCCAGCGTCGCCGCAGGGACTCCGGCCCCGCAGCTTCCCGCCCTCCGCGCCGCAGCCGGAAAACTGCTGAACGCCGTCGTTCCTGCCGTCCCCGAACCCGGCCAGAACGACGTGAGGATGCGCTTGCTGGCGCCCCATGTCCTGGCTCTGCTGCGGCAGGCGGACGACGAGCCGACCGTAGCCGAGGCGCTGGACGTCGCCATTCGGCTCGCCATCTCCCTGCACCGCGACGGCGATTACCAGGCGGCGCTCGAACTCGCTTCCGCGGCGGGCCCGTTGGCGCAGCGAACGCTGGGAGGGGAACACCGGCTGGTTCTGACCGCGGAGGAACGGGTCGCCCGTGCGCTGCTGCGCTTGGGGCGGTACGAGGAGTCGGTCGCCGTGCATCGCCGGCTGCTCGCCGTTCGGGAACGGCTTTTCGGCGCTGAGGATCTGGACACTCTCAGCAGTTGTCAGGCGCTTTACATGCCGCTGCTACAGCTTGATCAGACTCCCGAAGGGCTTGCCTTGCTTCGCCGCGCGGTGGCGGGCCGAAAGCAACTGCTCGGCCCCGGCCATCCGCTGACGTTGCGCGACCGGTCCCATCTGCTGGCGGGGCTTCCCTTCGCGGAACTGGCCGACGAGATCGACAGGTCGGAAGTTCCCTTGCCGGAAGAGTGCGCTACCCACCTCGGTCGAGAGCACGCCGTCACCCTGCACGCGCGACTCAACTACGGTTTCGCCCTCTTCACCTTGGGTCGTTACGAGGCGGCCAGGGACGAGGGGCGTGCGGCCGCCGAAGACTACTTGCGGTGTCACGGGCCCGATCACTCGCTCACCCTGTCCACGCAGACCCTGTACGCCAGAAGTCTTTACGCCCTCGGCGAGTTGGTCCCGGCGACCGAATTGATGATCGAGGTCGCGGATCGACGCGAGAGGTCCCTGGGCGCTGAGCATCCGCATACGCGCAGCAGCCATGAGTTCGTCGAGGAATTTCGAAACGGCCGTCCGCCGACCGGCGACGACACCCCGGGAGCGAACAGCTAGGCCGTGTCTCGAAGTCGGCTTTCCCGCTGCGCCCGCCAACGGCCTCGGCTGTCCGGAGCCGGCCCCTGAAATCACTTCGCTCGTGCTCACCTCGTCCGGTACGGTCGCGGAGTTGTTCTCACTGCTGGGAGCCCATGCGGTTCGCGTAGGGCCCACCGGCAGTTCCCAGGCTGAGAGCGGGTTTCGTCATGGCATGTCGTATCAGTGAACTCGTGCTCGGCTGCCGCGAGCCCGAGGTGCTGGCGCGGTTCTGGTGCGAGGTACTGGACTTCGTCGTGCTCGACAGCGAGGACGACGGCACGCTGGAGATCGGTCCGCGCGAAGGGTTCGGCGGTCCGCAGCCGACGATCATCCTCAGCCGCAGGGACGAGCCGGAGAAGGGCAAGTCCCGGCTGCACATCGACGTCAACGCCACCGACCGCGATCAGGACGCCGAACTCGAACGCCTGCTGAAGCTCGGCGCCCGTCCGGCCGACATCGGCCAGACCGGGGAAGAGCAGTGGCATGTCCTGATGGACCCAGAAGGCAATGAGTTCTGCCTGCTCAAGGCCCGCCTCGCACCACTCTGAGGGACATCGGCCAGGTCGCCGTTCTCAGCGACTGCCTCCCGACCTCATTCAGATACTCAACTGCCGTGCGTCACAAGGCCGATGAAGGCCGACCAGGCGCGTGCGCCGACGATCACGACGGGGCCTTCCGGGGACTTGCTGTCGCGTACAGGGACGACACCCTTGAGGCCGTCCGCGACCTCGACGCAGTTGCCGCCGTCAGGGTTGCTGTGGCTGCTCTTGCGCCACTTCGCGTCGCTCAAGTCAGCCTGGCCGCTTGTCATTTCGGTAGCCCTCCGCCGCAGTCTCGATCATGGCCAGGGACGCCTTCGGGGACAGTGCGACGGCCCTGAGCAGATCGTACGACCTCCGGTACTTCTGCACGGTCCCCGGATCGTCGATGGTGTCTCCGCTGTACGTGGCCTCTGTGTAGACCATGGGCGGCGCATCGGCGAACGTCATGATCGTGGCGCTGCTGAGAACGAGTGGATGCGCCCCGGCATTCCACGGGAGGATCTGGGGAATGACTCGGTGGCGTTTCCCCAACTGGGCAATGTGAGCGAGTTGTTCGGCCATTTCCTGCGGGCGGAGGATGGGTTGCCGTAGCAACGACTCATGGAGGATCACCCAGTACAGCGGCGTCTCATCGTCCTCGAAGAGACTTGCACGCGCCAGCCGGGCGTCGACCTTGATGTCGACGCCATCCGAAAACCCAAGTACCTGGGTGCTTTCAAGAACCGCCCTCGCGTACGACTCCGTCTGCAACAGCCCCGGAATCAGCGTGGGACACCACTCCTCGATGGTCTCCGCCCGCTTCTCCGCCTCAAGCACCTTCTCGAAGTAGTCCGCGTGACCGCTCCGCCTCGCCTTCCGTACGTCCTCACAACGCCGCGCGAAAAATCCGTCCGTGCAAAGGACTTGGTCCACGTGCCGTGCCAGATCGAGCGGCATGCGCCGCTCGCCCCGTTCGATCTCGCTGAGATGGCTCGCGCCGTAGAAGCTGCCGTCGACCAGCTTCTGCTGGGTCAGCCCCGCCTGCTCCCGCTTCCACCGCAACTCCTTGCCGTAGAAGGTCGGAAGGCTCGCCGAGCCGTCGATGTCCTTGGGGCCGGGCATGGCTCACCGCCGTTCCGTGCGCAGCATTCGTCGTTCCTTCCGGGCACCGGCGGTCTCCGCACTTCCACGGCGCCGCTCGTGCCTTCCGCACGTCGCGGCCGGGAGCCCGGACCCCTGGCACGTTACGCGAATCGGCAGCAGAGTGTGAGGAGTTCGTCACACTACGCACAGGAAGGTGCGGCTCCATGTACGACCCCGTTCACGGCCACGATCACGACCTCGGCTGGGAGCCCGGCCCCGGCAACGCCGCTCACGACGACTCGGCCGACGGCCCCGCACACGACCCCGACGACGTCGAGAACTGCGTGACCGAGCTGCGTGACGCCCTCGCGGCCCACGGCATCACGCTGCCGTCCATCGGCGTCGAGCTGCCCGCCTTCGCCGCCACTCCGCGGCTCCCGCTGGTGGCGCTGGGCAACTGCAACGCCGACACCGCGCGCAGGCTCTCCGCCGTACTCCGTACCGCATGGCGCGTAGAGGAGCGGCCGTGACGCTGCGCGGCTGGCGCATCGACCGCGTACCGGCCAAGCCCGTGCGGATCGCTGAGGACGGGCGCATCAGCGTGCCGCTGTGGCTGCTGTCGGACGGCGTCTACCACTCCGACCTCGATCTGCGCCTGTCGCCCGCCGAGGCGGAGGCGCTGCACGCCCAGCTCACTCTGGCGCTGGGTGTGACGGGCAACAGATGACAAGTAACAGATGGCAGGCGACGAATGGCAGATGGCAGATGACAGGTGACAGGGAGCAGGTAACGGATGACAGGTAGCGGATGACAGCTAAGGGATAACAGATTTCGATATCTGTCATCTGCTATCCGTCATCCGTTATCCATCATCTGCCCGGCGCCCGCTCCCCCCTCCGGCGCCCCCGCGCCCAACCCCCACCCCCCCCGCCCGTACGCGATACTGCCCCCATGAGTCTGTTCCGCGACGACGGCATAGTGCTGCGCACCCAGAAGCTGGGTGAGGCGGACCGGATCATCACTCTGCTCACGCGCGGGCACGGGCGGGTGCGGGCGGTCGCGCGGGGAGTGCGGCGTACGAAGTCGAAGTTCGGGGCGCGGCTGGAGCCGTTCAGCCACGTCGACGTGCAGTTCTTCGCACGCGGCAGTGAACTGATCGGCCGCGGGCTGCCGTTGTGCACGCAGACGGAGACCATCGCACCGTACGGGCAGGGCATCGTCACCGACTACGCGCGCTACACCGCGGGCACGGCGATGCTGGAGACCGCCGAGCGCTTCACCGACCACGAGGGCGAGCCCAATGTGCAGCAGTATCTGCTGCTGGTGGGAGGGCTGCGCACACTGGCCGCGGCGGAGCACGCGCCGGGGCTGGTGCTCGACGCCTTCCTGCTGCGTTCACTGGCGATGGGCGGCTACGCGCCCAGCTTCGACGACTGCGCCAAGTGCGGTCTGCACGGCCCCAATCGCTTCTTCTCCGTCGCCTCCGGCGGGGTGGTGTGCGGCGACTGCCGGGTGCCGGGCAGCGTCGTACCGTCGCCGGAGACGCTGCGCCTCCTCGGCGCGCTGCTCACCGGCGACTGGGCGACGGCCGACGCGTGTGAGGCCAGGCACGCCAGGGAGGGCACCGGCCTCGTATCGGCGTATCTGCACTGGCACATGGAGCGGGGGCTGCGTTCGCTGCGCTACGTGGACCGGACGCCGGGACGCCCGGACCGGCGGGCGGACCGGCCACCGGAGTCTCAACCGGGCCCCGGGCGCCCTCCCGTACGCCCCGGGACCGAACCTGGCCCCAGCCCGGAGCCCGCCGGTCCTGACCGGCGGTGACGCGGAGCGGTCGGCTACGCTCGCCGTGTCCCCGCGCATCCCGCACCCGACCCCGTCACATCCCTGGAGCTGAACGACCATGGCCCGCCGCGCAATGCTGCAAAGGCAGCGTCGCGAGTACGTCACGCCCGAGCCGCACCCCTCCGGTGAGCGCCCGCCCGAGATCCCGCGGGAACTCGTCCCCAACCATGTGGCTTGCGTCATGGACGGCAACGGCCGGTGGGCGAAACAGCGGGGCCTGCCGCGCACGGAGGGCCACAAGGTCGGCGAGGGCGTCGTGCTCGACGTGCTCAAGGGCTGCCTTGAGCTGGGGGTGAAGAACCTCTCCCTGTACGCCTTCTCCACCGAGAACTGGAAGCGATCGCCCGACGAGGTGCGCTTCTTGATGAACTTCAACCGCGACGTGATCCGCCGCCGCCGCGACGAGATGGACGAACTGGGCATCCGCATCCGCTGGGTGGGCCGGATGCCCAAGCTGTGGAAGTCCGTGGTGAAGGAGTTGCAGGTCGCGCAGGAACAGACCGTCGCCAACGACGCGATGACGCTCTACTTCTGCGTCAACTACGGCGGCCGGGCGGAGATCGCGGACGCGGCCAAGGCCGTCGCCGAGGACGTACGCGCCGGGAAGCTCGACCCGTCGAAGGTCACCGAGAAGACCTTCGCCAGGTATCTCTACTACCCGGACATGCCCGACGTGGACCTCTTCCTGCGCCCGTCCGGCGAGCAGCGCACGTCCAACTACCTGATCTGGCAGAGCGCTTACGCCGAGATGGTCTACCAGGACGTGCTGTGGCCGGACTTCGACCGCCGCGACCTGTGGCGTGCCTGCCTTGAGTACGCCAAGCGCGACCGCCGCTTCGGCGGTGCGCGTGACGGCGGGGCGAAGTCGGCCTAGGCGCCTGCGTCTTGGGCGCCTTCTGCTTCTCTACGGGTGTCTACGGGGGTCTAAGGGTGTCCAAGGATCTCTAAGGGTCTCTACGGCGGCGTCAACGCCGGGCTTCGGCAGGGCAGTCGGCGCCGCCGGTCACTTGCCCGCCGACGCGCACTCCCCGCACGTACCGAAGATCTCCACGGTGTGCCCGACATCGACGAAGCCGTGCTCCTGGGCGATCGACTCCGCCCACTTCTCCACGGCCGGGCCCTCCACCTCGACGGCCTTGCCGCAGTGGCGGCACACGAGGTGATGGTGGTGGTCGTCGCTGTGGCAGCGGCGGTAGACCGATTCACCGTCGTCGGTGCGCAGTACGTCGACTTCGCCGGCGTCGGCGAGGGACTGGAGCGTGCGGTAGACGGTGGTCAGTCCGACGGAGTCCCCGCGGTGCTTGAGCATGTCATGAAGCTCCTGTGCGCTGCGGAACTCCTCGACCTCGGCCAGCGCCGCCGATACGGCGGCCCGCTGCCGAGTCGACCGGCCGCGGACGGGGGGACCTGCGGTGGCCACGCTGACGCCTCCACTCGTTTCCACTCGATCCTTCACACGCCTTGCACGCACTGCATCTGCCCGGTCATTGTGCCAGGCACCGGCGGTACGGACGCTCACGCCCTGAAACCACGGATCTACGCAGTGCCTTCGGCTCCCTCGACGCCCTCGGCGCTTCCGCTTCCCCGGGTCCCTCTGGCTCGTTCGGCTCCGTCGGGGTCCCTGCCGCCCTCGTCGTCCGTCGTGACCCTGCCGCCGCCGGGTGCCGCCGCGTTCCGGTCCTGGGACCTCGTGCGGTGGGCGCCGGGCCGCCCGGCGCCCGCGACCGCCACCGCGCGGTCGTCGCGGACCGCGCCGTCGGCGCCGCTCGTCGCGACGTCACCTCCCGGCGCCCCGCCCCGAACTGCCGCCCGACGCTTGGCGATCGGCGCCGCCAGCCCCGTGACGACGGCGAAGAGCGCGATCGCCAGTACGACGATGCTGGCGCCCGGCGGCACGTCCCCGTAGTACGAGACGGTCGTACCCGACAGCGTCACCGCCACCCCGAAGAGCACCGAAAGCCCCAGCGTGCTCGCGAAGCCGCGGGTGGCCTGCTGCGCCGCCGCCACCGGAATCACCATCAGCGCGCTCACCAGCAGCAGCCCCACGACCCGCATCGCCACGGTCACCGTCACCGCCGCGGTCACCGCCAGCAGCAGATTCAATACACGCACCGGCAGCCCCGTGACCCGTGCGAACTCCTCGTCCTGGCATACGGCGAAGAGCTGCCGCCGCAGCCCCAGCGACCCGGCGAGCACGAACGCCGACAGACAGACGATCGCGAACACATCCGAGTCCGAGACGGTCGTGATCGAGCCGAACAGATACGTGGTGAGGCTCGCGTTGGAGCCGTTGGGCGCAAGGTTGATGATCATGACGCCGCCCGCCATGCCGCCGTAGAAGAGCATCGCGAGCGCCAGATCACCGCGAGCCTTGCCGTACCAGCGGATCAGCTCCATCGCGACCGAGCCCAGCGAGGCGACGGCGACCGCCATCCACACCGGATCGGTGCGCAGCAGGAAACCCAGGGCGACGCCCGTCAGCGCGACGTGCCCGATGCCGTCGCCCATGATCGCCTGCCGTCGCTGTACGAGGTAGATGCCCACGGCGGGTGCGGCGATCCCGACGAGCAGTGCCGCGAGCAGGGCTCGCTGCATGAACGGGTAGTGCAGCAGCTCGGTCATACATGCGTCCCGGGGTCGGCTTCGCTCACGGTCAGTCCGCTCTGGATGGCCGCGGCGGCTGCCCCGGCGTCATGGGCGTCGTGGGGATGGCAGGCCAGGTCGTGCAGGCGCCCTGGGTCGGCGACGTCCTCGGCGCGGCCGTCGCGCAGCAGCACGGCCCGGTCGATCAGCGGGGCGAGGGGGCCTGCCTCATGCAGGACGAGCAGCACCGCCGTGCCGCGTGAGACCTGCTCGCGCAGCGCCTCGGCCAGCACGTCCTGGGCGCGGAGGTCCACGCCCGCAAGCGGCTCGTCCATGATCAGCAGATCGGGCTCGCCTGCCAGCGCGCGGGCGATGAGTACGCGCTGATGCTGGCCTCCGGAGAGCGCGTTGACGGAGTCGCGGGCGCGGTCGGCGAGCCCGACGACCTCCAGTGCGTGCGTCACGGCGGCCTTGTCGGCGCGGCCCAGCGGGCGCAGCTTCGTACGGGCGAGACGGCCGGAGGAGACGACTTCGCGCACGGTGGCGGGCACGCCCGCGGCGGCCGTGGTGCGCTGCGGCACGTAGCCGATGCGGCGCCAGTCCCGGAACCGGGCGAAGGGGGTGCCGAACAGCTCCAGTTCGCCCCCGGTGAGAGGCACCTGGCCGATGACGGCACGTATCGCCGTCGACTTGCCCGAGCCGTTGGCACCGAGGAGGGCCACCGCTTCGCCGGGGCCCAGGGACAGATCGACGCCGCGCAGCACGGTGCGCGCCCCGAGCGAGGCGGTGGCGCCCCGTAGGGACATCACGGGCGGGGGTGCGGCCATGTGCGGGGCCTTCCTCGGTGGTGGGGATCGGGTCGGCACGGTCGGGTCCGGGTGGGCGGTGCCGGAGCCTGCCGTGCGAGGACGGGGTGCGGGGCCGGCGGTGAGGTGCGGGCTCAGTCGGCGCCGAGCGCGGTCTTCAGCGAGATGAGGTTCTGGTGCATGACCGAGAAGTAGTCCTCGTTCTTCTTCACGCTCTCCAGGGGGCTGAGTACCCCTGTCTTGAGGTTCAGATCTTTCGCAAGCGTCCTCGCGGTCCTGTCGCTGGCGCCCGACTCGAAGAAGACGGTGTCGACGTGCCCCGCCTTGGCGACGCTGTGCAGCTTCTTCATGCGGGCGCCGCTCGGCTCGGACTCCGGGTCGACGCCGGAGACGGCCGCCTGATGCAGCCCGTACCGCTCGGCGAGATAGCCGAAGGCGGCGTGCGTGGTGATGAAGGTGTCGGTCTTCTTCCGCGCCAGTTCCTTCTTGAACTCCCCGTGGAGCGACTTCAGCCGTCCGGTGAGGGCGCGGGCGTTCTTCGCGTAGTCCTTCTTGTGTGCCGGGTCGGCCTGGCTGAGTTCCTTCGCGACGCCGTCGGCGATCTGCGCGTAGCGCAGCGGATCGAGCCAGACGTGCGGGTCGCCGCCGCCTCCCTTCTCGGCCCCGTGCGAGTCATGGCCGTGCTCGCCGTGCTGGTCCTCGCCGTGCACGTCCACGCTGTGGTTCTCCAGCGTCGTGTACGAGGAGGCCTCGGCGACGTGCTCCGGAGCGGCCTGCTGGACGCCCTCGTCGACGGCGGGCTGGAGTCCCTTGAGGTAGACCACGAGGTCGGCGTCGGACAGCCGCCCGGTCTGCTGGGGGCTGAGCTCCAGGTCGTGCGGCTCGGTGCCGGGCTTGGTGAGGGATTCGGTGCTGACGTGCTCCCCGCCAATCTGCCGGGCGAGGAACTGGAGGGGATAGAACGACGCGACGACGTGCACCTTCCCGTCGGCCTGCCCCTCCGCCGAGTCGTCGGTGGTGCAGGAGGTGAGGGTGAGCGTCCCGACGCCGAGCGCGGTGGTGGCGGCGAGGGTCGATATGAGCCGACGAGAAGCGTTCATGACACTCATTTTCAGACTACTTGGAAACGATTGTCAAATGGAGATGGTCGGAGATGCGCTCAAGCGGACCCGGGGATCGGTCGCCGTACCGATAGCCGAACCGATTTGATCCGCCCCCCTCATGGATCGGTAACCTGAAGTATTCCGTCCGCCGTTGATGAAGAGAGCACTGTGGCCGCCGACAAGATCGACACCATCGTCAGCCTGAGCAAGCGCCGTGGCTTCGTGTACCCGTGCAGTGAGATCTACGGCGGTCAGCGCGCCGCCTGGGACTACGGACCGCTCGGTGTGGAGCTGAAGGAGAACATCAAGCGTCAGTGGTGGCGCGCCATGGTCACCTCGCGTGACGACATCGTCGGCATCGACTCCTCCGTGATCCTGGCACCGCAGGTGTGGGAGGCGTCCGGCCACGTGGCCACGTTCACCGACCCCCTGACCGAGTGCACCTCGTGCCACAAGCGCTTCCGCGCCGACCACCTCGAAGAGGCCTACGAGGCGAAGCACGGGCGCCTCCCGGCCCAGGGTCTCGCCGACATCAACTGCCCGCACTGCGGGAACAAGGGCGGCTTCACCGAGCCCAAGCAGTTCTCCGGGCTGCTCTCCACCCACCTCGGCCCGACGCAGGACGCCGGCTCCGTCGCGTACCTGCGGCCGGAGACCGCGCAGGGCATCTTCACCAACTTCGCGGCGGTACAGCAGACTTCGCGTAAGAAGCCGCCGTTCGGCATCGCGCAGACCGGCAAGTCCTTCCGCAACGAGATCACGCCGGGCAACTTCATCTTCCGCACCCGCGAGTTCGAGCAGATGGAGATGGAGTTCTTCGTCAAGCCGGGCGAGGACGAGAAGTGGCACGAGTACTGGATGCAGCAGCGCTGGTCCTGGTACACCGACCTCGGCCTGAGCGAAGAGAACATGCGCTGGTACGAGCACCCGCAGGAGAAGCTCTCCCACTACTCCAAGCGCACCGCCGACATCGAGTACCGCTTCAACTTCGGCGGCAGCGAGTTCTCCGAACTCGAAGGCGTCGCCAACCGCACCGACTTCGACCTCACCGCCCACTCCAAGGCGTCCGGGCAGGACCTGTCCTACTTCGACCAGGAAGCCGGCGAGCGCTGGGTGCCGTACGTCATCGAACCGGCCGCCGGAGTCAACCGCGCGATGCTCGCCTTCATGATCGACGCCTACATCGAGGACGAAGCGCCCAACGCCAAGGGCAAGTTGGAGAAGCGCAACGTCATGCGGCTCGACCCGAGGCTCGCCCCCGTGAAGGTGGCGGTGCTTCCGCTGTCGCGCAACGAGAAGCTGTCGCCGAAGGCGCGCGGCCTCGCCGAGGCGCTGCGCAAGCACTGGAACATCGAGTTCGACGACGCCGGGGCCATCGGCCGCCGCTACCGCCGCCAGGACGAGATCGGCACCCCCTTCTGCGTCACCGTCGACTTCGACACCCTCGACGACAACGCCGTGACGGTGCGAGAGCGCGACACGATGAAGCAGGACCGGGTCTCGCTGGACCAGATGGAGAGCTACCTCGCCGGGCGGCTTCTGGGCTGCTGAGCGGGCGGCCGACCTGCCGACGGGCCGCGCACCGCGACGAGTTCGCGACGAGACGAGCCGGGGCTGCTTCCGCCACTGGGCGGGGCAGCCCCGTCGCCGTGTGACCGGCTGCCCCTGGTGACCGCCTCTCGCGGGTCTCCGTCAGCCCGCCTCCGGCTGCCCGCCCGCCCCCTTCTGCCCGTCCTCCCGCTCTGCGGGCGCACCGAACCCCGTGGTGTCCAACTCGCAGTCGAACGGCGCCGGTACGTGCAGCGACTTGCCGAACGGCACCGTGAGATGGGACGTGTAACCCTTCGCGCTCGGCGCCCAGTAGACCGTCGCCGACTCCTCCTGCATGTCCAGCAGGAGATAGACGGGGACTTGGGCCATGCCGTAGACGGTGACCTTGTCCTCCAGGTCAGCCTTCCGGGTCGCTGCGGAGGTCAACTCCACAGCCAGCGAGAGTGCTTCGCCGTCGACGTACCGGTCGTGACTCTGGAAGGCGCGCTCCTCAGCCGCGTACACATCGGGCCCGTAGGCCCGCTCCTGGTGAGGGAACGAGAAGAGGAAGGGCGCCGCGTCGATGATCTGGCCCTCGGGTGCATGTGGCTCGAGCTGCCTGCGAACCGACCGCATGACCGACAGATAGAACGCCCTCGACCACGGCGACACGACGATGCTCCCCCTGATGATCTCCGCCCGGTAGCCGTCGGGCACCTCCATGCTCAGCAGCGTCCGGCACAGCGCCTCGAAGTCGGGCGGGCCGTCGGGGGTCTCTATGGGCGTCGGTCGTTCGAGCATCACAGTCATGATGCGCCTTTCGTGCTGAGTGATCCAGACGTCACACAGAGTATTCGCGACCACTGACAACGGGCGGGGGCGCTCCAGGCAGTGTCCGGCGGGGCATGTGACTGCCGTGCCGCCGTGCTGCCGGCTCGTCGTGGTCGGCATGGGGGCGGGGTATGTGACCGACGCGGAGTGGGAACGGCTGGAGCCGACTTGCCGTCAACGAACAGCGCGGTGGCCGGTACCCGTGACGGCGGCCCGTCACCATCCGCCTTTGAACAAGCCCAGGAGTGCCGGCGCCGGGTCGGCTGTGACCGTGATGTTCGCCACTGCGACAACGATGACGGCCAGCGACAACAAGGCGGAGAGAAGACCGAACGACCTGAACACGCGCCTCGCTCGCCTCTCGGACGCCCCTGCTCTCGCAGACCTCTTCCACGACGCCACACTCATGCCGACGAGGACGACCGCCACAGTCGTGGCCGTCACGACTCTCACCGCGTGGAACCGGGAGAAGTCGCCGACCATCGCCTTGAGGGCAAGCGGAGTCCGGTCACCTGTGTCCGGATAGTCGGCCAGGCGCTGCCTGACTTGATCGAGCGTATCGGCGAGTTCTCCGTGGGATGCGTGGAACGGAAGCTGCGACAGCAGTGAGGAGAAAGGCGCGATCGCATCCTGCATGTTGGCCTCTGCCGTCACCAACGAGCACAGCGCGAGTGCCGTGACGACAGCCCCGGCCGACGCGAGAGCGGCCCTGCTTCCCGACCCGAGCCCGTCGGCCCGCAGAAATGCCCTCCAGAGAAGAACGCCGAGCGCAATGAGCACGATCAGCAAGATCGCAGCGATCACGGCCTTGATCACGTGGTGGTATTGCCAGTAATCGACAGCCCTCTCCAAGCCCGGGGGAAGGTCACGGTCGCCGGAACTCCAGTAGTCGACGAACGACTCGGAGAGGCTGTCGATGAGAATGCGCTGATCGTCGAGGCCGCCGCCGGTCATGCCCGCCGCCAACGGGCCGGGGGCGAGAATGAAAGCCGGGACGAGGACCGCAGCGAGAGCGACGAGCACAGCGAACGCACGACCGGGGATACCCGCGGATCGAGTCCCTCCATGCGTGCTGGTGGGTCGTGACGTTGATGTCATGCCGACGACCATTTCGCACCGGCGCTCGCCCGGTCACTGGGGTCTGCCATCCACTTGGGGTGTGGCCTGCCATACCCCAGCCATTGTCCGCCGGGCGCTCTAGTCCAGCAGCGCACGCAGGCGGCGGGCCTGCCGTCGGGCCGTGCCCGGAGGGTTCCGGGGCTGCTCTCGTGTCTCGTCGAGACAGAGCAGGAACAGCCATACGAGGGCCAGGAGGCGGCGGCACTTCCGCAGCCGGGCGGCCTCGGCCGCCGTCAGCGCGAAACCCCGCAGGAACGCCGCGACATCGAGAGGCCCGTCGATCCAGGAACCCACATGCTCGGTGATCTCGGCCAGTTCGAAGGCGCGGTCGCTGCGGCCCGAGTCCTCGAAGTCCACGATCCGCACATCTGAGCCGTCCCAGAGGTAGTTGGCGAGATTGCCGTCGCCTGTACCGAAGACCTGAGGTACATCGGGAGCGGCCTCGTCCAGGTCGGAACCCGCGAGCCAGCGCAGCCCGAGATCCAGCGCGGCGCGCGTCTGCCCGTTCGCCGGTACCCGGACGAGTGGCGTCCACGAACGGATCCGCGCCCTCAACGCCCTTACGAGGACCGGCCTTCGAGGCACGGCAGCGAGGACCGGGGGAGGCAGCGCCGAGTGGAGCGCCCTCACCGCCGCTGTGAGGGCGTGGACTGCCGCCTCGTCGAGCGGCTGGCCGAGCAGCGGCGCACCCGGCAGCCGCGACATCCTGATCACCGGTGCTCCGGCGGCGGGCTCGTACGCAAGGGGCTCGGGAGCCAGGCCAGGGGCGTGTTCGGCGAGCAACTCCAGGGCGCGCCACTCCCGTTCGGCCTCCGGGTCGAACCCCGTCACCGAAGCGCTTGGTCACGCCGCGCGGCCCAGCGAGACCTCGTGGGTGCTCGACGGGCGCCGTGCCGGCATCAGGAGCGAAGGCCCCGGAGGATCAACGTCCGCACGGCTGTGAAGTCTTCGTCGGTGCCCGGCCGGGACCACTCGGCGGCGTATGCCGGGTCGTGGAAGCGGGCCGTCGCATGGAAGATCGCACGGGCCGTATCCGCATTGCCGCCGATCAGCTCCTTGGCGAAGACGCCCTCCCGGCGGCCGTCCTCGATGATGCGGGCGAGCTGGCCGACGAGGTCGCCGATGTGGCGCTCGACCACGGCGCTCAGGTCGCCGGTGAGCACCGAGTAGGTGGCGAACAGCTCGGGGTCGTCGCCCGCCTTGTGGCGCTTGGCCTCGAAGAGGCCCTTGAGCCAGCGGTCGAGGCGGTCCTCGGCGGGCCCCGATCCGTCGGCGACGGGTGCGAGCCGCTCGCTGGTGCGATCCAGCCAGCGCTGGGTGACCGCTTCGCGCAGGGCGGCCTTGGTGCGGAAGTGCCGGTAGACGCTGCCGTGGCTCACGCCGAGGGCGCGGGCCACGTCGACCACCGTGGCCTTGCCGAGGCCGTAGCGGCGCAGCACGTCCTCGGTGGCCTCGAGAATGCGCTCCGGAGTCAGTGCTTCCGCCACCATCGGCCCCCTGTCCTCGCTGTTCGCGTCCTGCGCCCAGCGCCGTACGCGGCTACTTCTCGCTGTCGAGATGCGCCATCTGGGCTTCCGGATAGCGGTCGCCCGAGGCGGAGTCCGCGGGCACCGCCTGCTCGATGGCTTCGAGATCGTCCGCGTCGAGAGTAACGTCCACCGCCGACAGCGACTCCGCCAGACGCTCACGGGTACGGGCGCCGACCAGCGGGACGATGTCCTCGCCGCGCGAGAGCACCCACGCGGTGGCCGTCTGGGCGACGGTGATCCCCTTGCCGTCCGCGACTCGTCGCAGTGCCTCGACGAGGGCGAGGTTGCGGTCCAGGTTCTCGCCGGAGAAGCGGGGGCTCATGCCGCGGAAGTCGCCCGGCGCCAGCTCCCGTTCACGGGAGAAGTGGCCGCTGATGAGGCCGCGGGAGAGCACGCCGTAGGCCGTGATGCCGATGCCCAGCTCACGGCAGACCGGCAGGATCTGCTCCTCGATGCCGCGCGAGATCAGCGAGTACTCGATCTGGAGGTCGCTGACGGGCGCGACGGACGCGGCCCTGCGGATGGTGTGGGCGCCGACCTCGGAAAGGCCGACGTGGCGCACATGACCGGCTTTCACGAGTTCGGCGACGGCGCCGACGGTCTCCTCGATCGGGACGGCCGGGTCGAGACGGGCGAGGCGGTAGATGTCGATGTGGTCGGTGCCCAGGCGCTGGAGAGAGTACGCGGCGAAGTTCTTGACCGCCTCGGGGCGGCCGTCGTAGCCGGTGAAGCCTCCCTCGACGGTGCGCAGGGCGCCGAACTTGACGCTGGTGAGGGCCTGTTCACGGCGGGCGGGGGGTGCGGTGCGCAGGGCCTCGTTGATCAGCAGTTCGTTGTGGCCCATGCCGTAGAAGTCGCCGGTGTCCAGCAGGGTCACGCCTGCCTCCAGTGCGGCGTGGATCGTGGCGATGGACTCGGCGCGGTCGGTGGGGCCGTAGAGGGCGGACATGCCCATGCAGCCGAGGCCGAGGGCGGAGGTGCGGGGGCCGGTGGTGCCGAGCTTGCGGGTCTGCATCGTGCGCTCCTTCCGGGGTGGCACTGACGAGGATGGCATGACAGATGACAGATATCAAAATCTGTCATCTGAATAGTGTCAGCCGTTATCTGTCATCTGTCACCTGAAATCTGCCGCCTGCCATCCGTCAGTTGTCATCGGTCAGTTGTCATCTGTCAGCGCCCCGCCCGGTACCCCGCCCCGCTGCCCCTCGCGCCCAGCTCCGGCCCCCGCCCCCTCCCCGCTCCTCCCGCCCGCACCTTCCGTATGCGCGACAATGGGAAGCCGCCTCGCAGGCGCCGCCCGGCTCGCCCGGCGCACGCCCCGCGTCGCGCCCGCCCGGCAGCACATCCGCCCACCCCGTACGTACGTCTCGGAGGACGCCGACGTCATGACGCCGCCGCTCCACATCGGCCCTCACACCGTCCAGCCCCCCGTGGTGCTGGCGCCGATGGCCGGGATCACGAACGCGCCGTTCCGCACGCTGTGCCGCGAATTCAGCGGCGGCAAAGGGCTGTTCGTCAGCGAGATGATCACGACGCGTGCGCTCGTCGAGCGGAACGCGAAGACCATGCAGCTCGTGCGCTTCGACGACAGCGAGCGTCCTCGTTCGATCCAGCTCTACGGCGTGGACCCGGTGACCGTCGGCAAGGCCGTCCGGATGATCGCCGACGAGGACCTGGCCGACCACATCGATCTCAACTTCGGCTGCCCGGTGCCCAAGGTGACGCGCAAGGGCGGCGGTTCGGCACTCCCGTACAAGCGGCCGCTGCTGCGCGCGATCCTGCACGAGGCCGTGGGCAACGCCGGGGGCCTCCCCGTCACGATGAAGATGCGCAAGGGCATCGACGACGGCCATCTCACCTACCTCGACGCGGGCCGTATCGCCGTCGACGAGGGGATCACGGCGATCGCCCTGCACGGCCGTACCGCCGCCCAGCACTACGGAGGCACCGCCGACTGGGACGCGATCGCACGGCTGAAGGAGGCCGTGCCCGAGATCCCGGTGCTGGGCAACGGCGACATCTGGTCCGCGGACGACGCCCTGCGCATGGTGCGTGAGACCGGATGCGACGGAGTGGTCGTCGGGCGCGGCTGTCTGGGCAGGCCGTGGCTGTTCGGCGATCTCGTGGCGGCGTTCGCGGGCGAGGGCGAAGTGGCGTACGCGCGGCCCCGCTTCGGCGAGGTGGCCCGGGTGATGCTGCGGCACGCGACGCTGCTGGGGGAGTGGCTGGGCGACGAGGCCCGCGGAGTGATCGACTTCCGTAAGCATGTGGCCTGGTACACGAAGGGGTTCTCGCTCGGTTCGCAGGTGCGGCAGAAGCTGGCGGTGGCGGGCTCGTTGGACGAGATGGCCGCGCTGCTCGACGACGTCGACCCGGACGAGCCGTGGCCGCGGGGGGCGGACGGCCCACGGGGGCGTACCCACTCGCGCAACAAGGTCGTGCTCCCCGACGGCTGGCTCGACGATCCGTACGAGTGCGGGGGAGGCGTCGGCGCGGACGCCGAACTGGACACCTCTGGCGGCTGATTCGGTCCGCAGCGACGGGTCCGGGGTGGACGCCCGGCCCGGTGCGCCCTCGCGCGCCCACTCGTCGCGATCCTGTCGAGGGGCCAGCCCCTGAGGCCCTTTACGCCTCTGACCTCCGTGTCACCGTTCTTGGTAGAGACCATTTGAAGTTTTGTCCGGTACGGCTAATCACGGACTGTGCAGGCCGGGTCACTGAGATACTCCTCACTTGTGAAGGCCATCGTCTACGAAGAGTTCGGGCAGCATCCCGCGCTCCGTTCGGTACCCGACCCCGCACCGGCCCCAGGCGGCGTGGTGATCGAAGTCGATGCCACCGGTCTGTGCCGCAGCGACTGGCATGCGTGGCGGGGCCATGATCCGGATGTGAAGCTGCCGCACGTCGGCGGCCATGAGTTCGCGGGAACGGTAGTGGCAGCCGGTTCAGGTTCCGGTCTGCCCTGGGTCGGGCGGCGCGTGACCGTGCCGTTCGTGTGCGGCTGCGGCACCTGCACGCAGTGCATCACGGGCAACCAGCAGGTGTGCGAGCGGCAGACGCAGCCGGGCTTCAGCCACTGGGGGTCGTTCGCCCAGTACGTCGCGATCGACAACGCGGAGGGCAATCTCGTTCCGCTTCCCGATTCGCTGAAGTCTCCCGCCGCGGCGGCGCTTGGCTGCCGCTTCGGTACGGCATACCGCGCGGTCGTACGGCAGGGCCGTGTCACGGCCGGTGAGTGGGTCGCCGTGCACGGCTGCGGCGGTACGGGGCTCTCCGCGGTGATGGTGGCCGTGGCGTGCGGTGCGCGGGTCGTGGCGGTGGACATCTCGGCGGCGGCGCTGAAGGTGGCAAGCGACCTCGGTGCCGAGGCGACCGTGGACGTGTCCGATGTGGAGGACGCGGCCTCGGGCGTTCTCGAAATCACGCGCGGCGGCGCGGACTTGTCGCTGGACTGCCTCGGCGACCCGCGTACCTGCTGCGCGTCCGTACGGAGTCTGCGCAGGAGGGGACGGCATGTGCAGGTGGGGCTGCTGCCGCCCGACGAGCAGTCGCCCCGTATCCCGATGGACCGGGTCGTCGCGCATGAGCTGGAGCTGCTCGGCAGCCACGGCATCCAGGCGCACGAGTACCCGGCGCTGCTGGGCCTCGTCGAGTCCGGGGTGCTCCATCCCGAGCTGCTGGTACGGCGCACGATCGACCTGGACGAGGCGCCTGCCGCGCTGATGGAGATGGACATTCCCGTACCGGCGACGCCGGGTGTGACCGTCGTGAAGCCCGAGTCGCCGAAATCCTGAGACGCGCTGAGGGAGCGTGGGCGCCTCTTGCGGGGCGCTCTGACCCGCCGCTCATCCTCGACGCCCTGCCGTGACGTCTGCCGGGACCAGGAGCAGCGCCCTGCCGGGATGCTCCGCGGCAGACGACGTCGGCAGGTGGCCCGGGCCCGGGCCGGGACCCGAACCCGGCCGGGGCCCGGGCTCGACCATGCCGGGCCCAGGCCCACTGCCAGCCTCAGCCCACTGCCGGGCCCGGATTCAGGACCGGCTCAGGCCGGGCCGGGCTGGGCGTGTCCGCTCAGGTCCCGGCGGATTCTCCGCTCTCCAGCCGGAATCCGACCTTCATGCAGACCTGGTAGTGCTCGATGCGCCCTTCCTCGATCTGGCCGCGTACCTGTGTGACCTCGAACCAGTCCAGGTGCCGCAGCGTCTCCGAGGCCCGGCTGACCGCGTTGCGGATCGCGGCGTCCACGCCCTCGTGCGAGGTGCCGACGATCTCGGTCACCCGGTAGGTGTGCTCGCTCATACGGGACCTCCACCATGTCCGGCCGTCGTCCGTCGTGCCCCTCCCCGGTGCCCTGATACGCCCGGCTTACGCAGCTCCGCCCGGCTGTACGTACGAACGCTGCGAGTGTGAACACTGCGCGCACGAACACTGCGTCACGAACGCTGCATGCACGAACGCTGTACGGACCGGAGCCGTGCGCACCGAGTCGCGGGGTAAGGGCCCGCTCCACCGCAGGCACCGCAGGCACCGCAGGCACCACATCCACCGAACAAGCCGCCCCCGGTCGCCGGGGGGAAGCGGCGGCCGGGGGCGGCGGTGTGAGGGGCGCGGGCGCGGGCGTCAGGTGCCCGGCGCGTCCCCCACGGCGGTGAGCAGCGCGAGTGGCGTCGCAGCCGCCCACGCCTGCGGGGAGCAGGCATGCGGATAGGGGACGGGGTCGGGGTGGTCGCTGCGGCTGTAGCCGGCGAGCACCTCGGGCAGCCGGTAGTTCTGCCGGGCGGCGGCCTCGACCATGCCCGCGGCCAGTGTGCGGGCCTCCTCGTGCAGCCCGTAGCGCGCGAGTCCCAGGGCGATGACGGCGTTGTCCTGCGGCCAGATGCTGCCGCGGTGGTACGAGAGCGGGTGGTAGGGCGCCTGGCCGGAGGCCAGCGTGCGCACGCCCCAGCCGGAGAAGAAGTCGTCCTCCATCAGGCGGCGGCCGACCTGCTCGCCTGCCTCCTGGCCGAGGATGCCGGACCACAGCAGATGCCCGGCGTCGGAGGCGAGGGCGTCGGCGCGGGTGCCGCCGTCGTCGAGGGCGAGCAGCGGGAAGTTCCTCTCCGGCATCCAGAAGTCGGACTCGAAGCGTTCGCGGAGGGCGGCGGCGGCCTTGGCGAGCCGGTCGGCGTAGGCGTCGTCCTTCCAGACCGTACGGGCCAGCCGGGCGATGCGGCACAGTGCGTCGTAGGCGTAGCCCTGCACTTCGGCGACCATGACGGCGCCCTTGGGGCGTGTGCCGTCGGCGGTGCAGACGGCGCCGGGGGAGTCCTTCCAGTTCTGGTTGGTGAGGCCGCCTTCGTGTGCGTGGTAGGCGAGATAGCCGTGCTCGTCGAGGCCGCCGTGGGTGAACATCCAGTCGACGGCGGCGCGTGCCTGCGGCTCCAGCCGGGCGGCGAGCTGTGCCTCTTCGGCGCCGCCGTTCTCGCTCGACTGCTCGGTGTACGCGGCGAGAAGGATCAGGAAGAGGGGCGTGGAGTCGACCGAGCCGTAGTAGCGCCCGTAGGGGACCTGGCCGAAGTGGGCGAGTTCTCCGCTGCGTACCTCGTGGACGATCTTCCCTGGCTGTGCGAGGCGTTCGGGCTCGTCCTCACGTGCCTGGGTGGCGGCGAGTGCGAGCAGGGTGTGCTCGGCGAGCTGTGGACGGCAGGGGAGGGCGAAGAGCGAGGTGAGGAGCGAGTCGCGGCCGAAGAGGGTCAGAAACCAGGGGACTCCGGCGCCGGGGATGAGCAGTTCCTCGCCGTCAGGCCCGCGGGCGGCGACGCGCAGACCGGCGAGGTCGACGAGTCCCTGCTCGCAGGCGCGGGCCAGCTCCGGCCAGTCGGTGAGCCGGGAGGGAACGGGCTCCGCCGAAGTGAACGCGTCCGTACGGGACTTCAGCCACGCGATCACCTCGCCCGGTGCGCCGCCCGGCGGTGCGCCGGTGGGGGCGCGGCGCTTCGGTGCGCCGTGCGGATGCGCGGTGACGCGCAGCGTCAACTCGGCCGTGCCGTGCGGCGCCAGCTCCAGCAGCCAGCCCAACTGCCGTGCGGAGCTGCCGGTTTCGTCGACGGTGGCCGGGGGCGGCTCGGCCGTGATGCTCGTACGGGAGTGCCACTCGCCGCGCCGGTAGCCGAACTCGACACCGTCGGGGCGTACTTCGTGCGTGCGTACGGTGTGCCGCTTGTCGTAGGAGCGGTGGTCGGAGCGCAGCTCGAACTGGTCGGCGAAGTCGGCGTCCGCGGTGAGCGTCAGCCGGGCGGTCGTGGCCTCGCCGAGGTTGCTGGTCAGGCGGATGCGTTCGGTCAACTCGCCGCTGACGACGGCCTGTTCACGGAAGACGGTGTAGGCGGGCGGCTCCTCGCGGGTGCCGTGCGGGGTGAGTACGGCGGTGCCGCCGAAGTCCGAGTCGGGGGAGTGGGACGCGGGCACGAGAACGGCGGGGGAGGAGCCGTCGACGGTGAGCTGCCAGCGGCTGAGATGCCTGGCGTCCCGTACGAACAGGCCCTCCGGGACCGTGCCTTCGGACTGCGCGCTGGGCAGCGCCCAGCCGGGCGGGCCGCTGACGTCACCGGAGGGGCCGAGCACCGCGAAGGTGCCTTCGTGGACGAGCAGGCGGTGCTCGGTGGCATTCACAGGGTCAGAATCCTTCCTCGGGCTCGGACCGCCCGGGTGACTCACGTGGCTCGGGTGCGGGCTCTTTACCGCTCATTGACGTGAATCCGGCCCGCTGAACCTCTTGTTCGCACTCATGGCCTGAATCCGGCCCCTTCAGCAGATCCAGCGCGAGTGCGGCGGTCCAGCTGAAGTCGCGTGCGCCACGGCCTTCGCCGGTGTACGGGTCGAGGTACTCGGCGAAGCGTGAGGCGGCTGCCGCGCCGAGCACGTCGGCGCGCAGCAGATCGGCGCGTTCGCTCTCCCCGCAGCGCCGCAGTCCGTGCTCCAGCAGCCAGTTGACGTTGAACCAGGCCGGGCCCCGCCAGTAGCGGTACGGGTCGAACGCGGGCCCGCGCAGGTCGTAGCTGGGAAGCAGACGCACGCTGTCGCCCAGTCCGAAGTGCTCACCCGTGACGGTACGCAGCAGCGCGGCGGTGACGTGGGCGGGCAGACCGGGGGCGATCAGCGGCAGGAGGCCGGCGGCGCTGCGTGCGCCGATGAGGGTGCCGGGAGGGGGGCCGCCGGACGGCCGGCGGGTGGCGTCTTCCCGTCGTGTACCGGCCGAAGCGGCTTGATCCGTTCCCTCGTCGCCGCGCAGATCCCCGCGCAAATCGACGCGTTGATCCCCGCGCAGTTCCCCGCGTTGATCGCGCAGTTCCCCGCGCAGATCCCGGCACAGGAACTGGCCCGCCTGCGGCGACCACGACCGGCGTACGAGGGCGTCGGTCAGTGCGGCGGCACGCTCACGATGCGGTGCGGGATCGCCGCCGAGTTCGCGGGCGATGGCGGCCAGCGCATGCTCCGAGACGATCAACAGGGCGTTGAAGGAGGGGTCTTCGACGGCGAAGGGGTGCGGCGCGTCCGCGTCGCGGTAGCCGTGGTCGCGGTAGGCGGCGGCGAGCGCCACGTAGCGCCCGTAGTCGAGGTCGGTGGGGCGTTCGGCGGCGGCGCCGTGTGTGAGGTCTGCTCGCCGGAAGGAGCCCGCGGGGGCGGGCTCGACACGGGAGAGGGGCCCGTCCCAGCACGGGCTGTTGTCCATGCCGGGCTCCCAGGGGTGCACCACCGCGGCCAGTCCGCCGCCGCCCAGATCGCGCTCGTCGGCGAGATAGCGGTGCCATGCCGCGAGTCTCGGCTGCACCCGGGCGAGGAAGCCTCGGCGGCGCGAGGCGTCCGGGTCGGCGCAGTGCACCAGCCAGGCGGCGAACGCGTGCACCGGCGGCTGGACGATCCCGGAGGTCTCGGCGTCGAGGGGGGCGCCCGCGCCGCGGGACCGCCCGGCGGTGGACGAGCGCCAGAAGCCGGGCCCGGGAAAGTAAGCGTCCTGCGGCACACGGGAGTTGAAGACGATGTGCGGGATGCGCCCGTCGCCCCACTGGCCGCCCAGCAGCGTCTCCAGCTCCCGCTGCGCGCGGGTCGCGGAGAGATGGCGCAGGCCGATGGCGATGAACGCCGAGTCCCAGCTCCACTGGTGCGGATACAGACCGTGTGAGGGGACGGTCGAGGTCCCCGTCCAGTTGCCCAGCAGCACACGGTGTGCCCCGCGCCGCAGCCGGGCGCGTTCGGCCCGTCCCGGGAAGCGGTGCGGTGCGGGCGTCCCGGTGGGTCCCTGCCGCCCGGTCCGTACGGCTGCCGTGCGGGGAGCGGGCGCGGGTGCGGCGCTCACGCGGCGGCCCGTGAGAGGAACGGCGTGATGGAGCGCACGGCCTCTTCCGGGTCGCCGGTCAGCCTGCACTCCACGGCCAGTTCGCCCTCGTAGCCCGCCGCTTCCAGTGCGCCCAGCCAGGCGGGCCAGTCCAGGTGGCCCGCGCCCGGCTGGAAGCGGTTGGAGTCGCTGACCTGCGCGTGTCCGATGTACGGGGCGGCTTCGAGGATGGCGGCGGGAGGGTCGGCCTCCTCGATGTTCATGTGGTAGCTGTCGATGCCCACGCGGACGGAGTCCAGCCCTGTCTGCCGTATCAACTCCACTGCCTGGCCGAGCCTGTTGACCATGTGGTCCTCGTAGCGGTTGAGCGGTTCGAGGAAGAGGGCGACGCCTTCGCGGGCGGCGTGCTCGCCCAGCTCGGTGAGGCCCGCGAGCAGCACCTCGCGGTCCTCCTCCTCGCTGCGGGGCGGCTCGAACGGCGGCAGGCGCCGCGAGAACATCCCGTAGGAGGCCGGTGTCATCGCGCCCCGGCCGCCGAGTTCGGCGATGACGGAGAGCTGCGACTTCATCTGGGCGACGGCGTCGCGGCGCAGCTCCTCGTCGAACGCCCCGAGGAAGTGCCGCATCTCGACGCACACGGTCGGCATGACGACGCCGTCCGCCAGCGCCCGGCGCAGTTCCGGCAGCCGGTCACGGAAGTGGAAGTCGCCCTTTCCTCGCAGTTCGATCGCTCCGTAGCCCGCGGCTTGGGCGAAGTCCCACTTCTGCTGGAGCGTCTCGCCCGGCAGTAGCTGTTCCTGGCAGGCGGTTGTGAACATGGTCGGGCCTTTCGCGAAGTGCGGCTCGTACGTGGGGGGTCGGTGTGGCGGTGAGGGCCGGGGCTCCGGATATCAGGGAGCGGGCCCTTCGGTTCAGAACTCGAGCACGACCTGGAGGGCCTCCGCCGGGCGCCGATCCAGCAGTTCATAGGCGTCTGCCGCCTCGTCCACGGGGACGACGTGGCTGACGAGCGACTTCACGTCGACCCGCTCCTCGGCGACCAGGTCCAGGAAAGTGCGCTGAAGCCGTTCCACGCTCCACCGCCCCGCCAGCTCCTGGGGTACGCCCCCGATCTGCGAGCAGATCAACTGGGCCCTGTTGTGGTGGAATTCGTCGCCGAGCCGCAGCCCCGCGCCGTCGCCCTGGTAGAAGCCGGAGGCCACGACCCGTCCGCCCACCGCGACCGAGCGCAGCGCCTCGTGCAGCGCGGGGTAGGCGCCGCTGATCTCTATGGCGGCGTCCGCGCCGCGTCCGCCCGTCGACTCCCTTATGCGCTCGGCGACTACGTCCTTGCGGGCGTCGAGCGTGACGTCCGCTCCGTAGCGCCGTGCGACGGGCAGCCGTACGTCGAGGGCGTCGACGGCGATCACACGGGCGCCGCTGAGTCGTGCGAGACGAGTGGTCAGCAGGCCGATGACGCCCTGCCCGAACACCGCGACGTCCTCACCGAGGTTGATGCCCGCGCCGAGCACGGCGTTGTAGGCGATGGCGCCGACGCGGGCGAAGGCGCCGGCGAGCGGTTCGAGCCCCGGCGGCAGGGTGTGCCCGGCCAGCCGCTCGCCCGGCACGACGCCCTCGCTGCGGTGGCCCCAGATGCCCCACGCCACGTCGCCGACCTGCGGCATCCCCGGTGTGTCAGTCAACTCCGGTGATATCTCGACGACTTCCCCGACTTCGGAGTAGCCCCAGCCCGCCACCGGATATTCGATGCCGGGTGCGCCCTCGCGGAAGAGCCGGGCCTCGGGGTCCCAAGTGCGGGTCAGATAGGGGTTGGTGCCGCGGTACGCGGTCAGCTCCGTGCCCGCCGATATGCCCGAGTAGAGCGTACGGAGGCGCACATGGCCGTGCGGCAGCGGCGCACGCTCGTGCTCTGCGACCTCCACCTGCCGCGGGCCGGTGAACTGGACAACTCGCTCCACAACGCACTCCGAAGACTTGGCTCTGACGTGGGCTTCTCAAGTTCCGTCGAAGATACATGAGGGATACGTCTTGTTAACAGACAGAAGTGGTGCTGAGATGCATGGCGATAAAGCGGAAGCCGGTTGAGGACGAGGCAGGAATGCGGATGTGGACTCGGCGCTGGGGCGCCAGGAAGCCTGCGGCGGCGGCAGTGGCCGTGACGCTGAGCGCCGCGTTGCTCGCGGGGTGCGCGTCGGACGCCCGGTCGGGCAGTGAACGGCCGGACGGCAAGATCACGGTGTGGACGCTGGAGAATCTCCCGGCGCGCATGGCGGCGGAGAAGAAGAACGTCGCACGCTTCGAGAAGAGGACCGGCGTGGACGTCGAACTCGTCGGCGTCGACGAGGGCCAGCTCCCCCAACTGATCATGTCGGCCGCGGCGTCGGGCAATCTGCCCGACGTCATCGGTGCCCTGCCGCTCGGCCAGGCATGGCAGATGTACGGCAACGGCCTGCTGGACACCGAGACGCCCGCCGCCGTCGTCAAGGAACTCGGCGAGGACACCTTCAACTCCAACGCGCTCAAGCTGACGTCCGACGGCCCGGCCCGGCTGACCGTTCCCTCCGACGCCTGGGTCCAACTCCTCGTCTACCGCAAGGACTTGCTGAAGAAGGCGGGCCTGGCGGCGCCGGAGGACTACGGCAGCACCGTCAAGGCGGCACAGAAGCTCGACCGGGGCCGCATGCACGGCATCTCGCTGGCGGCCGACCCGTCCGACGTCTTCACCCAGCAGAGCTTCGAGTATCTGGCGCTCGCCAACGACTGCCAGTTGACGCACAAGGGCAAGGTGACGCTGGACTCGCCCGCGTGCCGCCGCACCTTCGCCACGTACGACGAGCTCGCCCGCGAACACGGGGCCCCAGGCACCCAGACCGTCGACACCACCCGTGCCACGTACTTCGCGGGCAGGTCGCCGATGATGGTGTGGTCCTCCTTCCTGCTGGACGAGCTTTCCGGGCAGCGTGCGGACGCAGTACCGAGCTGCCCTCAGTGCAAGAAGGACAAGGAGTTCCTCGCGCGCAACAGCGGCATCACCACGGCGATGAAGGGGCCCGACGGCGGAAAGCCGGTGCAGTTCGGGGAGATCACCTCCTGGGCGGTGACGAAGACCGCCGAGACCAAGGCGTCCCGCAGCTTCGTGAAGTACATGCTCAGCGACGGCTACGAGGACTGGTTCGGGATGGCGCCCGAAGGCAAGATCCCCGTGCGGGAGGGCACTTCGGACGATCCCCGCAAGTACACCCGCGCCTGGCACTCCAGCCCGCTGGGCGTCGAGGCGAAGGTGCGCAAGCCGCTGGACTCGATCTACCCGGACGAGCTGCTGGACGAGTTGAGCGACGGCATCAGCGTGATGCGGCGCTGGGGGTTCCTCCAGGGCGAGGGCGCTCTCGTGGGCGCCACCAACGGCGAACTGCCCGTGGCGAAGGTCCTCGGCTCGATGACCAGCGGGCAGACCACGCCAGGGGAGGCGGCGCAGCAGTCGCAGGACGAGATCGACGCACTGCGGCGGTCCCTGCGGTGAGCGGCGCCCTGCCCGCCGGGGCCGGTTCCGGCGCCCGCGCCGGTGCCCGCCTGCGCACCCTCGCCCAGACCTCCGGCGCCACCGGTCCCTCGCGTTCCGGCGCCCCCGCAGCCCCGCCCCCACACGTGACCCGAGGTACGCACACACCCGAGGTACGCACACCATGACGCAACCCACGACCACTCCACAGGACGGCGCGACGCGCCCCGGCGACACCCCCGGTCCCGGGCCGGGGTCCGGCCCGGACGCCCCGGGCGGCGGCACCCCCGGACGCCGCCCCCGCCGACTCTCCGCCGCCGCACGGGAGAACCGTGCCGGTCTGGCCTTCGTCACCCCCACCGTCGTGGTCGTGACGGTGGTCGTCGTGCTGCCGATCCTGTGGACGGTGCTTCTCGCGTTCCAGAACGCCCGCCTCGTCGACATCCAGGGCATGGGCCTTCTCGGCGACTGGTCGCTGGAGAACTTCCGTGCGGTCTTCGGCTCGCCCGGCTTCTGGACCAGCCTGTGGACCACTCTGCTCTACACAGTCGGCTCCACTGCCGGGTCCATCCTCCTCGGCCTGGTCGCCGCGCTCGCGCTGCGCAAGCCTTTCCGCGGCCGCGGCCTGGTGCGCGGCGCGATGCTGCTGCCCTATGTGGCGCCCGTGGTGGCCGTGGCGTTCGTATGGGAGATCGCGCTGAGCCCGCAGTTCGGCGTCGTCAACGAGTGGGGCGCGAAGCTGCTCGGCTGGGACGACCCGGTCGCCTTCCTCTCCACCCGCAGCTACGAAGTCTCCCTGTTCGGCGCGGACTTCGAGCTGCCGCTGGCCCTGCTGACCGTCATCGCCTTCGAGACCTGGCGCTACTTCCCGTTCGCGTTCCTCTTCCTGCTGGCCCGCCTACAGGCGGTGCCGGACGGCCTGGAGGAGGCCGCGAAGGTCGACGGCGCCGCGCCCACCCAGCGCTTCCGGCACGTGCTGCTGCCGCAGCTCATGCCCGTCGTGGCGCTGCTGTGCGTGCTGCGTTTCATCATGGAGTTCAACAAGTTCGACGACGTGTACCTGCTGACCGGCGGAGGCTCCGGCACCGACGTGGTCGCCGTGCGCGTCTACGACTTCCTCACCGCCCGCTTCGACGTGGGCGCCGCCGCGGCCCAGGCGCTCGTGCTCGCCGTGATCCTCATGGTGCTGCTGGGCCTGTACTTCACGTTCTTCGGCAGGAAGGTCCAGGAGGAGTCATGAGCCGCGCAGACCAGGCCCAAGTCCGCGCCCGAGTCCCCTTCAGCCGCGCCCAGTTCGAGGAACGGCTCTTCGGCGTGCTGCGCTGGGTCGTCATCGCCTTCCTCGCGCTGGCCACGCTGGTGCCCTTCTACTACATGCTGCTGCTGTCGGTGAAACCCATCGACGCGCTCCTGCTCGACCCCGGCCGGCTGTGGGTCTCCACCAAGGAGTTCACGCTCAGCACGTACGAGGAAGTACTCAGGCCCACCTCCGAGGGCGGCCAGGGATTCCTGGGCATGCTCCGCAACTCCGCCCTCGCCTCCGTCGGCGCCGTGGTGCTCACCCTGCTCGCCGCGATCCCCGGCAGCTACGCCGTGAGCCGGCTGCGCTTCTTCGGCGGACGGCACCTCAGCGCGCTCTTCCTCGCCGTCTACCTCTTCCCCGCGACCCTGCTCGCGGTGCCGCTCTTCGTGATGTTCGCGAAGATGGGGCTCCAGGGCAGCATCGTCGGGCTCGCCATCGTCTACATCGCGCAGACCGTGCCCGTCTCCATCTACATGCTGCGCAACTACTTCGCGACGATCCCCTTCTCCATCGAGGAGGCCGCCGCGCTGGACGGCTGTTCGCGGCTCCAGACCATACGCAAGGTCGTACTGCCGCTCGCCGCGCCGTCGTTGATGGCCACCGGCCTCTATATCTTCATGATCGCGTGGAACGAGTTCCTCTTCGCGCTGCTCTTCCTCGCCGCCACACCGGAGAACTGGACCGTCTCCCTCGGCCTCCAGCAACTGGCCAACGGCATCGAGGTGTCCAAGACGGTGCTGATGGCAGGATCGGTGGTGCTGACCGTTCCCGTGGTCCTTCTCTTCCTCGCCGCGGAACGGCTGCTGACAGAGGGCCTGACCAGCGGCGCGGACAAGAGCTGAGGAGTCGATGACCGGGAACCAGGCGAGCGCGGGGCATCTGCTCCGCCTCATCCGTGACGGAAGCGCCACCACACGCGGCGCACTGCAACGGGCCACCGGGCTCTCCCGGTCCACCGTCGGCCACCGCCTCGACCAGCTCTTCGCGGCGGGCTGGCTGCGCGAGGGCGCCACGGCACCCGTCGAGGGCTCCTCGGGCGGACGGCCCTCCACACGGCTGGAGTTCGACTCGGAGCACGCCGTGGTGCTCGCCGCCGACCTCGGTACGAGCCACACCAGCGCGGCCGTCGTGGACCTCGCGGGCAACGTACTGGCCGAGCGCTCCGGCGAGATGCTGATCGCGGACGGCCCAGGCCACGTACTCGACACCCTCGCGCGCTGGTTCGCGGCACTGCTGGAGCAGACCGGCACCCCGGCGGCTCGGGTCTGCGGCATCGGGCTCTCCGTGCCCGGCCCCGTCGACTGGGAGTCGGGCCTGGTCGTACAGCCGCCGATCATGCCGGGCTGGGACGGCTATCCGGTACGGGAGAAACTCCAGGAGGCATGGGCGCGGTACGTCTCCGCCGAGGGGCCCGCCGTGCCCGTACTCCTCGACAACGACGCCAACTTGATGGCCTACGCCGAGCAGCGCGCCGCCCACCGGGACTGCTCCGCCTTCCTGCTGGTGAAGGTCTCCACGGGCATCGGCGCCGGAGTCGTCGCCGACGGCCGCCTCTACCGCGGAATCGACGGCGGGTCCGGCGACATCGGCCACATAAGGCTGCACGACTGCCCCGAGGCGCTGTGCATGTGCGGCTCCTACGGCTGCCTCGCCGCCGTCGCCAGCGGCCGGGCACTGGCCGCACAGCTCACCGACGCCGGGATCGCAACCGACTCCGTGTCCGGCGTACGCGACCATCTCGCGGCCGGTCAGCCCGACGCGGTGCGGCTCGCGAGGGAGGCGGGCCGCAGGGTCGGCGAGGTGCTGGTCACCGTCGTCACACTGCTCAACCCGGGGGTGCTGATGATCGCGGGGGACCTCGCGGGCACTCCGTTCCTCACCGGCGTCCGCGAACTGCTGTACCAGCGGGCGATGCCGCGTACCACCGCCCATCTGAGCGTCGTCACCTCGCGGTTGGGGGAGCGGGCCGGGCTGCTGGGTGCCGCCGCGATCGTCGTCGAGGACCTCTACGCCCCGGACCGGGCGGACGCCCGGCTCGCGGCGCTCGGCGGCTGAGCCAGCCCGGCCGTCCCCGGCCGCCCGGCCTCGGACCCCGACTCCGGCCCCCCGCCCGCACGTTCGGAAGGACCACCCATGACCGAGCCCGTCGACGCCGCCGCACCCCGGCCGTCCGCCGCTCCCGGCAAGGCACTTGAGGACGCTGCCGCGACGGCGCCGAAGGACGCTGCCGCGTCCGGGCAGTGGACCGGCGACCCGGTACGTGTCGGTCTCGTCGGCGCCGGACCCTGGGCCCGCACCATGCACGCCAGGATGCTCGCGGCCGGTCCTGAGACGGAACTGGTCTCCGTGTGGGCCCGCCGCCCCGAGGCCGCCGCGGAGACAGCCGCACCCTACGGCGCCGCGACCGCGGCCTCCCTCGACGAACTCCTGGGCACATGCGAGGCGGTGGCCTTCGCCGTTCCGCCCGCGGTACAGGCCGAGTTGGCCGTACGAGCCGCGCGGTCAGGCCGGGCGCTGCTGCTGGAGAAGCCGCTCGGCCCGGACCTCGTCTCCGCCCGCGCGCTGGCCGATGCGATAGCCGACGCCGGCGTGGTCTCCCAGCTCGTGCTGAGCAAGCGCTACCACCCCGGCACCCGTGAATTCCTCGCCCGCGCAAGCCGGTCCACGGTCACCGGCGCCCGGTCTCTCTACGTCCACGGCGCGTTCCTCGGTGGCGAGATGGCCACAGGCTGGCGTCTGGAACACGGCGCGCTGCTCGACCTCGGTCCCCATCTGCTGGACCTGCTCGACCTCGCGGTCGGCCCGATCGCCTCCATACGCGGCACGGGCGACCCGCGGCGCTGGATTGAGCTGACCTGCGAGCACGAGAACGGCGCCGTCAGCCAGGCGTCGCTTTCCGGCTCGATACGGGTCGCCCGTGCGCGCACCCGGGTCGAGCTGTACTGCGAGGAGCATGAACTGGTCTACGACTCGGGGGAGTTGGACCCGGAGGAGTCATGGCCCGTGCTGCGCCGTGAGTTCGCCGAGGCGGTACGCGGCAGGCGCACCCCCGATCCGGACGCGAGGCGCGGGCTTCGTCTCCAGGAGCTGCTGGAACAGGCGGCCCGTACGGCCTTGTGACCGGGTCACCGCCGCGGGCGAACGCCGGGGAAACGATCCGTGATGTCCGCATCGTGAGACCAGCCGGTCACTCGCAGGCGTGATTCTCGCCACCTTGATCAGGGGGTTGCTCAGATGAGCGCTCAGTTGTGCGGTCCAGATCTCCAAGGAGCAGCCCGCGACTTTACCGGTCCTAGATTCAGTCCCCGAAGAGCATCCTCACGGAGAGTGCCTGCTCGCGGGTCGGCGGTGGCTCGGCGGAGTGGTGCCTTCGACTTGTGGATTCGGCCGCCTGCGCCCGTACGGGAAGGGCGCTGCCTTCGATCCTCGCCGTCCGGGTGGTTACGGCCCTTTGGCGTACCGCTGGACGTACGTCCCTGCCTTCGATCTGGGTACGCTCCCCGCCGTCAGGCCAGCCGTCCACAAGGGGTCGAGTCCCGTGCCGGATCACGAAGCAGTGCAGAAGTTCGTCTACGACTTCACAGAGGGCAACAAGGATCTCAAGGACCTCCTCGGTGGCAAGGGGGCCAATCTCGCCGAGATGACCAACCTCGGCCTCCCCGTACCGCCCGGCTTCACGATCACCACCGAGGCGTGCAAGGTCTACCTCGACAGCGGTGAGGAGCCGCCCGCGCTGCGGGACGAGGTCAGTGCCCATCTCGACGCGCTGGAGCGGAAGATGGGCAAGCGGCTCGGCCAGGCCGACGACCCGCTGCTGGTCTCCGTACGGTCGGGCGCGAAGTTCTCCATGCCGGGGATGATGGACACCGTCCTCAACATCGGCCTGTCGGACGAGTCCGTGCACGGCCTGGCCGCCCAGTCCGGCGACGAGCGCTTCGCCTGGGACTCCTACCGGCGCCTCATCCAGATGTTCGGCGACACCGTCCTCGGCATGGACGGCGAGGTCTTCTCCGAGGCGCTCGACCAGGCCAAGAGCCTCAAGGGCGCCTCCAGCGACATCGAACTCGACGCGGCGGACATGCAGATGCTGGCCGAGAAGTTCAAGCACCTGGTGCTGAAGGAGACCGGCCGGGACTTCCCGCAGGACCCGCGCGAGCAGATGGACCTCGCCGTCAAGGCGGTCTTCGACTCGTGGAACGGCGACCGCGCCAAGCTCTACCGCCGCCAGGAACGCATCCCGCAGGACCTCGGCACCGCCGTCAACGTCTGCTCGATGGTCTTCGGCAACCTCGGCCCGGACTCCGGCACCGGCGTCGCCTTCACCCGTGACCCCGCCACCGGCCAGCAGGGCGTCTACGGCGACTACCTCCAGAACGCCCAGGGCGAGGACGTCGTCGCCGGCATCCGCAACACGGTGCAGCTCGCCGAGCTGGAGCAACTGGACAAGCCCTCGTACGACCAGCTCATGCAGATCATGGAGACCCTGGAGACGCACTACAGGGACCTGTGCGACATCGAATTCACCATCGAGCGCGGCAAGTTGTGGATGCTCCAGACCCGCGTGGGCAAGCGCACCGCCGCCGCGGCCTTCCGTATCGCCACTCAGCTCGTCGACCAGGGCCTCATCGACGAGGCGGAGGCGCTTCAGCGCGTCAACGGCAACCAGCTCGCGCAGCTGATGTTCCCCCGCTTCGACAGCGACGGCGGAGTGCGCGACGCAGACGAGATCGGCTGGGGCATCGCCGCCTCGCCGGGAGCGGCCGTGGGCAAGGCCGTCTTCGACTCGTACACCGCGATCAAGTGGTCGCGTTCCGGCGAGAAGGTCATCCTCATCCGCCGTGAGACCAACCCCGACGACCTGGACGGCATGCTCGCCGCCGAGGGCATCCTCACCTCGCGCGGCGGCAAGACCTCCCACGCGGCCGTCGTCGCACGCGGCATGGGCAAGACCTGTGTGTGCGGCGCGGAGGAGCTGGAGGTCGACACCAAGCGGCGCTGCCTGAAGACGCCCGGCGGGAAGGTCATCGAGGAAGGCGACGTCGTCTCCATCGACGGCTCCACCGGCAGGGTCTACGCGGGCGAGGTGCCGGTCGTACCCTCGCCGGTCGTCGAGTACTTCGAGGGCCGCATGCACGCCGGTGCCGACGACGCGGACGAACTGGTCAAGGCCGTACACCGGATCATGGCCTACGCGGACCGGGTGCGCCGCCTGCGAGTACGGGCCAACGCCGACAACGCGGAGGACGCCGCACGCGCCCGGCGCTTCGGCGCGCAGGGCATCGGCCTGTGCCGCACCGAGCACATGTTCCTCGGCGAGCGGCGCAGCCTCGTCGAGCGGCTGATCCTCGCGGACACCGAGGAGGAGCGCGAAGAGGCGCTGGAGGGTCTGCTGCCGCTCCAGGAAGGCGACTTCATCGAGCTGTTCGAGTCGATGGACGGACTGCCGGTGACGGTACGGCTGCTGGACCCGCCGCTGCACGAGTTCCTGCCGGACATCACCGAGCTTTCGGTACGGGTCGCGCTCGCCGAGTCCCGCAAGGACGCCAACGAGAACGACCTGCGGCTTCTACAGGCCGTGCACCGGCTGCACGAGCAGAACCCGATGCTGGGGCTGCGCGGCGTACGGCTGGGGCTGGTGGTGCCGGGCCTGTTCACCATGCAGGTACGGGCGATCGCCGAAGCAGCGGCCGAACGCAAGTCGGCAGGGGGCGACCCGCGTGCGGAGATCATGATTCCGCTGGTGGGGACGGTGCAGGAGCTGGAGATCGTCCGCGAGGAGGCCGAGGCCGTCATCGCGGAGGTCGAGGAGCGGCACTCGGTGGAGCTGAACCTCACCCTCGGCACGATGATCGAACTCCCGCGTGCGGCGCTGACGGCCTACCAGATCGCCGAGTGCGCGGACTTCTTCTCCTTCGGCACCAACGACCTCACACAGACGGTGTGGGCGTTCAGCCGGGACGACGTGGAGGCCAGCTTCTTCACCGCGTATCTGGAGAAGGGCATCTTCGGCGTCTCCCCGTTCGAGACGATCGACAAGGACGGCGTCGGCGAACTGGTGCGCCACGCGGTCGAGAAGGGCCGCGCCACCCGACCCGATCTCAAGCTCGGCGTCTGCGGCGAACACGGCGGCGACCCCGAGTCGGTGCACTTCTTCCACGAGGTGGGTCTCGACTACGTCTCCTGCTCGCCGTTCCGTATCCCGGTGGCGCGGCTGGAGGCGGGCCGGGCGGCGGCGACGTCCTGATGAACTGACGGGGCCCGAGGGCAGGGCCGGTCGCGATTCGGCTACCGGCTCCGGCCCCCGACCACCGGCTCCCGACTACCGGCTTCCGGCCGCAACGTCGGTCTCGGCTTCGGTCTCGGCTTCGGTCTCGACATCGGTCTCGGCTTCGGTCCTGGCTCCGGTCGCGTTTCCGCGTCCCGGGCCGTGCCGGTCTTCCCGGCCGCTCCCACGCCCAGCACCCTCACCGGCGGTGGGGCGGACGGGAACCGGGGGTGGCACCTGTGCGGAGGTGCCACCCCCTTTTTTCGTCCGCTCGCTTGCGCGTCCGCTCCTCACCCGCGTCCTGCCACCGGCGTCGCGGCAGGCCGTGCGGCCTCAGCTCGCGATGCCTCCGATCACGCACGGTTCGCCGTCGTTCCTGCTGCCTCCGTCGCCCCCGTCGCCCCCGTCGCCCCCGTCGTCCCTGCCGTTCGAGGCGTTGCCGTCCTCCGGGTCCTCCTTCTCGGCCTCGTCGGCCTCTTCGTGGGGCACCCGGTCGTCGATGACGATGCGGGCGACGGTGCCCGCTCCGGGTGGGCCGCTGTGGGTGTGGGTGAGCGCCGCCTGGATGCGGTTGTAGGTCTGGGCGGCGAGATGGCGGGTGCCCGGGGAGGCGCCGGGGCTCTGGGTGACGTGCCACAGCGCGTCCGCGAGGCCGAGGAGGCTGCGGCCGGAGAGGCCGACGCGCACGGTGCCGCTGCCGCGGTCGCCGCCGTCGGCGGGCGAGATGTCGACGGGCATGCTGAAGTGCTCGCCGCGGCAGGCCTGTTGGGTGAGGAACGCCCAGGTGTCGCGATGGCAGACGAGTTCGGCGTTGGCGACTCCTGCCGCCTGGGCGAGCAGATCGTCGTGCGGGTCGTGGTCGAAGGCGTGCGGACTGTGGTCGAGGGGGTCCGCGGGCCCCATCGGACCGAGGGGGCCCGCGGCATACGGCTCGGGCTGGGGCTCGTTCCCGGGCCGGGGCCCGGGTTCGGCCGGCGGGGCGGCGAGAGCTTCGGCGGTGTCCGCGCGACGGCTTTCGATGAGGGCGTGAAGCTCCGCCAACTCCCGGCGGGCGGCAGCGATGTCGCGGCTGTTGGCTTCGCTGACGCGGCGGGCCTCGTCGACGCGGTTGCCGAGGTCGGTGTGGGTGTGCGTAAGGGCGTCGACGCGGCTGCGGGTCTCGGTGAGGCTCTCGCGAAGTGCGTTGCCGATGCCGGTGATCTGTGTCGTCAGGTGCTTGACCGCCTCTTCGATGCGTTCGATGCCGAATGCCAAGTCCGTCGCCCCTCCCAGTCGCGAACCGTCTGTGCCGGAAGGATGCTTTCCGCCTGCGGTCGTCGCGACGCGGCGGCTTTCGGCCGTCCGCCTCCGCCCGGCGGCCGATTGCAGCCCCTCTGGCCTCGGACGACGCGCGGTGGGGGCGGCTGGGCGGCTGCTGTGCGGTCAGCGCTTCGACGGCTGCGGGGCGGAAGCCTGATCTTCTGTGGCCTCGTCGGCGTCGGCGACGTCCCGGCGCGGTGCCCGCATACGGAACAGCACCAGCGCCGCGGTGATCAGCAACGCGGACGCTCCAGCCCACAGCGCGAGGTGCAGTCCGGCCACGAAGGCGCCGTCGATGCTCCGTACGACAGCGGCAGGCACGCCCGAGGTGCTGCCGAGTCCCGTGCCTCCTCCCGCTGTCACGGAGTGGGCCAGCGCATCCGCGTCGAGCGCGCCGGAGGCGGGGAACTCTTCACGCAGTGCGGCGGCGAACCGCGCCGTCAGCACCGCGCCCATCACCGCCACCCCGGTCACACCGCCGACTTCGCGGAGCATGTTGACCGTCGCCGAGGCGGTGCCCGCGCGTTCCTGCGGAGACCCCTCCATCACCGCGATCGAGGTGGAGGCGACCGTCATGCCGAAGCCGCTGCCGAGGAGCGGCATGAGCCAGCCGAATTCGGCGAAGCGCGCCTGGGCCCCGTAGAGCGTGAACCCGGCGAGTCCGGCCGAGAGCAGTACCAGCCCGGCGACGAGTGCGGTACGGGAGCCGAAGCGGGCGCAGAGGCGTCCGGTCAGGACCGCGGTGGCGGCGGTGCACACCGTGGCGGGGAGCATGGCCAGACCGGCCGATGTGGGCGACCAGTTCAGTACGTACTGGAGATAGAGGGTGACGAAGACGCTGAGCCCGAAGAAGCCGAAGCCGACGGTGAAACCTGCCAGGGACGCGGCGCTCGTGGCCCGGTTCGTCAGGAGGCGCAGGTCCAGCATGGGCGATGCGACCCGGCGCTCCACGGCGACGAACACCGTCAAGGTCACGGCGGCGGTCGCGGCTCCGCCCAGTACCCACGGATCGCTCCACCCCCGTACGGGCCCCTCGATCAGGGTCAGCACCAGGGCACCCAGCCCGAGCACCGCGGTGATCTGCCCGGCCGGGTCGGGGCGTGCTCCCGACCGCGGCACCTCCGGCAGCACCTTCGCGGCGACGACCAGGCCGGCCACACCGACCGGAACATTGATCCAGAACGCGCTGGCCCAGCCGAAGTGGTCCACCAACGGGCCGCCCAGGGCCGGTCCTACGGCGAGGCCCGCGCCGGAGACGCCGCTGTTGACGCCTATCGCCCTGGCCCTCTCGCCGGGTTCGGTGAAGACGTGCCGCAGGATGGAGAGCGTGCCCGGGGTCAGCGCCGCGGCGCCCACCCCCTGAAGGGCGCGTCCGGCCACCAGGACCTCCAGGCCCTGGGCGAGTGCGCACACGCCCGAACCGAAGGTGAAGAGCGCCAGCCCTGCGAGGTAGACGCGGCGCCTGCCCCAGCGGTCGCCGAGCGTGCCGCCGGTCAGCAGCAGCGCGGCGAAGACGACGCTGTAGGCCTCGACGACCCACTGGAGACCGGCCGTTCCGGTCTCCAGGTCCGCTCCGATGCCGGGCAGGGCCGTGGTCACCACGAGGTTGTCGAGCATCGCCATGAACAGGCCCGTGCACAGGGTCATCAGTACGGCCCGTCTGCGGGCCTTCGAGTACGTCATGCCGGAACCTTCGCGCACGGCTTTCGTGCCGTCCACGCCGGGGTTCGGTCCGGCGCCGCAGGACGTACGGCAGCGCGGCCGCGGGACTGCGACCCGCTACAGCTCCGCTCCGATGCGGTCGGCCGTCTGCCGCAGCAGGACGGCGAGTTCGGCGGCGCGGGCGAGGTCGAGGCGGATGCTCGGGGCCGCGACGGTGACCGCCGCGACACAGGTGCCGAAGCGGTCCCGCACGGGGACGCCGACGCCGTGTACGCCCGTGACGCTCTCGTCGAAATTGAGGGCGTAGCCACGGGCACGCGTCACGGCGAGGTCGGCGATGAGCGCGTCCACGTCGGGAAGCGTGGAGGACGTCAGGGCGGGCAGACCGCGGCGGTAGCGGGTGCGCGCGGCCTCCGGGGAGAGTTCGGACAGCAGCGCCTTGCCGCCGGCCGTCCCGTACGCGGGCACGCGGTCGCCCGTGCGTGTGCCCACGCGCAGCGGGTGCGGGCCCTCGACGCCGTCGGCGAAGCGGGAGTCGGGGCCGTCGAGCACGAGGAGGTTGGTCGTCTCGCCCGCGTCGTCGCGCAGCCGCGCGAGGTGACCGTGGGCGACCTGCACCAGCGTGGGCTCGTCGACGGCTCCCCGGGTCAGCCCCAGCAGTACGGGCCCCAGGCGGTAGCGACGGCCGCCCGGCTCCTGTTCGACGAAGCCGTGGCCGCGCAGGGTCGTCAGCAGGCGGTGCGCGGTGGAACGGGCCACGCCGAGATGGTCGCTGATGTCCGTGACGCGGGCGGACTGGTGGCCGCGCAGATACACCAGGGTGCGCAGGGCGTTGTCGACGGAGCTGGCGGCGTATGCGTCGCCCTGGCGCTCCCGTGTCCCGCGTCCGTCCCGCCCCTCAAGCGAGTCGTGCCGCTCGGGCCCCCGCTGTCCCCGGCGTTCGCGTCGCCCGGCCTGTCTGTTCGGCATAGCAGAAAAGCTACCGCAGCCGGTTCCGCCCACCACGTCGCGAGCTTAGTTTGACCGGCGGCCCCGAACTCCCCGCCCCGAGCGCCGTCGTGGGCGTCCGGAGGTGCAACGACCGTACGGAGACCCCATGAAGGCTGTACCGGGAGAACCCTCGTCGATCGAGTCGCGGACGGGCACCGCCGCCGAAGGCCGCGGCTGGCGCCCCTGGCACACGCTGTGGGTGCTGCTGCTCCTCGGCTGGACGGTCAGCGCCGCGGACAGAGCCGTCACGGGTCCCGTCGTGACATGGATGATCGACAACGGGGTCGGCTTCCTCGCGGACGCGGAGAATCCGCACGCGCTCGGCGGCCTCGTGGGCGGCCTCTTCTTCGCGGGGTACATGCTCACCCAGTTCCCCGGCGGCTATCTGGGCGACCGCTACGGGCACCGCACGCTCATCGTGGTCAGCCTGCTGTGGGCGGGCGTCGCCACCATGCTCACCGGCTTCATCGGCGGGCTCGTCGCGTTCATCGTCGTACGGGTGCTGACCGGGCTCGGCGAGGGTGCCTTCTACTCCAACGACCGCAGCCTCATCACCGCCGCCACCCCGGAGCGCGACCGCAGCCTCGCCATGGGCGTCGTCATCACCGGGCTGTCGCTGGGCATCACCATCGCGATCGTCTTCACGCCCGAACTGGTCGAGTTCGGGAAGGTGTTCCTCGACGAGGTCGAGGCGTGGCGGATGGTCTTCTGGGTGCTGGGGCTCGGCACGGTGATCGTGGGCGCCGGTGTCGCATGGTGGTTCCGCGAGCACCTCACCCTCTCCGGCACGGCCCGCGCCACCCTTCATCTCGGCGCGTACTCCGCCGTCTCGCTCGCCCTCGTCATGGGCGTCTACTGGCTGGGCACCGGCGCCGGACTGTCCGAGCTGTGGGTGGCGCTGCTCGAAGTCGCCCTCGCCGTAGGGCTGGTGCTCTTCGCGCTGGCACGCAAGGGCACCGAGATCGGGCCCGTGGTGAAGAACCGCGATCTGTTCCTGCTCTACGTCTGCAACATCGCGATCCTGTGGAACCTGTGGTTCTTCAGCTTCTGGTCGGTCTCCATCGTCGCCGGGGCGGCGCACTCGTCGTTCATGAACGCCGCGCTGACCGCCGGGTTCAACGCCGGTGCGGGCATCCTCGGTTTCCCCGCGGGCGGCTGGCTCTCCGACTACGGGCTGCGGCGCGGCTGGGGACGCAAGGGCATGATGCTGACCTTCACCGGCATCCAGGCAGTGCTGACGGTGGCCTTCGCGTGGTATCTCAGCGCCGCCGCCGAGCCGTCCCTCTGGATCATGGGTCTGCTGCTGTTCACCGCGAGCCTGTTCTTCAACGCGTTGCAGCCCGTCGGCCATGCGCTGACCGCGGAGCTGGCACCGGCGCGGCTGCGTGGCTCGGCCTTCGGGATGGAGAACCTCATCGGCGAGATGGGCGCCGTGCTCTCCCCGGCGATCAGCGGTGTGCTGCGTGACAGCACGGGGGGCTGGACGGCGGCGGTGTGGATGGACGCGGCGATCGTCGTCGTCGGATTCGGCATCCTCACGCAGGTCCGCTACCGGCCGCCCGCCGAGATCTAGCGCAGCGCCCCGCAGGGGCCCGGCGCCCGACAGCCCAGGCCCTGCGCGGCGTTCAGCACTACGGCGGAGGACCGCATCGACATCGGTGGTCCCGCACGGCACCGGCGACAGGAGGACCGCACGGCAATGCCCACCGTCCGCGAGGCGGCGCTCGACGTGATGCGCCGATACGACCTGACCACCGTGTTCGCCAATCCCGGTTCCACGGAGGTGCCGTTCCTCGCCGGGCTTCCCGACGACATCCGCTTCGTACTGGCGCTCCACGAGGGCTCCGTCGTCGGTGCCGCCACCGGCTACGCCATCGCCCGTGACGCGCCCGCTCTCGCGCTGCTGCACACCACCGCGGGCCTCGGCAACGCGGTGGGCGCGCTGTGCACCGCGCGGGTCAACCGTGCGCCGCTCGTCGTGGTCGTAGGGCAGCAGGACCGGCGCCATCTCGTACAGGAGCCGTTCCTCGCGGGGCGGTTGGAGCAGCTCGCGGGCGACCATCCGGTGCGTACGGAGACGCCGCCGCGTGCGCAGGACGTGCCCGGAGCCATCGCGAGGGCGGCGCACGCCGCCCGTACGCTGCGGGGCCCGGCGGTGGTGATCGTCCCCATGGACGACTGGGCGTGCCCTGCCGAGGAGTTGCCGCTTCCCGCACCGGCCGAGCTGCGCCTCTCCGACGCCGCGGACCCCGGTGACGTACGGGACGTGGCCGAACTGGTGGGCGCGGCCTCCGCGTTGGGGCTCGTCGTGGGGGCCGGGGCCGACCACCCGGGGACGTGGGAGGCGTTGACGCGGCTCGCGGAGCGGACCGGGGCCGAGGTGTGGCAGGAGTCGTTCGGGGCGCGGGCGGGCTTCCCACAGGACCATCCGCTCTTCGCGGGGCACCTCCCGGCGGACCGCACCCGGCTGAGAGAGACCCTCGGGCCCTACGACCTGGTGCTGACCGTGGGGGCACCGGTCTTCCGCCAGTATCCGTACGAGGAGGGCCCGTTGGTACGGCCCGGCACACGGATCGTCCTCGTCACCGACGACCCGGCGGAGGCGCACCGGGCGCCGGCGCAGCTCGCGGTGGTGGCCCGACTGCCGTCGTTCTGCGCGGCGTTGGCGGACTCCGTGGACGGCAGCCGTACGAGCGGGGGCGGCCGTACGGGCGGCGAGCGGTCCCGTCGGGGCGGGGCATCCCGAAACCGAAGGGCCGCGCCGCCTGAGCCTCCCGCGGAGGGCGAGCCGCTGCGGGCCGCGCATGTGCTGGCGGAGCTGGCCCGGCGGCTGCCCCCTGAGACCGTGCTGGTGGAGGAGACCCCGTCCAGCCGCCCTGACCTTCACGCCCTGGTGCCCGCGCGGCGCCCCCTGGGGTTCCTCAGCGCGGCGATGGGCGCGCTGGGCTTCGCGCTGCCCGCTGCCGTCGGCGTACGCATGGCGGCGCCGGAGCGTCCGGTGGTGGCGGTCGTGGGGGACGGGTCGGCGCTGTATCAGATTCAGGCACTGTGGACCGCCGCGCGATACCGGGTGGGCGTCGTATTCGTCGTTCTCGCGAACGGCCGTTACGCGATAATGGACCGGCTCGCGGAGAAGCACCAAGACACCGCGCCATGGCCGGACTTCGAAGAGGTCAGTGTCTCCGGCATGGCGGAGGCACTGGGATGTTCCGCGCGGCGCGTGACCGGACATGCGGAACTGCTCGCGGAATTGGACGCACTGCTGCCCGAACTGGCCCACAGCACAAGGCCGGTGGTTCTGGAAGTCGCGGTGAAGGCCGACGAGGTCTTCCAGCCCTGACTTCCAGTCCTGGCTTTCATCCTTGAAACCCGGCAGCCCTGAATCGACCTCGTGATTCTCCCCGCGCTGCCGTAGCGGTACCGCGGCAGAGGTACTGCCGTATCGGTTTCGCCGTATCTGTGGCGGCAAATGAAAGCCGTCGGCGGCCGTCCACCGGAATGTTCCCGTGGACGGCCGCCGACGGCGGGCCGCAATGCGGCGCGAATTTGCGAACCACTGAATCGTCCGGCAGGTCCCGAGGAGCCGGATTCCGCCGAACGGTCGCGTCAGTACGGTCCGTTGACGTTGTCGATGGAGCCGTACCTGGCCGCCGCGTAATTGCACGCGGCCACGATGTTCGCGACGGGGTCGGTCATGCTGTCGGCCGTGCCCTCGACGTGGTAGGCGTCGAAGGTGGGCTTGATGGTCTGGAGCAGACCCTTGGACGGGGTGCCGTTCTGGGCGTTGATGTCCCAGTTGTTGACGGCGTTCGGGTTGCCGCCGGACTCCCGCATGATGTTCCGCTTGATGCCGTCGTAAGTCCCGGGAATGCTCTTCGACTTCATGATGTCGAGAGCCTCGCGGATCCATCCGTCGAGGGTGTTCCCGTACTTCGAACCGGACGTGTGCGTGCCGCCGGCCTGCGGTGCCCCGCCGCCCTGCGGCTGGCCGCCCTGGTCCTGGGCCTCGCCGGAGAGGGCGAGCCTCTGGCCCGGGTGGATCAGGTCGGGGTCTGATCCGACGGTCTTGCGGTTGGCCTCGTAGAGCTTCCGCCAGCCGCCCTCGGTGTCGTGCTCGCGGGCGATCGCGGCGAGGGTGTCGCCGGTCGCGACGGTGTACTGCTCGTCGTCGCCCTTCTCGGACTTCTTCTGCTTCGCCGCGGGCTTGGCCTTCTCGGAGTCCGAGGAGAGATCCGGTGCCGCGCTGTCGCTGCCGAGCCCGGCCTTCGGGCCGCACGACGGCCAGGCCCCTGCGCCCTGGCTGTCGAGCACCTTCTCGCCGACCTTGATCTGCTCCTCCTTGGTGGCCTGGTCTGCGCGCGGCGCGTACTCCGTGCCGCCGTTGGCGGCCCAGGTGCTCTGGCTGAACTGGAGGCCGCCGTAGTAGCCGTTGCCGGAGTTGATGGACCAGTTCCCCGAGGACTCGCACTGGGCGACCTTGTCCCAGGTGTCGACGGAGGCGGCGTGAGCGCTGCCGGTACCGACGAACGGAAGGGCGAGGCCCGCACCGCCGGCGGTAATGGCGAGGGAAGTGCGCGACATTCTGCGCGTGATACGGCGATTGGGCTGACGACGGTGTCGACCGCGTCCGGACATAGGGCTGTTCCTCTCCTGCGCCTGCGAGGTGAGCTGTCGGATTCGGGCTGGAGTTGCCCGGCCGCGGCGAATGCGAGGGGGCATTCGCATACGGCTTCACCCCTAGCCGTGCGCACCTTGGGTGCGGAACGCGCGGCACTTACTTTGGGTCCCCCGCTCCTGCCGGGCTGGGATTGCGTTGTTTTCCGCCGCTGGGCGGCAGGATTAGGCGTCCCGGCAGCGGACCACCGCACGGGAGACGCGGTGGGGTTGCACGTTAATCAGAAGAAAATCGTCTTCACAAGAAAGCTGAGTGCACCGAGGAGAGGGAAGATCACCGGAATTGGCCGGCAGTCGGCACCGGTTGATGCTCCATAGTCCTTGCGAAGCAAGGGAATTGAGAATGCGGCCCGACGGGCGGCAATGGCTTTGTGACTCTGGTCACTGATTGCCTGTGGCGCGAATCACGCGGACCCCGATGTCTCCTCTTGGGCGTCCACGCGGTGGTAGCGGCGTTCCGGGCGGCCCGTGGTGCCGTATCGGAGGGTCACGCGGGCGGTCCCCAGGGAGACGAAGTGCTCCAGATAACGGCGGGCGCTCACGCGCGAGAGCCCGCTGCGCTCGGCGCACTCGGAGGCGGACAGGCCGGAGCTGCCGCCGGCGGCCTCGAGGGTGGCGCGCACCAGCTCCGCGGTCTGCTCGGTGAGGCCCTTGGGCAGGCGGGCCGGGGTGTGGGCCGCGGGGGCCGCGGGGTGCGGGGACGTGGCCGTGGCTGCGTCGGCCGTGCCCGTGGCGGTGCGGGCCCCGTCCGTGCCGTCCGGTGCCGCTTCGCCGGGCGCACCCGCGAAGAGCCGGTCGACATCGTCCTGTTCGGGAGCGTGGAGCGCGGCCAGCTCCGCGCGGCGCTCCGCGTACCGGCTCAGCCGCTCCCTGAGGAGCTGCCCCTCGAAGGGCTTGATGATGTACTGCACCGCCCCGCCGCGCTGGGCGCCCCGCACCGTCGCCGCGTCCCGCGCCGCCGTGACGACCAGCACGTCCGGGCTCTCGTCGGGGGCCGCCGTACCGCGGAGCTCGCGCAGGACCTCCAGGCCGGGCACGTCGGGGAGGTACATGTCCAGCAGCACGAGATCGGGCCGGAGTTCGCGCACCGCCGCCAGGGCGTCGTTGCCGCTGTGCACGGCCCGTACGACCGTGAACCCCGGCACCTGTTCGACGAGGGTGCTGTGCAGCCGGGCCACCATGAAGTCGTCGTCGACGACGAGCACTCGGATCACGGCTGCCTCCTCTCCTCTCTCCGCGACGGCAGGCTGGTCGTGTGCGCATGTACGGGATCTACGGGACACGCATGTTCGGAACGGGGCGAATGCGACCTGAGCGCCGAATCGTACGAATCGCGGAACCCGGGGACATTCCGGCCTTGTGGGCGGCTGGGCCCGTAGCGGTCCCGGCGATCAGTGCGGCCCGTGCGGCTGGGCATCCCGGCCGTCCGGTCCGGACGCAGGAAACCATGCCCGACGCACTGCCCGCACACCAAGGCCCCGGGGCCCGTTCACGGCGCCCGCGCGTTCGTTCACAGCCCCCGGTAGGTCACTCCCGTCAGCCGCTCCGAGGCCGCCCAGAGCTGCCCGGCCGCGATGTCGTTCCGCGCCCATGGCGCCCGCCAGGCCGATCCCGGGCCGCCCCGTACCGCGAGGATGCGCGGCCCGTAGAACGAGTCGCTCTGTACGTACGGTGCGGTCGCCGCGTACAGCACCGGTGCCGCCCCCTGGTCGGCGGAGGCCCCGACGGCGTCGGTGACGAGCTTGGTGATCCGTTCACGCCGCGGCTGCCCGGCCAGTC
This sequence comes from Streptomyces marispadix, assembly GCF_022524345.1. Classification (NCBI taxonomy): domain Bacteria; kingdom Bacillati; phylum Actinomycetota; class Actinomycetes; order Kitasatosporales; family Streptomycetaceae; genus Streptomyces; species Streptomyces marispadix. The sequence goes on along the minus strand of NZ_JAKWJU010000002.1, from coordinate 1,616,209 downwards.
GTGGGCCCTTGGTCTGTAGCTCGGTCCTCGCATAGCCGGGGTGGGCGGCGGTGGAGGTCAGGTCGAGCCCCTTGTTGTCGGCGCGGTGTGCCAGCTCCCGCACGAAGAGCAGATTCGCCGTCTTCGACGCGCCGTAGGCCGCCATGGGCCGGTAGCGGCGTTCGCTGCCGAGGTCGCTCATATCGATGTTGGACAGCACATGGGCCATGCTGGCGACCGTCACGACGCGTGCGCCCGGTGCCGCCAGCAGACGTTCCAACAGCAGCCCGGTGAGGGCGAAATGGCCCAGGTGGTTCACGCCGAACTGCATCTCGAAGCCGTCGGCGGTACGTGCGTAGGGCACCGCCATCAGGCCCGCGTTGTTGATCAGCAGATCGAGCCGTTCGCAGGGCAGGGTGCGGGCGAAGTCCCGTACGGACAGCAGGTCCGCGAGGTCCAGCAGACGCAACTCGGCACGCGCCTCGGGCACTTGGGACATCAGCCGGTCGAGGGCGAGCGCGCCGCGCTGTTCGCTGCGGCAGGCGAGCACCACGCGGGCGCCGCGCCGCGCCAGTTCGCGGGCGGTCACATAGCCGATCCCGCTG